>NZ_AP014637.1:2430000-2740000 GCF_000829415.1 Pseudomonas sp. StFLB209 | reverse complement strand
TCCACGTCGGTGACCTGGACCACCAGCACCGCATGGTGAGCGGTCAACGAGCGGCCGCTTTCCGAGAAGATATGCGGGTGCGGCAGGCCCTGCGCGTCGCAGAATTCCTTGAGCATGCCGACCACCACACCGGCGTAGTCGTCGATGTCGTAGTTGATCGAACTGGCGTTGCGCGAGTGGGTGCCGTCGTAATCGACGCCCAGGCCGCCGCCGACGTCGATATGGTCCACCGGCAGGCCGAGGCTGCGCAGTTCACCGTAGTAACGGATCGCTTCCTTGAAACCGTGCTGGTAGTCGGCCAGGTTGGCGATCTGTGAGCCCATGTGGAAGTGCACCAGCCGGATGCCCTGATCCAGGCCGGCCTTGCGGAAACGCTCGACCACCGACAGCAGCTGCGCGGCAGACAAGCCGAACTTGGATTTCTCGCCGCCGGTGTCGGCCCACTTGCTCGACGCCAGCGACGACAGCCGCACGCGCAGACCGACCTGGGGCGCCAGCTTGAGTTCGGCGGCTTCCTCGATCACCAGTTCGACTTCGGATTCTTTCTCGATGACGATGAACACGTTGTGGCCCAGCTTCTGGCCCATCAGCGCCAGACGGATGAACTCACGGTCCTTGTAACCGTTGCAGACGATGGTGCCGCCCTTCGGCGCCAGCGCCAGCACGGCCATCAGCTCGGGCTTGGAGCCGGCTTCCAGGCCGATGGAAACGTTTTGCGTGGCGATGATGTTTTCCACCACGGCTTCTTGCTGGTTGACCTTGATCGGGTACAACGCGGTGTAACGGCTCTGGTATTCCAGGCGCGCGATGTTGTCATCGAAAGCGCCAGTCAGCTTGCGCACGCGATCTTGCAGAATGTCCGGGAAGCGCACCAGCAACGGCAGGGTCAGGCCGCTTTTGCGCAGGTCGTCGACCTGCTCGTAGAGGTCGATCGGGGTGCTACCGGCACCGTTGGGACGAACTTCAACGCGACCGGCTTCGTTGATCGCGAAATAACCGGCGCCCCAATGGCGAATTCCATAAACACTGCGGCTGTCCGCCACGGTCCATTGGCTGCCATCGTCTTTGCGTGTGCGTCGTACGGACATCGAAGTCCCCTGTCTATAAGTCGGTAAACGTCGGCCAAAGGCCGACCGGGCGCAGTTTAAAGCGCGGAAATGACGGTTTGGCTCCAGCGGCGCGGTTCAGCCGCCGGATTTTTTAGCCTTGAAACCTTTCTTGACCAGCTCGGCGATCAGCAGTTCGACATGATCGCCCTGGATCTCGATCACACCGTCCTTGAGCGAACCACCGGTGCCGCAACGCTGCTTGAGCGCTTTGGCCAGGTCTTTGAGGGCATCTTCAGCCAGTGGCACACCGCTAACTGTAGTTACGGTTTTGCCACCACGGCCTTTACTTTCGCGGCGCACGCGAGCGATACCGTCACCGGCAGGGATAACCGTTTGCTTGCAGATACAGGCATCGACGGGTTGACTGCAATCGGGGCAATGGCGCCCGGCGTCAGTTGAATACACCAGCCCACCGAGGGCTGCGAAGGAAGCGGCTTTCTTGACCACGGGAAATCCTCGGCTTGAGGACTGAACACTGGACCGTCAGGGGACCTGCGGCCGCGAAGCCCCACTCTGGCAGGGGCAGCGCTGATCGGGCAACGACACTGCCCGAAGGCCGCGCAGTGTAACGGCAAATTTCCTGATTGCTAAGGGCCGGAATGCGGCAATTTACTGGGTTTTTGCGACCTGCTGCAGATAGGTCTGCAACGCCACCAGCGAGTCGGGGCAGCAAGGCTTTTGTTCACTCAGGCGCCGAGCCTGCTCGATGGGCAGGAAACAGGCTTCCAGGACCTCTTCTGGCTGCAACCGCAACGGGCTGTCCGAGACCGCCGAGAACACCGCGCACCAAAGCCGGTTGCCGCGCTCGTCAAACAGGAAACGGCCGTGATCTCGCAACGCCACACCGCCCACCCCCAGCTCTTCTTCGAGTTCGCGGGCCGCTGATTCAGCGTAAGTTTCATCCGGCTGGACCATGCCGCCGGCCGCAACATCCCAGTAGCCGGGATAAACGGCTTTGCTCAAGGTGCGACGATGCACACACAGCTCGCCCACAGAGTTGAATAACAGGATGAAGGTGCCACGGCCGATCAGACCCTTGTCGCGCAGCTCGGCACGCGGCACACCGCCGAGCAGGCGGTCCTGTTCATCAACCCAGGCCACCAGCTCAGCGTCGGAGGCCGCCCGATGAGCGGCCTCCTGTTCCAGCGTAGTCACTGACTCACTCACCACTCAACCCTGCGACAGCAACTGACGCAGGTCGATGACCGCGGCGTTGGCCCGCGAGATGTAGTTGGCCATTACCAGCGAGTGGTTGGCCAGCACGCCGAAGCCGTTGCCGTTAAGGATCATCGGGCTCCACACCGCAGCCTGCGACGCTTCCAGTTCGCGGATGATCTGGCGGACGCTGACCGTGGCATTCTTCTTGGCCAGTACGTCGGCGAAGTCGACCTCGATGGCACGCAGCAAATGCGAAAGCGCCCAGGCCTGGCCACGGGCCTCGTAGAACACGTTGTCGATCTGCATCCAGGGGGTTTCGACCACTTCTTCGTCAACCTTCAATACTTCACCGGGCTTGACGTTGATGTTGTCGGTGCGCGCAGCAGCATTGAGCTTGACCTGGCCGACACTGGCCGACAGCCGCTGGGACATTGAGCCCAGGCGGGTTCCGACATCACCCAGCCAGCTGTTCAGGTTGTCGGCGCGGGCATAGAACTGCGCACCGTTCTGGCTCGCCAGACGAGCCTGGTAACGGCTCAGGGCGTTGATCCCTTCCTGGTACTGCGACTCGCTGGAAGGCATGATCCAGCTGCGATCATTGAAGTTGAACAGTTGTTCGGCACGTGCCAGATCGCCGTCTTCGGTCGATTGCGACTGGGAGCGGGCAAAGTCCTTGCGCAGGGCCCGGTTCAGGTCACGTACCTGGACCAGTACGCCGTATTCCCAGCTCGGCATGTTGTCCAGCCACACCCCTGGTGGAAAGCGGTCGTTGGCCAGGTAACCACCGGGTTTGTTGAGCAGGGTGCCGGTCACCGATTTGAGGGTTTCAACGGTGGTGTAGCCGATCACCATCTGTTTGCCTTCACGCTCGGCGGCGGCCTGGGCGTTCTGCTGGACCGGAAACAGGCCCGGTTCGTTGCTCCAGTACCAGCCAACCAGAGCGGTCACTAACAGGTAGATGAGGACCAGTACGCCGAGGGCGCGGCTGAAGAAGATCCCGCCCAGATAGCCGCGTCTTTTGACCGCAGCCGTGTCGGCAGGGCGTTCGTCCGCGCTGCCTGCGCGGTTTTTCCAATCCAGCATGTCAGGGTCCTTTCGGTGGTTGGGCTCAGAAGCTGTGACCGCAACCTTACCCCAAGGTGCGTTTGCCCGGCACCCATTGTGTGTTTTTTGTCGGTGTGCAGGTCGCTGGGCAGCGATTGGGCGTCGCAATGCGACTTCGGTAAATGGCCGTAGGAGCGGATTTATCCGCGAAGACCTTTCGACCAGCGCAAGGCTTTTTGCCGCGGTTGACTGGACCGCGGGTTCCGCCCCGACGGGCGGGTTCCTTTGGGGCGCCAAAGGAACCAAAGCGCTTGCTCCTGGCTTGGGTCCGCCCTGCGGGCGAACTTCCCTCTGTTTTAAACCACGCCCAGTTGTTGCCATACCGGCAAGACTTGTCGTTCGAACGCTTCCAGTTCGGCGTCCAGTCCAACTTCTGTGGCGTGAATATCCAGTTGCCGGGCGCTGGCCAGTACGGTTTGTTTGAGCAGCTTGCCGCGCAATTGCGGGTAGTCCAGCAGGACCCGTGCGAGCAGCATCTGCAGCGGGCTGGCAGCCACTGCCGAGCCCAGGGTCGGGGCGGCCAGCCATTGGTAGGTTTCGCCCTTGAGCGCGCGTTCGCTGATCACCCGGTTCAGGGCCTGGCAACGTTCGACGTCCAGTTCGCCCGGCAGCAGCGGATGTACATGGCCAGCCCAGGCCAGCATTTGCAAGGCCGGGCTGATCGCGCCGGTCTGGCCGCCAAGCGCTGGCAGCCCGGCCAGGCTGGCGAAGGTCTGTGGATAATCGGCCAGCGCCTTGAGCAACGGCCCGAACAACCCGGCCGGTCCCTGGACCGGGCCGATCCGGGTATCGAATTCGATTGGCCCGGCCAGCGGCGCGCCGGGCAGGCGGGTCACACATTGTTGCCACAGCGCCTGACGATGCTGGCCGGTGGTCAGTGCTGCGACACCGCGCTTCTGGAACAGGTCGCAACGGTCCGACTGGTTGCGTGCCAGGTCTTTGAACAATTCCCGCTCGGCGACACCGGGCAGTTGATTGAGCAGCGCCAGGACGTTGCCCGGCACCGAGACTTCGTCGATGTTTTCCAGCGCCGTGGCGCTGCCGATGAAGTCACAGGCCAGTTCACTCATTTGCTCGATCAGTTCGCCGCTGTTGATCGAGCTCCAGTGTTCGTTGAACAGCTCATGGGCCACGTAATGCACATGGCGGCTGGCCAGGCTTTGCAGGTAAATGCTGGCCTGCGGGTGCTCGGCGAAGAACCCCACGCGGGCGCTGGCCATGCCTTGCAGCAGGTTCAGGGCAGCGCTGACCCGCTGCTCAAGGCTGCCCGTCGCCCCTTGCACATGACGGCGCAACAACTGCTGCAACGGGCCCAGGAAGAACAACCCCGGCTGGCTCATATACCCCAGGTAAGCCAGCCCGCCGGGCTTGAGCAACTGCGCGACAGCCTGGCGCATCTCGCCTTGCACCGCCGGGCTGACCCAGGAGTAGACCCCGTGGCTGATCACAAAATCGAATGTGTCATGCGCACAAGATTCAGCGAAATCACGGAAGTTCGCCTCGATAAACTCGATATTGGCCACTCCGGCCGCAGCGGCCAAGGCGCGCCCATGCGCAATATGCCGAGGGTTGATATCCACTGCCACAAAGTGCCCGTTGGGGTTGGCAGCGGCGTTGATAACGGCGCCATAGCCCTGCCCGCAACCCAGTTCACAACTGCGGTAAGCGCGGCTGATATCCGGCACCGCACGGCCCAGCGCGGTGGCAACAAAGGCCAGCCAGTTGGAGGTGGCCTGGGTCTGGAAGTGATGCGGGTAGGCAACGTCGGTGAGGTAGCTGGCAGAACTCATGGTGATCCCTGAAAACGCAGAGACCGCCTCACAGCGAAGCGGTCATTGCAGGCGGTAACGCTCGGATCATCAGAACGAAGCGGTAACCGAAGCGTAGAACGAACGGCCTGGCTCGTTGTAGGTGTTGGCGCCCTGACTGGTGCCCTGCCCTTCACGGTACATCCGCTTGTCGAACAGGTTGTTGATACCGGCACCCACCGACAGGTTCTTGCTGAACTCGTAGCTGCCGCCCACGCCCCACAGGTGGTAAGGGTCACGGGTGGACAAGGCATTGGCGGCGGTGATCGGCCCCGAAGACGGCAGGGTCGGGTTCAGGGTACGCGGCTCCTGTTTGCCATACCAAGTGGCATTGAGGTTCAGCGCCAGCTTGTCAGTGGCCTGCCAGTCGAGGAACGAGTTGATGGTGTACTCCGGGATCACCGACAGCGGCTGGCCGGTACGATCAGCATTTTCATCCATATAGGTGAAGTTGGTGCTCCAGCTCAGCGTCTCGCCACGTTCGCCCAGCAACGGCACGGTCAGGTTACCTTCCCAGCCCTTGACCACCGCGTCGGTGGCGTTTTCCCAACGCAGCACTGGCGAGGCGTTGGTGCCGCCGGTGGCCAGTTCACGCACGGTAATACCCGAGGTGATCTTGTTGTCGTAATCGTTGCGGAAGTAGGTCAGGCCTGCGCTCCAGCCATCACGATCGAAGCTGATGCCGATTTCCTTGTTGACGCTGACTTCTGGCTCAAGGCTGTCATTGCCCAGGATGTAACACCCGCCACCGAGGTTGAAGGTCGGATCACAGCCCATGCCCATGCTGAACAGCAGGTAGTTGGGGTTGGACTGGTACAGGTTCGGCGCCTTGAAGGCCCGGGCGATACCGCCTTTTAGGGTGATATCGGGGGTCAGTTTGTACGATGTGTTGAGGCTCGGGCTCCAGTTGGAGCCGAACTGGTCATGGTGGTCCAGGCGCACGCCGGGGGTCAGCATCCAGTCCGGGGTCAGTTCGATGTTGTCCTCGATGAACACGGCGGCGATGGTTGCGTCCATATCGGTCGGCCGCGACCCGGCCACCGAATTAGGCAGCGCAGAACCGCCGGAGCCGGCACCGCTGACGGTCTGATTAAGCGCCGACGGGTCATCGAGCGTCTGCCGGTTCCATTCGGCGCCGATGGTCAGCACTTGATGCGCCAGCATCTCCAGCGGGATGTTCACCTCACCACTGACCAGGAAGCTGTCGTAATCGCTGGTGATCTCGCTGGCATCGGCGTTGATGTTGCCGTCGCTGCCGCCCGACAAGCCTTCCTGCAGGCGGCGGTTCTGGGTGCCTTCGTACTGCGCGGTCAGCTTCGAGGTGCCGAACGCCCAATCGCCCTGATGGGTAATCGAGTAGGTCTGACGGTACAGGGTGTTGGTTTCACGGCCATACAGCGCCGAAATACGCTCTTGCAGGGCCGCCGAGTCGTTGATCGCATCGCCACCGGTGTCGCCCGCGTAGATATTGCCCTGACGGCTGTAGCCGGCTTCGAAGTCGATGGTCTGCGCTTCATCCAGGCGCCACGACAGCAGGCCGTTGATGTCCTTGTTACGCACCCCTTCACGACCGGCAGCGTAGGTCGGCGAAATACCATCAGCCGCCGCTGCCGCATCGGTCTTGGCCCAGTTGATGTCCAGATCGTCGGCATCGGTTTTGTTGAGGTTGCCGTAGACCCGGAAGCTCAGGGCGTCGGTCAGCGGGCCGGCGAGGCTGAAATTGGTGCGTTTGGTCACCCCTTCGGCGTCGTCTTCAGGCAGGTTGGTGTAAGCGGTAATCGAGCCTTGCAGCTTGTCGGTCGGGCGCTTGGTGATGATATTGACCACCCCGCCCATGGAGCCGGAACCATAACGGGCCGCCGCCGGGCCGCGCAGCACCTCGATGCGATCGATCATTTCAGCCGGCACCCAGTTGCTGTCGCCACGGGTATCGCGCTCGCCGGTACGGGTCATGCGCACCGAGTTACGCGAAGTCACCGGCTTGCCGTCGATCAGGATCAGGGTGTTTTCCGGCCCCATACCGCGCAGGTCGATCTGCCGGTTGTTGCCACGGCTGCCGGTGGTGCTGTTGCCGGTCAGGTTGACGCCGGGCATCTTGCGCACGATCTCGGAAATATCGTTGACCGGCGGACGCTTTTTGAGGTCTTCGGCGGTGATGATAGACACGCCCGACGCCTGCTTGAGTTCCTGCTCGGCGGTGCCGATGACATGGGTATCGCCCAGTTCCAGCGCCTCTGGCGAGCCATCGGCAGGCAGTACGCTGTCCGGTTTGACGACTTCGTCAGCGGCTGCGCCGATCACTTCGGCAGCGCCGACCGGCGCACTGCAGGCCAGAACGATGGCTGACGCCAGCAGGTTAGGCTTGTACTTCGGATTCATGTCCATCTTCCCCATTGATCGTGCGCCCGAGACGGGCAGAAAAACGGCGGAAAAGGCTTTATCCAAACCTGCTTAATAGTGCCTGAAACCTTGCTCCAGAGGCTTCCCCGCCGCTCCAACGGGCGGAATGATATTTAATCTCATATAGGAGTAAATTGTTTTTACGTTATTTACACAATGAGTGTCGGGCGATCAGCCAATCTGTTCGGTTAGACCGGTGGGAGCAGCCGGCCCGCGCTCCGGTTGCTTGCGAAGACTGCGGCACATTCACAGCAGATGCTGTGACCTTACCGGCCCTTTCGCGACCAAGGTCGCTCCCACCGAGATAAACAGTACCTAACTGTATGGTCAGTAAACCCGAACCGGCGCGGTCAGGTTCTGCTGCATGAAATCCAGGAAGCGGCGCTGGAACAGCATCGTATGCTCATGGGCAGCCTGTTCGGCGGCATCGGCGTCCTTGGCGGCAATGGCTTCGACGATGTCCTCATGGTCACGGCCCAGGCGCGTCGTCGAGCCACTGTTAACGATGTAGTCAAGTTGCAAGTGCAGCAGGCGCTGGCCTTCGCCGAGCAGTTTCTCGTAGCAGTCGGTCAGGTAAGGGTTCTTGCCGGCCCGGGCGATGTCCAGGTGCAGAGCCTTGTTCAGTTCGGTCATCGACTGGAAGTCGCCTTCGGCGATGGCGCGCATGTAGGCATCTTCGGTGGCGCGGATCTGTAGCATTTCTTCATCGGTACGCTGCAACGCTGCCAGCCGGGTGACTGCGCGCTGGATCAGGTCCAGTGCCGACACGTAGGTCGGAAATTCTTCGATCTCGAACGGAGTGACCAGCAGGGTGCGGTTGGGCAGGATGGTAACCAGCCCTTCAGTGACCAGCCGCGCCAGAGCATCGCGCACCGGCGAGCGCGACAGGCCGAACTGGGTTGCCAGCGACACCTCATCAAGCGGCGCACCGGGCTTGAGCTTGAGGGTGAGGATCTGCTTGCGCAGTTCTTCATAGATGTATCGCCCGCCGTGGCGACGGCCACCACTTTCCGGCACTGCTTGATCGTTACTCATCTACCGCTCTCTGCTGAAGGGTCCTGCAAGGCCGCAAGGATAATCCAGTCACCTGACGCAGGCTATCGGCACGTCGGATGCAGGCATTGCGACAGCGCAGCCGGCAAGGGTGGCCTGGATCAGTACGGCTGAGCTGGCACAGGCAAGTGCGGATTGTCATGTACAGGGCTCACTGAACCGAGATCGATCGCGTCATGTTCTGTTTCATGAACGCCAAAAACCGGTCACGGAACAATAGCGTGTGCTCGCTGGCGGCCGCTTCGGCGGCTTCGGGGTCACGTCTCGTCAGAGCCTGAATGATCCGCTCATGATCCTGATGCGGCGTACTGTGGCTCTGGGTGCTCATGATGAAATCGAAATGCAGGTGCAGCAAACGCTGGCCTTCACCAAGCAGCTTTTCGTAAGCATGGGTCAGGTAAGCGTTGCGCCCGGCACGGGCGATCTGCATGTGAAAAGCCTTGTTCAGTTCTGACATGTTCTGGAAGTTGCCGCTGTCCAGTGCCTGGATGTAGTCGATATTGGCCTGGCAGATCCGTTGCAGGTCAGCCTCGCTGCGGTTGAGCGCTGCCAGCCGGGTCACGGCCCGCTGAGTCAGGTCGATGGCGGCGATGTACTTGGGAAATTCATTGATCTCGAATGGCGTGACCAGCGCGGTACGGTTCGCCAGGATGGTCACCAGGCCTTCACTGACCAGCCGCGCCAACGCATCACGCACCGGCGAGCGCGACACACCAAATTGCGCGGCCAGCGACACTTCGTCCAGCGGCGTACCCGGTTTGAGACGCAGCGTGAGAATCTGCAGGCGGAGTTCATCATAGAGCTGCCGGCCACCGTGACGGCGAGCGGCGGATGTTGTTGTGGTTATTTCGCTCATGGCATCGGCCTCAAGATTTCGGGCGGCCTCCCTGGCCGCCTGCGGTACGTCAAGCGGGAAACGCAGGCCCCCAGGTGTCACTGAGCATGAAGCCTGCAGCCAGCGGATCATCCGGGTCGACGCCCAGTTGCTGGATGCCGTAGACCCAGGCGCGGCCGGTGACCCTGGGCAGCACTGCCGGGCGCCCACCGACTTCAGTGCGGCCCAGCAACTGGATCTTGAACTCGCCATTGATGGTCGAACGCGAGGTCAGCTGATCACCGATTTCGACCAGCTTGCGCGCTGCCAGGGTCGCCAGGTTGGCCGAACTGCCGGTGCCACACGGCGAGCGGTCGACCCGCCCCGGCGGCAAGGTGGTGCAGGTCTGGTAGGTGCTGGCGTTCAGGCGATTGCGGAACATCACATAAGCCACGTCATTGAGCGCAGGAATCAAAGGATGACTCACGCGGACCTGGCGGTTGATCACCTCACGCAACGCCACGCCGGCTGCGGCCAGCTCCCGGGCGTGTTCCGGAGCGATGGACAGGCCGGTCTGCTCGACATCGATCAGTGCGTAATACACGCCACCAAAAGCGATATCGGCCTTGATCGGGCCAAACTGCTCAGTGTCGATGAGCACATCCAGTTGCTCGACGAAGGCCGGCACCATGTCCAGTGATACGCTCAGGCAACGTCCGTCTTCACACTGCGCCCGCGCAGTGACCAGACCCGCCGGGGTGTCGAGCACCACCGTGGTTTGCGGCTCCTGCATCGGCACCATGCCCAGTTCCAGCAGCGCAGTGACCACACAGATGCAGTTGCTGCCCGACATCGGGTGGGCCTTGTCGGCCTGCAACACAATAAAGCCGGCATGGGCCTCGGGCCGGGTCGGTGGCAACAGCAGGTTGACTGACATCTGCAGGCAACCACGTGGCTCAAAAATCACCAGGCGGCGCAGGCTGTCGTCGACCTGGTTGATGTAGTTCATCTTGTCGAGCATGGTCTCACCGGGGATGCCCAGCACCCCGCCGGTGATGACCTTGCCGATCTCGCCTTCGCAATGCACATCAACAATCTGCAGCGTTTTCTTCCAGCGCATGGCGCCCCCTTTCCGATAAATCCTGTGGGTCTGGTCGACTGTAGGAGCGACCTTGGTCGCGAAGGCTATCGATCAGGCGCTGAAAATGTGCGCCTGGCCCGCCCCTTTCGCGAGCAAGCTCGATCCTGCAAAGATGGGTCAAGGCATTATTTGATGTACCAGCCCCACGGCTGTTCGCTGTCGTAGCGGGTGATCTGCTTGGTTTCCAGATAATTGTTCAACCCCCACTCACCCAGCTCGCGACCAATCCCGCTCTGCTTGTAGCCGCCCCACGGCGCTTCGGTGAAGGTTGGCTGCGAGCAGTTGATCCAGACGATGCCGGCGCGCAGTTTGCGCGCCACGCGCTCGGCACGTGGCAGGTCTTTGGACATCACCGCCGCCCCCAGACCAAACCGTGAGTCGTTGGCACTGCGCAGCGCTTCTGCTTCGTCGTCGAAGGCACGGATGCACACCACCGGACCGAAGATTTCCTCGTTCCAGATCCAGCTGTCTTCAGGTACATCGGCAAAGATCGCCGGGGCCAAAAAGTAGCCCTTGTCGAGATGCGTCGGGCGAGTACCGCCGGTCAGCAGCTTCGCGCCCTCTTCCTGGCCCCTGGCGATGGCCGCCAGCACCTTGTCGTACTGCCCCCGGTTGACCAGTGGCCCGAGCAACACGCCCTCTTCCAGGCCGTTGCCGATTTTCAGTTCCTCAGTCACTTGCACCAGCCGCTTGAGCAGCGGCTCATACAGATCACGCTGGACCAACACTCGCGAGGTGGCCGAGCAGACTTCGCCCTGGTTCCAGAAGATACCGAACATGATCCACTCGACCGCTGCATCGATATCGGCGTCGTCAAAGATGATAAACGGCGACTTGCCACCCAGCTCCAGGCTGATGTTTTTGATGTCTTTGGCAGCGGCCTGCATGATCCGGCTGCCGGTCGGCACGCTGCCGGTGAATGCCAGCTTGTCGATGCCAGGATGTTCGGACAACGGCGCGCCAGCGTCCGGGCCCAGACCGGTAACTACGTTGAGCACGCCCTCAGGCAGACCGGCCTGATGGGCGATGTCGGCCAGTTCCAGGGCGGTCAGCGGGGTCAGCTCTGAAGGTTTGAGCACCATGGTGCAGCCTGCGGCCAGCGCCGGGGCCACTTTCCAGGCGGCCATCAGCATCGGGAAGTTCCACGGGATGATCGCCCCGGCCACCCCCACCGGTTCTTTGCGCGCCAGAGAGGTAAAACGGTCATCGGCCAAGGTGATCGGCTGCTCGCGCTGCTCATCCAGGCCTTCGGCCAGCTCGGCATAGAAGTCGAAACAGCCAGCGGTATCACCGATATCCCACAACGCTTCTGGCAACGGCTTGCCGTTATCGCGCACTTCCAGCTCGGCCAGACGCTCCTGGCGCTCGCGAATGCCATTGGCGATGCCGCGCAGTACCGCCGCCCGCTCGCGGCCCTTGAGGTTGGGCCATGGACCTTCATCGAAGGCACGGCGCGCCGCCTTGACCGCCAGATCGACGTCTTCGGCAGTCGCCGCCGCCACTTGGGTGATCACCGCTTCATTGCTCGGGTCGATGGTATCGAACAGGCCGCCGCGCTTGGGGCGGACCCATTGGCCATCGATGTACAACTGGTCGTAGGTTTTCATGCGGTCTCTCCAAAAAGTGCAAAGCGCCGGGCGCTGAAGGGAGCGAGGTTCTGGGCCGGCGTGCGGCCGCTGGCCAGATCGGCGATCAGCCGCCCGGTGGTCGCGCCCAGGGTCAGGCCGAGCTGGCCATGGCCGAAAGCGAGGTAAACGTTGCCCAGACGGCTAGCACGGTCGATAACCGGCTTGGTGTCTGGCAAAAACGGCCGGTAGCCGACGCCGAATTCGAGATTCTCGGTACGCAGTTGCGGCAGTACCCGGCGAGCCTTCTCCAGAATGATTTCAGCGCGCTTGAAGTTCGGCTCTGAACCGGCAGCAGCGAATTCGATGGTGCCGCCGATCTGCAGGCCACGGGTCATTGGCGCAAAGCAGAAGCCGCCGTCGGCGTAGATGATTGAGTGGCGAATCTGCACTTGCGGTTGCGGCAGTAGCGCCTGATAACCGGCAATGCCTTCCAGCGGGATGTTCAAACCCAACTGGCTGAAGAAGCGCCGCGATCCGGCACCCGCCGCCACCACCACATGGTCGGCAGCCAGCCGCTCACCGCTGTCGAGGGTCACCCCGGTGGCACGGCCGGAAAACTCGTCGATGAACTTGACCTGGTCGCGTACGCGCACGCCACCCTGGTCGATAAAGCTCTGGGTCAGCGCGGCAATGAAGCCCTTGGTATCGCTCACCGCGCGCCAGTCCGGGAACAGCAGGCCATAGCGGAATTTGCCGGCCAGCGCCGGTTCCAGATCGGCAATGGCTGCGGCGTCCAGCACTTCGGACTTGAAGCCCAGCGAATGACGCAGCTCCAGGTGGGGTTTTTCATGCTCGATACCCGCCGGCGAATCGAACACCTCAATGATCGGCCGCTCGCCCAGCAGGGTCTTGTCAGCGCATTTATCGAGCAGCGGCGCGTAGTCGGTGTAAACCTGTTCAGTCAGGGTCGCCATGTCTTGGGCGATTTCCACGATTTTCTTGTGCCGGGCACACGCGAGAAAACGCACGAACCACGGCAGGATGCCCGGCAGCGCCGAAGGCCGCAGGGCCAGCGGGCCTTTCTGGTCGAGCAGCCAGCCGGGGATCTTTTTCAGGATGCCGGGTTTCGATAGCGGGATGACTTCACTGACCGCCATCTGCCCGCAGCTCCATTTGGCGGTGCTGTCACCCGGCGCAGCGGGGTCGATCAGGGTCACGGCAAAGCCTTCGCGTTGCAGCGACAGCGCGCAGCAGACGCCGACGATGCCACCGCCGATGACCACGGCCTTTTGCTGAGTTGAGGGAGCTGCTGCGGTGTTCATGTTCAAGCCTCTTGGCCTTGGGCGATAGCGGAGTAGTCTTGCAGAGCAAAACCATCCCACCAGGGTTGGGTGTCATCGATATCGAATGAGCTGCGTCCGGTGATCCACGCCCGACCTTCGATACTCGGGCGCACCGCGTCCAGACCGGTTTCCAGTCGCAGTTGCTGCTCGACGCGACCCACGAAATAGCTGCCGATCAGGCTCTCATGCCGATAAGCACCGTCGGCAGCCAGCAGCCCACGGGCAAAACGCTGGGCGACGCGGGCTGAACTGCCGGTGCCGCACGGGGAACGGTCGATCAGGCTGGTGCCGGCAATCACCACTGCACGTCCATCAGAGTCCGATGACAGCGGCTTACCCGTCCACATGCAGTGCTTGACGCCACGGATACTGGGGTTCTCGGGATGCACCACGTCCAGCTCGCGATTGACCAGCGCCTGGAACTCACAGCCCCACTCCAGCAACTGTTGCGGGGTGAAATGCTCGCAGCCCGGGTAGTTGTCCTGCACTTCGATGATCGGATAAAAGTTGCCGCCATAGGCGATATCAAACCTGAGCCTGCCCAGCGGCGGGAAATCCAGCTCGACATCCCGGTGCAGCAGAAAGCCCGGCACGTTGGTGAAACGCACCGACGTCACCTTGGCACCCTTCTGACAGTAGCTGGCATGGATCTGCCCGGCCGGTACGTCAACCACAACGCGGCCCGCAGTCCTTGGGCTGATCAACCCGGCCTCAAGGGCGAAGGTGATCGAGCCCAGGGTCGCGTGCCCGCACATCGGCAGGCAGCCTGAGGTTTCGATAAACAGCAGGCTGAAGTCACTGTCGTCACGCACCGGCGGATAGAAGAGCGTGCCGGACATGTGCGAGTGGCCGCGAGGCTCAAGCATCAGGGTGCGACGAACCCAGTCGTGTTCGGCCATGAAGTGCTCGCGGCGTTCGCTCATGGTCGCCCCACGCAATTGGGGCGCGCCGCTGATGACCATGCGCACCGGCATGCCTTCGGTGTGACCTTCGATACAGGTGAATGCGTGTCGAGTCATGTTTATCTACTCAATGATCAATGATGCCGTATCGGTCTGGCGTGGTGGCCGATACGGCGAATGAATCAACGCTGTAAAGCCTCGTACAGTTTGCGCAGTTCGACTTTCTCGTCGTCAGTCAGCGGCAGCAACGGCGCACGGGCGTTACCGGCCTTGAAGCCTGCCAGTTCAGTACCGTACTTGACCTTCTGCACGAATTTGCTGCTTTCCAGGTTGGCCATCAGCGGGAACAGGCTGCGCATCACGCTCTTCGCGCCCTCCAGGTCGCCCGTGTTGAACTTGTTGTAAAACTCCACGACCTTCTCCGGGAAGATGTTGGCCGGGCCACAAATCCAGCTGGTGGCGCCCCAGATGAAGAAGTCCAGCGCCTGGTCGTCGGAGCCACAAGACAGTTGCAGCTTGCCCTTGTAGTTCTCACCGATTTCGATGGCACGCAGCAGGTTGCCGCTGCTTTCCTTGATCGCGATAACCTGTGGGTGGTCTTTGAGACCGTCCAGCACACTGAAGCCGACTTCAACGTTGGTGCGTACCGGGTAGTTGTAGAGCACCAGATTGATTTGCGGGAACGCATCCAGAATGGTCTGGTAATGACTCAGTAGCTCTTCCTGAGATGGCAGCGCGTAGTACGGTGGCGCGATCAGCAGGTTGGTGTAGCCGGCATCCACAGTCTGCTGCACCTGCTCCAGCACTTCGCGGGTGCTCGAGCCGTTGGCACCGGCGATCAGGGTGGCACGGTTGCCAACCACGGCTTTGAAGGTGGCCAGCACTTCACGGCGTTCGGGGTTGCTCAGCGCGTAGTACTCACCCGTGGAGCCCAGCGGCACAAAGCCGGTGACGCCGGCCTTGAGCTGGTGCTCGATGATCGCGGCCAGGGTGTCGTGGTTGACCTTGCCATCGTCATCGAACGGGGTCACGACGGCGGGCACAATACCTTTGAGTTCAAGCATGGAATTTCTCCCGGTTTGGGTTGGAGTTAGCAGGGGTTGGGTCAGTACGCATAGCGGCGCAACATGCGCGCCTCGACCACACCGACCAGACGGGTCAGCGGGAAAGCCACGAGGAAGTAGATAACCGCCACCGCCGAGAGAAACTCGACCGGCCGGGCGGTGCTGTTGGAAATGTTCTGGCCGACGAACATCAGGTCAGCGACGCCTACCGAAGAGATCAGCGCACTCTCCTTGAACAGGCTGACCACGTTCGACAGCAAGGGCGGTACCGAGCGCAGCAGCGCCTGGGGGAAGATCACGTAGAGCACTTTGACCTTGGAGGTCAGGCCCAGCGCGACGCAGGCATCGTGCTGCTCACCGGCGATGGATTTGAGCGCGCCACGGAAGGTCTCGCAGGTGATCGCCGCCATATATAAGGTCAGGGACGTCAGCACCGAGATATACGGCGGCACGTCAATGCCGAAAATCACCGGCAGGCAGAAGAAGATCCAGAACAGCTGGATCAGCAACGGCGTACCGCGAAAAAACTCGACAAACAGTGTGGTCGGCAACGTCAGCAGACGCGAGCGGCTGCCGCGCAGCAGGCTCAGGGCAAAGCCGAGCAGGCTGCCGATCAGCGCGCAGCTCACAGTGAAGGCCAGGGTCAGCGCCAAGCCTTTGAGCAGCACCTGCCAGTAGGAGAAGACGACAGTAAAATCCAGACTCATGGCGGTCTCCTCAGCGCGCAGCCGCAGTGTCCTGACGACGCTCGATGTATTGCACCAACTGGGCAATCGGCAGCGACAGGGCGAAATAGATCAGGGCGATCAAGGTGTAGGTTTCCAGCGGCCGATAGGCCTCGGTGGCCAGGCTCTTGCCCACGTACATCAGGTCCGAGACCGCAACGATGGCGACCAGGGCGCTCTGCTGCAAAGTGCCGATGCCATTGGTGATCAACACCGGCAAGGCACTGCGCAACGACTGCGGCAGGATCACGTACAGCGTCTGCTGCCAAGGGCGCAGGCCCAGCGCCACACAGGCATCCAGATGTTCACGGGGCACCGCCTGGACACCGGCGCGATAGGCCTCGGCGTTAAATGCAGTGAGGTTCAGACCCAAGGCCAGAAAGCCCATGGCCACCGGATCGATGAACACGTCAAACAGCATCGGCACGCAGTAGAAGAACCAGACGATCTGCAGCAGTGCCGGGGTGCAGCGGAAAAATTCGATGAACAACTGCGCCGGCCAGCGAATGAAAAACCAGCGGCTCATGGCCAGCAGACACAGCACGAAACCCAGCACTACCCCGATGATGTTGGACACCAGCGCCAGTTGCAGAGTGACCTTCAGCCCCTCCCACAGCACACCGAAGTTGCCGTTGAGAAAATGGAAGTCGAATTGATAGTTCATGGTCTGAGCCCTCAGTCCAGATGCAGGACTTTTTCCAGGAATTCCCGGGTCCGGGGTTCTTTGGGCTGAGTGAAGAGCTGCGCCGGCGGCCCTTGCTCGACTACCTTGCCGTTGGCGCAAAACACCACGCGGCTGGCGATATCACGGGCGAAATGCATGTCGTGGGTGACGATGATCATCGCCATCCTCTGGTCAGCCAGTTGCAGCATCACGTTCTGCACTTCGATGACCATTTCCGGGTCCAGCGCCGAAGTCACTTCATCGAACAGCATCAGCCTGGGTTCGAGCATCAAGGCCCGGGCGATCGCCACGCGCTGCTTCTGGCCGCCAGACAACTGGCTCGGATAGGCGTGCAACTTGCTTTCCAGACCCAGTCGGGCCAGCAGCAGGCGGGCCTTTTCGGTGGCCTCGGCTTTCGACAGGCCATGCACTTTCACCGGGGCCAGAATCAGGTTGCCGAGAATCGACAGGTGCGGGAACAGGGTGTAGTGCTGAAACACCATGCCGACCTGAGTCTGCAGGCTGGCATCGGTGGGTTTGCCGTTGCCGCGCCGCACGTTGCCGTCGATATACGGCTTGCCCTGAAAACTGATGGTGCCGGCCTGAATACTTTCCAGCCCCATCATGACCCGCAGCAAAGAGCTCTTGCCGCTACCACTCGGGCCGATGATCACCAGCCGGTCATCGGCACGCATATCAAGGTCCATGTGGTCCATGACCACCAGGCTCTCGCCATAGGACTTGCACACCGCACGCAGTTGAATGAAAGCATCGCTGGCGTTTTCGCGGGCGAGCGGGGACCGTGGCGGCATGGCCGCCAGAGTGGAAGCTGTCATGTGAGTCTCCTGGAGCGCGCAGCCGGGCTGCGCGCTCTGGCGTCGGCAGGATTTACTGAGCGGGTTTTTCGGCGTTGGCCTGTTGCGAAGCCTTGTCGACCAAGGCGTCGATTTCACCGGTGTCACGGCGTTGGGTGAGGTAGATGTTCAGCACTTGCAGGTCGGCCGGAGCGATGTCGCGGCGCACCCCGAAAGAGACCCCCTGCTTGGCCATGGCAGGCTTTGGCAGCACTTCCCTGGTCCAGCCGGGGTTGGCCACGGCGAACAGGCGGTTGGTGTCGCTGGCATCTACCATCACATCAGCCCGTTTGGACATCACTGCCAGGCGGGCTTCATCCATGCCCGGCAAGCGCATGACCTTGCCGTGCTTGACCACCGCGGAGATCGCCTTGTCCTGGGCTGTGCCGGACATGACCGCGAAGGTCACACCTTCTTTGTCATAGTCGGCCACCGTCTGACCGGCACCGTTGAACTTGGGGTTGTCCTTGTTGACCAGCAATGAGATCTGATAGTCGGTGGCCGGTACCGAAAAACCCACTGCCAGGGCGCGTTCCGGCGTCTGGTTCAGGGCCATGGCCAGGTCCCATTTGCCGCCCTGCAGGCCAGCGACCAGGTTGTCCCAATTGGTGTCGACGAACTCGACCTTGACCTTCAGCACCTTCTCGCCGAAGTCACGGCACAGGTCGACGAAATAACCGCTGTATTCCCCGGAGCGCGCATCGCGCATCACATAAGGCGCTGCCACGGCAGCCCCGCAGCGCAGCACACCGGCTTTCTGGATGTCTTTCCAGATCTGGGTCTCGGCCGCCTGGGCAGGGACCTGAGACAGCAAGGCTCCGATGGCAGTCGCACCGATCAGAGCATTGCGGATAACGCGAGGGAATAACCGAGCCATTTGAATCTCTCCGTAACATTGTTGTTTTAGGCAGAAGAGTTAGCCGATCAGCGCTGCATATTTAATTGTATTTCCAACTGTGCTCAGCGCTGCATACAGATTAGGACCACGTAAAAGTTCGTGTCAACAGCTCACGTGATTTTTTACGCCCACACGAAAACACCCGAGCCGGCACATGGCCGGCTCGGGTCAGAGGTCGCTAAATGGGAAATGCGCCGCTCAGTGCGAGTGCTGCAACGCCTCGAGAAAGTGGTCCAGCACCAGGTTCTGGCGGCGCCCCTTGCGGGTGGCAATCGCCAGTCGGGTCTCGAAGAACAATCGCTCCGGGCACAGTGCTGCCATTAGCCCCTTCTCGACCCACACTGCCGCGTAATGGTCAGGCAAATAGCCGATGTAGCTACCGGTCAGGATCAGAAACGCGATGCCTTCGCGGTCACTGGCCGAAGCCACACAGTTGAGCAACTGATGCAGGCCGATGGCCTCGGCGGTCATCCGGTAGCTGGGCACCACGGCATCGAAATCCTGCAGTTCTTCGTTGCTCACCAAGGCGGCGCGGGCGAACAACGGATGGTCATGGCTGCAATACAGGTTGGAACGTTCTTCGTAGAGCCAGGTGTAATCGAGCCCCGACAAGGGGGCGATCAGCGGGATGGCGCCGACATGCAGACGGCCGTCGAGCAGGCCGCGTTCGATCTCGCCCGGGGTGCTCATGCTCAGATTGATGCGCACCCCGGCGCCCTCACTGCGCACGGCCTTGAGTGCCCGGGTGATACGCATCTTCGGCTGGGTGACCAGATTGTTGACGATACCGATGTTCAGGTCACCGCGCAGTTGCCGGTGCATCAGGTTCACTTCACTGCGAAAGCCTTCGATGGCCGCCAGCAGCGTGTCGCTGGCGCGCAGTACCTCACGGCCCTCATCGGTCAGGGCAAAACCGGCCCGGCCGCGCTGGCAAAGCCGCATGCCCAGGCGCTTTTCCAGATCACTCATGTGCAAGCTGATCGCCGAGCGGCTGATGCCCAATGCCCCTTCGGCTGCGGAAAAACTGCCGCACTCGACTACGGTTTTGAAAAGCCGCAGCAGGCGCAGGTCGAAATCACTCACCTGGCTGAGCGGCGGTTTACGCGCCATGGGATTCACGCCTCATAGGTGAGCCATTCAATAACTTAACTTTAGAAGATATAGATTTAACTCACCCATTGCGCAGGCACAAGCTGTCGTCATCCATAACCCCTCATAACAACAGGGTTCACCTCATGAATCAGGCTCTGCAGCAACCCCCTTCGCTGGCCAGTCAGCTCAAGCTGGACGCCCACTGGATGCCGTTTTCGGCCAACCGCAACTTCAAGCGCGACCCGCGCCTGATTGTCGGGGCAGAAGGTAGCTGGCTGATTGATGACCAGGGCCGGCGCATCTATGACGGCCTGTCAGGTTTGTGGACCTGCGGCGCGGGTCACTCGCGCAAGGAAATCCAGGAAGCGGTAGCCAAACAGTTGGGCACCCTGGATTACTCACCGGCCTTCCAGTACGGCCACCCGCTGTCATTCAAGCTGGCAGAGAAAATCACCAGTCTGACCCCGGCCGGCCTGGATCATGTGTTCTTCACCGGCTCCGGCTCCGAGAGCGCCGACACCTCGGTGAAACTGGCGCGTGCCTACTGGCGCCTGAAAGGCCAGGCACAGAAAACCAAACTGATCGGCCGCGCCCGCGGCTATCACGGCGTGAACATCGCCGGCACCTCACTGGGCGGGATAGGCGGCAACCGTAAGATGTTCGGCCAGTTCATGGACGTCGATCACCTGCCGCACACCTTGCAGCCGCATCTGGCCTTTACCAAAGGCGCGGCTGAAACCGGCGGTGTCGAGCTGGCCAATGAACTGCTGAAACTGATCGAACTGCATGACGCCTCGAACATCGCGGCGGTCATCGTCGAGCCGATGTCCGGCTCGGCCGGTGTTATCGTGCCGCCGGTGGGCTACCTCAAGCGTCTGCGCGAGATCTGTGACCAGCACAATATCCTGCTGATCTTTGACGAAGTGATCACGGCCTTTGGCCGCATGGGTAAATGGACCGGCGCCGAGTACTTCGGTGTCACCCCGGACATCATGAACATCGCCAAGCAGGTGACCAACGGAGCCATCCCGATGGGCGCAGTCGTCGCCAGCAGCGAGATCTACAACACTTTCATGAGCCAGAACCTGCCCGAGCACGCGGTCGAATTCTCCCATGGCTACACTTACTCGGCGCACCCGGTGGCCTGCGCGGCCGGTATCGCTTCGCTGGAGCTGCTGGAAAAGGAAAACCTGGTGCAGCAATCCGCCGAACTGGCACCGCACTTCGAGAACGCCATCCATGGCCTTAAAGGCGCGCAACATGTGATCGACATCCGCAACTGCGGGCTGGCGGGCGCCCTGCAACTGGCCCCCCGCGACGGCGACCCGATCGTACGTCCGTTCGAAGCGGGCATGGCGCTGTGGAAAGCCGGCTTTTATGTACGCTTTGGCGGCGATACCCTGCAGTTCGGCCCGACCTTCAACGCCCAGCCGCAGGATCTGGACCGGATGTTCGATGCCGTTGGTCAGGCTTTACAGGGCATCAAGTAAGTGAGCCTGCGTCCACAGGCCGTGCCGAAGGTACAGGTCGATAACGAGCAGGTGACCATCACCGAGTGGCGCTTCGCGCCGGGTGCCGAGACTGGCTTGCATCGCCATGGTTATGACTATGTGGTGGTGCCGCTGACCAGCGGCACCTTGCTGCTAGAAACCCCAGAGGGCGATAAATACGCGCCCTTGGGAGCTGGGCAGAGCTACTTTCGCAAAGCCGGTGTTGAACACAATGTGATCAACGCCAGTGACCATGAAGTGGTATTCGTCGAGACCGAACTCAAACCGCAGCGTTAATAGCCAACTGGCAGCCAGCGCTGCCAGATTGATCAAAGCTTCAGGCACGAAGACGTTCTGCGCCTGAAGCTGACGCCCCTTCCGACGAACGGTCGTCAGCGGTAAATAAATCGTCATAAAAAAGTGTGCGCCTTTTTGACGGTTTGGTGACCTGCGGCACACCACGGCAAAGATGACGGTGCTAGCATAGCGCCATCAACCCTCCTTTAGCCGCCTCTCCAGCAGCCCGCCAATGACCGAAGCATCTGATCCCAGTCGCGAGCGTCTCAAGCTTTATTTTGCCCAGCGGGTCGTGCTTCAGGTGCGGCAGATCCTTGAGATTTGGCAACGCCTGCATAAAGGCGAGTGGACGCCGACTGATCTGGATGAGCTCAAGGAAGCGGCTCGGGATCTGTTACGCAGTGCGGAACGCTTCGGGCAGACCGAGCATTTGCGTCTGGCGCAGCAGCTTGGTGATCTGGTCGCCAGCCTGCAAGCCAACCAGGGCCGGCTTAACAGCGAGTTGATCAGTGAAATCAGCCTGCTGATGCAGCAACTTTCGCAAACCGGCCTGCGTCATGGAGACCGGCTGCAGCAGACCACCCTGCCACCTCTGCGCACGCCTGTTTATATTGCCTTGCGTCACCGCGAAGACAGTGAACAACTGGCCCGGCAACTGGAGTTCTTCGGGTGCGCAGCGCTGGCGCTGGATAACGTGGCCAGCCTGCACACGGCACTGCAACAGCGCCAGCCGGCGGCCATTATCATGGATGTTGATTTTTCCTCCCCCGGCGCAGGCCTGAAGCTGGCGACAGACTTGCAGCACACTCTGCCCGTCAGAGCGCCGCTGCTGTTTTTCAGTCGTGACGAAGCTGATACCCCCACCCGCCTGGCGGCGGTGCGCGCCGGTGGCGATGAGTTCCTGACCGGCTCACTGGACGCCTCGATTCTGCTGGAAAAGATCGAAACCCTGACCCGCGCCGATGGCTATGAGCCGTACAAGGTGTTGATCATCGACGATTCGCGCTCGCAGGCCCTCTACACCGAGCAGGCACTCAATAGCGCAGGCATCGTCACCCGGATCTTGCTGGACCCGATCCAGGCCATGAGCGAGCTGGCGCAGTTTCAGCCAGACCTGATCATCCTCGATATGTACATGCCAGGCTGCACGGGGCGGGAGCTGGCCAAGGTCATTCGTCACAATGATCGTTATGTCGGCGTACCGATCATCTACCTGTCGGCCGAGGACGATCTGGATAAACAGCTTGATGCGCTGAGCGAAGCAGGCGATGACTTCCTGACCAAACCGATCAAGCCCAGGCATCTGGTGACCACGGTGCGCAACCGCGTCAACCGGGCCCGGCACCTGAAGGCACGCATGATCCGCGACAGCCTGACCGGGCTGTTTAACCACACGCATATCCTCCAGTGCCTTGAAGACTGCTGCTTTCAGGCCCGCCGCGACAATAAGCCGCTGTGCTTCGCGATGCTGGATATCGACCACTTCAAAAGGGTCAATGACAGCCACGGCCACCCCATGGGCGACCGGGTGATCAAAAGCCTGGCGCTGTTTCTCAAGCAACGGCTGCGCAAGACTGATCTGATCGGCCGTTATGGTGGCGAAGAGTTCGCCATCGTCATGCCCGACACCGACCTCTACAACGCCCATAAGGTGCTGGACAGGATCCGTCAGGGCTTTGCCGAAGTGCATTACCCCGCCCAACCACTGGACCTGGCCTGTACCTTTAGCGCCGGAGTGGTCAGCCTGCATCCGCAAGACGATAGCCAGACCCTGGCCGCTTTGGCCGACAGTGCGCTGTACCGCGCCAAGAAGTCCGGGCGCAATCAGGTCCAGTCAGCCTTGAATACAGCAAACCACGCACTTGAATGGCCGGCCATCGAGGCCTGAAACCCGCTCTTACAAACCGCTCTCCAGCACAATCCGGCGCGCTTGGTTATCATGCGCACCTTTGCCGCGATTTGAGGTTGCCATGCGCCGCCTGCTACTGATCATGCTGTTGCTGCTCACCCTTCCCGTCCAGGCTCAGGCTTCCGGCCTACTGGACAGCCGCCCCTCGGCAACGCTGGGCAGCTCGACCCTGGATAACAGCAAGCAATTTCTGCCGGTCCGCCAGGCTTTCCAGCTGAGCCTGATCGAAACCACACCGCAGGCGGTCAAGCTGCGCCTGGTGGCGGCTGACGGCTATTACCTGTATCGCCATCGCTTCCAGTTCCGCAGCGAGCCGGCCGATGCCGGCCTGGGCGAAGCGCGCCTGCCCGCCGGTGAACAGAAGCATGACGAGTACTTCGGCGACGTGGAGGTCTATCACGGCATCGTCGATATCGAGTTGCCGCGCAACCCCGATGAGCAGCGCCCGTTCACCCTGGCCGTCACTTATCAGGGCTGCGCCGACCACGGCCTGTGCTACCCACCGGAAACCGAACGGCTGGACATCGGCAATGTGGCTGATGCAACGGCCAGTGCCACAGGTAGCGCAGCGGTACAGCCCTGGAGCTGGAAAGAACTGGCGCTGTTTCTGCTGGCCGGCATCGGCCTGACCTTTACCCCGTGCGTACTGCCGATGCTGCCGATTCTGTCTGGCGTGGTGATGCGCGGTCAGGTCGGCGGGTTGCGGGGCTTGAGCCTGTCGCTGGCCTATGTGCTGCCCATGGCGGCCTGTTTTGCGCTGCTGGGCGCACTGATGGGCGTGTTCGGCGCCAGCCTCAACCTGCAGGCCCGCCTGCAATCGGCCTGGGTGCTGGTGCCGTTCGCGCTGTTTTTCGTGGTGTTCGCGCTGGCCATGTTCGGCGCCTTTCAACTGCGTCTGCCGGATGCGCTCAGTTCAAGGCTCGATCGCATCGCCGGTAAAACCCAGGGCGGGTCGTTGTGGGGTGCGGCGGTACTGGGCGTGTTGTCCAGCCTGCTGGTTTCGCCTTGCGTGTCTGCGCCGCTGGCCGGTGCGTTGCTCTATATAAGCGCCAGCGGCGATGCCATCGGTGGCGCCCTGAAGCTGTTCGCGCTGGGGCTGGGCATGGGCTTGCCACTGATTGTGGTCGGCACCGGCGGTGCCACCTGGCTGCCGAAAAGCGGCCCGTGGCTTGAAACGGTAAAGAACGCCATTGGCGTATTGCTGCTGGGCCTGGCCATCGGCCTGCTGAGCCGGGTATTGCCCGGCGAGATCACCCTGCTGCTGATCGGCCTGCTGGCGGCCGGCGTTGCGCTGTTTATGGGCACCCTCAATTTCAGCGAAAAAACCACCCGCCAGACCCTTGCGCAACTACTCGGTCTGTTTTTACTGGTCTACGCTCTGGCGTGCTGGTACGGCGCACTCAAGGGCGAAACCGATCCGTTGCGTCCACTGGGCAGGCCCCAGGCGGTAGCCATGAGTGTCGCCAGCGTGACCGGCGAAAGCCAGTGGCAGACCATCCGCACCACCGGCGAGCTGGAGGCGGCGCTGGAAGCGGCGCGCAATGCCGGGCAGCCACTGGTCCTGGACTGGTACGCCGACTGGTGCATCAGTTGCAAGGTCATCGAGCATGAAGTGCTGCCCGACCCGCAAGTGGTTGCCCGTCTGTCGGCTTTTAGCCGGGTGCGTTTCGACATGACCGAGAGCAACGCCGAGCAACGCGCGCTGCTCGACCGCTACAAGCTGTTTGGCCCGCCAGCGCTGCTATTTTTCGATAAAAGCGGCGAAGAGCTGAAAAATGTGCGAGTTGTCGGCGAAATCGATGCCAACGGCCTGATCGAGCGGTTAAACGGGGCAAATGACCAGATCTAACATCCGGGTCACAAATTTTGCGCGATTATCGCTTATCGTGTTGACTACTGTTGTTAACTGGACAGATCTTGACCCTTGCGGCATAGTCGCGGCACAAAAACGCTCGTGAATAAAAAGGAATCGACGATGGCGACCCTGCTGGTCCTGCATGGCCCGAACCTGAATCTGCTCGGCACCCGTGAACCCGGTGTGTATGGCACCACCACCCTGGCGCAGATCAACCAGGACCTGGAGCAGCGCGCCCGCGATGCCGGCCATCACCTGATGTACCTGCAAAGCAACGCCGAGTATGAATTGATCGATCGCATTCACGCTGCCCGCGATGAGGGGGTGGACTTCATCGTCAT
The DNA here is from genome assembly GCF_000829415.1 of Pseudomonas sp. StFLB209. Taxonomy (NCBI): domain Bacteria; kingdom Pseudomonadati; phylum Pseudomonadota; class Gammaproteobacteria; order Pseudomonadales; family Pseudomonadaceae; genus Pseudomonas; species Pseudomonas sp. StFLB209. Next base: position 2,714,411 of record NZ_AP014637.1, on the reverse strand, counting down.
CAATCCGGCAGCGTTCACGCACACTAGCGTGGCAATACGTGACGCGATCATGGGAGTGAGCATCCCATTCATCGAAGTGCATTTATCGAACGTGCATAAACGCGAACCTTTCCGTCATCACTCCTACTTCTCCGATGTTGCGGTAGGAGTGATCTGCGGCCTGGGCGCCAGCGGATACCGCATGGCCCTGGAAGCCGCCCTGGAACATTTGGCCAAGAACGCCAAGCCTTGACCGGCACGGCCTGAACCGGCTGCCGAATTGCACCCTACAGACCCTTTGGGAGTTGATGATTAATGGATATCCGTAAAGTCAAGAAACTGATCGAACTGCTGGAAGAGTCCGGTATCGACGAACTGGAAATCCGTGAAGGCGAAGAATCCGTACGGATCAGCCGTCACAGCAAGACTCCAGCCCAGCCGTACTACGCGCCAGCTCCGGTTGCCGCCCCGGTCGCCGCTGCACCGGCCCCGGCCGCCGCACCTGCCGCACCTGCCGCCGACGCTGCACCTGCTGCGCCCAAGCTCAACGGTAACGCCGTCAAGTCGCCAATGGTCGGCACCTTCTACCGCACGCCTTCGCCGACCTCGCCTGCATTCGTTGAAGTGGGTCAGACCGTCAAGAAGGGCGACACCCTGTGCATCGTCGAAGCGATGAAAATGATGAACCACATCGAAGCCGAAACCAGCGGCGTGATCGAGTCCATCCTGGTAGAGAACGGCCAGCCGGTTGAGTTCGACCAGCCGCTGTTCACCATCGTTTGAACCAGGGAGACCCTGCGATGCTGGAAAAAGTCCTGATCGCCAACCGCGGCGAAATCGCCTTGCGCATCTTGCGTGCCTGTAAGGAACTGGGCATCAAGACCGTCGCTGTGCACTCCACGGCCGACCGTGAGCTGATGCACCTGGGCCTGGCGGACGAAACTGTCTGTATCGGTCCGGCCATCGCTACCCAGTCGTACCTGAACATTCCGGCGATCATCTCGGCGGCGGAAGTGACCGGCGCCACGGCGATCCACCCTGGCTACGGTTTCCTGGCAGAAAACGCCGACTTCGCCGAGCAGGTCGAAAAATCCGGTTTTGCCTTCATCGGCCCGAAAGCCGACACCATTCGCCTGATGGGCGACAAGGTTTCGGCCAAGGACGCGATGATCAAGAGCGGCGTACCGACCGTACCCGGCTCTGACGGCCCGCTGCCTGAAGACGAAGAGACCGCACTGGCCATCGCCCGCGAGGTTGGCTACCCGGTGATCATCAAGGCCGCCGGTGGCGGTGGTGGTCGCGGCATGCGCGTGGTGCACAAGGAAGAGGACCTGATTTCCTCGGCCAAGCTGACCCGTACCGAAGCCGGTGCCGCGTTCGGCAACCCGATGGTGTACCTCGAGAAGTTCCTGACCAACCCGCGTCACGTGGAAGTTCAGGTACTGTCCGATGGCCAGGGCAACGCAATCCATCTGGGTGACCGCGACTGCTCGCTGCAACGCCGCCACCAGAAAGTACTCGAAGAAGCGCCGGCACCGGGCATCGACGAGCAGGCTCGCCAGGAAGTGTTCGATCGCTGCGTACGTGCATGTATCGAAATCGGCTACCGCGGGGCGGGCACGTTCGAATTCCTGTACGAGAACGGTCGGTTCTACTTCATCGAGATGAACACCCGCGTACAGGTCGAACACCCGGTTTCGGAAATGGTCACCGGTATCGACATCGTCAAGGAGATGCTCAGCATCGCCGCCGGCAACAAACTCTCGTACACCCAGGATGACGTCGTCATCAACGGTCACGCACTGGAGTGCCGGATCAACGCTGAAGACGCCCGCACGTTCATCCCGAGCCCGGGCCTGGTCAAGCACTTCCATGCGCCAGGCGGCAACGGTGTGCGTGTCGACTCGCACCTGTACAGCGGCTACAAGGTCCCGGCCAACTACGACTCGCTGATCGGCAAGCTGATCACCTGGGGCGCCACCCGCGACGAGGCCATGGCCCGTATGCGCAACGCGCTGGACGAGATCGTGGTCGATGGCATCAAGACCAACATCCCGCTGCACCGTGATCTGACCCGTGATGCAGGCTTCTGCAAAGGCGGCGTCAACATCCACTATCTGGAACACAAGCTGGCCAGCGAGAAGTAATTCTCTGTACAGCGTGATGCGACAGATCTACAGACCCCGCCTCGGCGGGGTCTGTGCGTTTTCAGCCAGCGATCGGATAGCACTGCGACATCCGGACAGTTTGCCGAGCAAACCCTTCACAAGCTTTTGACGCAGACCTGAAGTAAACTGCGCGGCTTTCCTGTCATTTTCATAGGTACACCGCCATGCCATGGCTGCAAGTCCGCCTCGCCATCAGCCCGGAACAAGCCGAGACCTACGAGAACGCCCTGCTTGAAGTCGGCGCGGTCTCGGTCACGTTCATGGACGCGGAAGACCAGCCGATCTTCGAGCCTGAACTCAACACCACGCCGCTGTGGACCCACACCCACCTGCTGGCGCTGTTCGAGGCCGACACCGATGCCGATATCGCGTTGGCCCACCTGCGCCTGCTGACCGATGCCGAGCTGCCCGAACACAGCGCCGAAGTGATCGAGGATCAGGACTGGGAACGCAGCTGGATGGATGACTTCAAACCCATGCAGTTTGGCCAGCGCCTGTGGATCGTGCCGAGCTGGCATGCCGCACCGCAACCGGACGCCGTAAACCTGCTGCTCGATCCGGGCCTGGCCTTCGGCACCGGCACCCACCCGACTACCGGCCTGTGCCTGGAATGGCTTGACGGCCAGGACCTGAACGGCTGCACGGTACTGGATTTTGGCTGCGGCTCGGGCATTCTGGCCATCGCCGCCCTGCTGCTGGGCGCAGAGCTGGCGGTCGGTACTGACATCGACGTTCAGGCCCTGGAGGCTTCGCGCGACAACGCCGGACGCAACGGCATTGCTGCCGAACGCCTGCCGCTGTACCTGCCCGAGGCTTTGCCGGCCGAGCCTGCCGACGTGCTGGTCGCCAATATCCTGGCCGGCCCGCTGGTGTCTCTGGCGCCGCAACTGGCCAGCCTGGTCAAGCCGGGCGGTCGCCTGGCGCTGTCAGGCATCCTGGCCGAACAGGGCGAAGAAGTGGCGGCAGCCTATGCCGACACCTTCGACCTTGACCCGATCGCCGACCGTGATGGCTGGGTACGCATCACCGGCCGTCGCCGCTGATCGCTGCCTGAGCCGGAGCGCCGCATGACCGACAGTTTCGTCACCCAGTGTCCGCACTGCCAGACCAGCTTCAAAGTCAACCATGCGCAGCTGAGCGTAGCGCGCGGCGTGGTGCGTTGCGGGTCATGCCTGCAGGTATTCAACGCCGCCAAACAATTGCTGGAGCAGAGCCATCAGCAGCGCACCGCGCTCGCCCCTCTGCCCGCCCCCGCAGAGCCGGCAGCGCTGCCGGAGCCTGAGGCCGTCACTGAACCGGCACCGCAAGCGCCGCTTGAGCCGGCGCCCTTGGCCGCAGAGCCGCCCGCTGCCGTGCCAGTGGTTGCCGAACCTGTACCGCCGGCCATCAACGCCGCACCCGGCGAAGACTACTGGCATGTCAGCGAACTGGACCTGGACAGCCTGGACCTGGACGAAGAGCTGGCACGCCTGGAGCAACGTGAGATCCAGCTGGCCGAGTCGGTTGCCACTGTCGATGCACGCGCCCCGCAAGCAAACCTCAGCGCACGACGCGACGCAGCACCAGGCGAAGCCGGCGAGTGGATCGCCAGCCTGGCCAATGACGATGTCGAGCAATTGCCCGAAGTACATGCCGAAGTCATCCGCGCCAGGGAGCCAGAACCTGAGCCGGATGAACCGGACCAACCCATCATTGAACCCGCTGCCGCCAGCGAAACCCGTACCGAGCCCTCGCTGTCACTGAACAGCATCGCGGACGAAGACAAGGGACCGGATTTCACTGCACTGGAGCTGCGCAAGCAGCCGCCGGGGCATAGCGCCCGCCTTTCGGCGCTCGACGACGAAGACGAGCCGGCACCGGACGATGACGATCATGATCATGATCCGCGTGGCCGCAGCGAACCTGCCCTGCGTGACAAACCACTGGTGGACCTGACCGACGACCCGCTGCAGCTCGACTGGCAGCGTCCCAAGCCGCGCTGGGGCCGGCGTCTGTTATGGATAACCCTGATTACCCTGGCGCTCAGTGGCCTGGCCGGGCAGTACATCTGGTATCACTTCGATCATCTGGCCCGCCAGGATCAGTATCGCCCCTGGTTCCAGCAGTTGTGCCCGCAACTGGGCTGCAAGGTGCCATCGAAGGTCGACATCAACCAGCTCAAGAGCAGCAACCTGGTGGTACGCAGCCACCCGGAGTTTCAGGGCGCGCTGGTGGTCGATGCGATCATTTATAACCGTGCATCCTTTTCCCAACCCTTTCCGCTGCTGGAGCTGCGCTTTGCCGATACCAGCGGTCAGTTGATCGCCAGTCGTCGCTTCAAACCCGGCGAATATCTGTCAGGCGAAATGGCCGGCAAGGAAGAGATGCCACCCCAGACGCCGATCCACATTGCACTGGACATCCTCGATCCAGGCGCCAAAGCCGTGAACTACAGCCTCAATTTTCGCTCCCCGGAATAGCCTCTGCGGCCAGTACCGCGGTCCGGGGCAATCGGACGCCGCCCTGGCGTAACGAACAGTTGCCTGCATGATCGCTGCTGTTCGTTGGTAAAACCTGAAAAACCGAACGATTAGTGATAAGCATCGAGCTGTTCAGATTTTATCCAATTCAGCCTTTATCCAGTCATCGAGAGCGGGTATCATGCCAACCCTTTTTCAAACTCCCGGTTCGGTCTGGCCGCTGTGCAAGCAGTTGGACGGGCGAACCGTTGCAGACCGTGTGCAACGGTAATCATGCGGCCTGTGGATGATTCGGCCCCTTTATAGGTAACGCTATGTCGGTGGTACGCATCGGCCCATATACATTGCAGAACGGCTTGATTCTCGCTCCGATGGCGGGCGTCACCGACCAGCCTTTCCGTCAGTTGTGTCGCCAGATGGGCGCCGGGCTGGTGGTTTCGGAAATGGTCACCAGTGACATGAGCCTGTGGAACAGCCGCAAATCGCGCCTGCGCATGATCCACGAAGGTGATCCCGAGCCGCGCTCGGTGCAGATCGCCGGTGGTGATCCGCAGATGCTGGCCAGTGCGGCCCGTGCCAATGTCGAACTGGGCGCCCAGATCATCGACATCAACATGGGTTGTCCGGCCAAGAAGGTATGTAACAAGGCAGCAGGTTCAGCGCTGCTCAAAGACGAACAACTGGTGACCGAGATCCTGCACGCCGTGGTGGCCGCAGTCGATGTGCCGGTCACCCTGAAGATCCGCACCGGCTGGGACCGTGACAACAAGAACGGCCTGACTGTCGCGAAGATTGCCGAGCAGGCAGGTATCCAGGCCCTGGCAGTTCACGGGCGGACCCGTGCGGACCTCTACACCGGCGAAGCCGAGTACGACACCATCGCCGCGATCAAGCAGGCGGTGTCGATCCCGGTGTTTGCCAACGGCGACATAGATTCACCCGAAAAGGCCCGGTATGTGCTGCAAGCGACCGGCGCCGATGGTTTGTTGATTGGCCGGGCCGCTCAAGGGCGCCCGTGGATTTTCCGCGAGATAGAGCATTACCTGCGCACCGGCATGATCCTGCCCGCCCCTTCGCTGGTTGAAGTGGAGCAGATCCTGCTGGAGCACCTGACCGCCCTGCACGCGTTTTACGGCGATGTAATGGGCGTGCGCATCGCGCGCAAGCATGTCGGCTGGTATCTCGCAACCTTGCCGGGCGCCAGGGAGTTTCGCGCCCACTTCAATCGTTTGGACGATACGCAACAACAATGCGCCAACATCCGGGAGTTCTTCAGCCAAGGCTGTCAGGGCCCGGATAACGAAAATGAAGAAGAGGTGGCCGCATGACGATGATGACCGAGACTTTAGTGAGTGGAACAACACCCGTGAGCGACAATGTCAATTTGAAACAGCACCTGAACACGCCGAGCGAAGAGGGCCAGACCCTGCGCGGCAGTGTCGAGAAGGCGCTGCACAATTATTTCGCCCACCTCGAAGGCGCCAACGTCACTGACGTGTACAACCTGGTGTTGTCCGAAGTCGAGGCACCATTGCTCGAAAGCGTCATGAATTACGTCAAGGGTAACCAGACCAAAGCCTCTGAAGTTCTGGGCCTCAATCGCGGCACCTTGCGCAAGAAACTCAAGCAGTACGACTTGCTGTAAGCATTGCAGACCAACCAAGGCGACCCACCCACCGGTCGCCTTTTTTGCTGATTACCTTTAGCTTTGATGGAAATCGAGATGACCGACCAGACCACCCGCCTGCCGATCCGCCGCGCTTTGATCAGCGTTTCCGACAAAACCGGAATCCTCGAATTCGCCCGCGAGCTCGAAGCCCTGGGCGTGGAGATCCTGTCCACTGGCGGAACCTTCAAACTGCTGCGCGACAACGGCGTTGCGGCGGTTGAAGTGGCCGACTACACCGGCTTCCCGGAAATGATGGACGGCCGGGTCAAGACCCTGCATCCGAAGATCCACGGCGGCATCCTCGGTCGTCGCGGCACCGACGACGGCATCATGGGCGAACACGGCATCAAGCCGATCGACCTGGTGGCGGTTAACCTCTACCCGTTCGAAGCCACCGTTGCCAAACCAGGCTGTGACCTGCCGACCGCCATCGAGAACATCGACATCGGCGGCCCGACCATGGTCCGCTCCGCAGCCAAGAACCACAAAGACGTGGCCATCGTGGTCAACGCCAGCGATTACGCCAGCGTTCTGGAAAACCTCAAGTCCGGCGGTCTGACCTACGCTCAGCGCTTTGACCTGATGCTCAAGGCGTTCGAACACACGGCCGCCTACGACGGGATGATCGCCAACTATCTGGGCGGCATCGACCAGAGCGCCGAAACCCTGAGCACCGAAGGCCGTGGCCAGTTCCCGCGCACCTTCAACACCCAGTTCATCAAGGCCCAGGAAATGCGCTACGGCGAGAACCCGCACCAGAGCGCGGCGTTCTACGTTGAAGCAAAACCTGCCGAAGTCGGTATCGCCACCGCCACCCAGCTGCAGGGTAAGGAGCTGTCGTTCAACAACGTGGCCGACACTGACGCTGCGCTTGAGTGCGTCAAGAGCTTCGTCAAGCCAGCCTGCGTCATCGTCAAGCATGCCAACCCGTGCGGCGTGGCCGTCAGCCCTGACGACGAAGGCGGCATCCGCAAAGCCTACGACCTGGCCTACGCCACGGATACCGAATCGGCATTTGGCGGCATCATCGCCTTCAACCGCGAGCTGGACGCTGAAACGGCAAAAGCCATCGTCGAGCGTCAGTTCGTCGAAGTCATCATCGCCCCGAGCGTCAGCGCCGAAGCTCAGGCCGTGGTCGCCGCCAAAGCCAACGTGCGCCTGCTGACCTGCGGCCAGTGGGGCGAGCGTCAAGCCGGCTGGGATTACAAGCGCGTCAATGGCGGCCTGCTGGTACAGAGCCGCGACATCGGCATGATTACTCAGGCCGACCTCAAAGTCGTGACCCAGCGCGCGCCAAGCGAGCAGGAAGTGCATGACCTGATCTTCGCCTGGAAAGTGGCCAAGTTCGTCAAGTCCAACGCCATCGTCTACGCCAAGAACCGCCAGACTATCGGTGTCGGCGCCGGCCAGATGAGCCGCGTCAACTCCGCGCGCATCGCCGCCATCAAGGCCGAACACGCCGGCCTGCAGGTCGCCGGTGCAGTCATGGCCTCGGACGCCTTCTTCCCGTTCCGCGACGGTATCGACAACGCCGCCAAGGCCGGCATCACCGCGGTGATCCAGCCAGGTGGTTCGATGCGCGACGCAGAAGTGATTGCTGCCGCGGATGAGGCCGGAATCGCGATGGTGTTCACCGGCATGCGCCACTTCCGTCACTGAGTTATAAAAACGGCCGCACTGGCGCAGGCGTCTGCTGCGTTGGACGGGGCTGCCCCGATGCTCATTGCCATAAGGCAACTGCGCTCGGTCCAGCCCCATCCGCCTTGCATCCACCTACGCCATTGCGACCTCGTAATGCATGATCGCGTTACACCCCAGAATTTGCGTCATCGAGGTTTTTGAAATGAATGTTTTGATCATTGGTAGCGGTGGCCGTGAACACGCCCTGGCCTGGAAAGTCGCTCAGGATCCTCGCGTAGAGAAGGTTTTCGTGGCACCGGGCAACGCCGGCACTGCCACAGAAGCCAAGTGCGAGAACGTCGCCATCGACGTGCTGGCTCTGGAACAACTGGCCGACTTCGCCGAGAAGAATGTCAGCCTGACCATCGTCGGCCCTGAAGTACCACTGGTAGCCGGTGTCGTGGACCTGTTCCGCAGCCGTGGCCTGGACTGCTTCGGCCCGACCGCAGGCGCAGCCCAGCTCGAAGGCTCCAAAGCGTTCACCAAGGACTTCCTGGCCCGCCACAAGATCCCGACTGCGGACTATCAGAACTTCACCGAGATCGAGCCGGCCCTGGCCTACCTGCAGGAAAAAGGCGCACCGATTGTGATCAAGGCCGATGGCCTGGCTGCCGGCAAGGGCGTGATCGTTGCCATGACCCTGGCAGAAGCCGAAGCAGCCGTGCGCGACATGCTGGCTGGCAATGCGTTTGGCGATGCCGGCTCGCGGGTCGTGATCGAGGAGTTCCTCGATGGCGAAGAAGCCAGCTTCATCGTCATGGTTGACGGCAAGAATGTGCTGCCCATGGCCACCAGCCAGGACCACAAGCGTGTTGGCGACGGCGACAGCGGCCCGAACACCGGCGGCATGGGCGCTTACTCCCCCGCTCCGGTGGTCACCGCCGACGTCCACCAGCGGGTCATGGACCAGGTCATCTGGCCGACCGTCCGCGGTATGGCTGAAGAAGGCAACGTCTACACCGGTTTCCTCTATGCTGGTTTGATGATCGACAAGGCCGGTAACCCGAAGGTCATCGAGTTCAACTGCCGCTTTGGCGACCCCGAAACCCAGCCGGTCATGCTGCGCCTGCAATCGAGCCTGGTCTTGCTGATCGAGGCCGCTTTAGCGCAAGCTCTGGACAAGATCGAAGCGCAGTGGGACCCGCGCCCGAGCCTTGGCATCGTCCTGGCCGCCGGCGGCTACCCGGGCGATTACGCCAAAGGCGCCGCAATCGAGGGTCTGGACGCAGCAGCCAGCCTGCCAGGCAAAGTGTTCCACGCCGGTACCGCGCTCAAGGATGGCCGTATCGTGACCAGTGGTGGTCGTGTGCTGTGTGCCACAGCGCTGGGAGAAAGTGTCAGCAGCGCTCAGCAAAACGCCTATGCTCTGGCAGCGAAGATTGATTGGCAAGGTTGTTTCTATCGCAAGGACATTGGCTATCGTGCCATTGCCCGTGAGCGTGGTGAAGGCCAGCAATAAGGCCACCAGGCCGGCCCCTGACCGGGCCGGCCGGTTGTACTGGTCGCAGCAATACCGCGCATGTATTCAGGCATTCACACAGGGAAGGATTACGTCGTGCGCTGGCTCAGGATCGCCATAGCTTCAACCGCAAGCCTGCTGACCCTGTTTTTCATGCTGTCGGCCCATGCCGCTGCAACTACAGGCTGGTCGACTTTACTCGATGAAAAGGGCCACCTTTCAATTGCCGAGGTGCGCGCGGCGCATCAGCAGAACCAGTTCAGCCCACGCGAGCTCGACAGTATCACCGCCGCCAAACGTGACGGTGCCGTCTGGTTGCATTACCGTCTGACACCCGAGCCCCACGAACAACTGCTGCGCATCTTTGCGCCTGATCTGGCCAGTGCCGATCTATACGTATTCCAGGGCGACAGGCAGATCGATCTGCTGCGCACCGGCAATCTGATTGCCAAACAGAACCAGCGCCTGCCCGCCAATGACTTTCTGTTGCCGGTACCACAAGCCCAGACCCCTCTGGACCTGTACCTGCGCATGGTCTCCAGCCAGCAGATGCGCCCCAATATCACTCTGCAGCCCGCCATCGAAAGCGCCGCCGACGAGCGCGAGCCGTTCCTGTTCGGCCTGGTGTTCGGTTTGCTGGCCATGTTGATCCTGCAGAATCTGGCCCGCTACAGCCACACCCGTTCCCGTACCAACTTGTGGCTGGCCGCCTGCGAAACCTTGCTGGCGCTCAGTGCGCTATTGCTATTGAACCTGCTAGACCTGTTCGATGACTGGCACCTGCCACAGACCCCCGGCGCTCACGTGGCGTTGCTGCTGGCGGCCGTCACCGGGTTGATGTACACCTACTGCTTTTTTGCCCATCGCAAGTCCAGAGCTGTTGATCGCCTGCTGCTGATCGACGGCAGCTTGATGGTCATCGGCACCCTGTTGGTGTTACTGGTCGACGACCTGTCAATCAACCTGGTGACCTTCGTGCTGGTAGCCCTGACCACGGTGAGCATCCTCGGCATTTCAGTGCTGCACTGGATCAAGGGTTATCGGCCTGCACGCCTGTTCATGTTCTCGATGATCATCTTCAACCTAGGTTACATGGTGGTCCTGCCCGGACTGTTGTGGCTGAGCCTGATACCACCGCAGTGGCTGATTCTCACCCTCCTTGCGGTGTTCTGCGTCAGCGGCCTGCTGATGAACACTGCCCTTGGAGAACGTCAGCGCAACATCGTCGAGAGCAAGTTCAGCATCAGCCGCGACGAGGCGGCCAGCACCGCCGAGATCAACGCCAAAGCCGAATTCCTGGCCAAGATCAGCCACGAGATTCGCACCCCCATGAATGGCGTGCTGGGCATGACCGAGCTGCTGCTTGGCACACCGCTCTCGGTCAAGCAGCGCGACTATGTACAGACCATTCACAGCGCCGGCAATGAGCTGCTGACGCTGATCAACGAGATCCTCGACATCACCAAGCTGGAGTCCGGGCAGATCGAACTGGACGACGTACAGTTCGACATCAGTGCCTTGATCGAAGATTGCCTGAACATCTTTCGGGCAAAGGCAGAACAACAGAATGTCGAGTTGATCAGCCTGGTCCAGTCCCAGGTGCCAAGAGTGATCAGCGGTGACCCGACGCGCCTGCGCCAGACCTTGCTGAGCCTGCTGGAAAACGCCCTGAAGAAAACCGAGGGCGGCGAAATTCTGCTGGTCGCGGCACTCGACAATCGTGGCGGCAAGCCGCGCCTGCGCATTGCCGTGCAGGATACCGGCGAGCCGTTGTCGGGCGAAGAACGCGATGCCCTGTTGCACACTGAACTGCACAGCAAAAACTTCCTGGCCTCCAGCAAACTGGGCGGCCATCTGGGGCTGGTCATCGCCCGCCAACTGATCATCCTGATGGATGGCGAATTCGGCATCCAGAACAGCACCGGTCAAGGCAATACCCTGTGGCTGTGCCTGCCGTTGCCGGCGCACCTGCTTGAGCAGCCCACCCTGGACCTGGACGGGCCGCTCAAAGACGCCCGGGTACTGGTGGTCGATGACAACGACACCTGCCGTAAAGTGCTGGTGCAACAGTGCTCGGCGTGGGGCCTTAACGTCAGTGCCGTGGCGTCCGGCAAGGAAGCCCTGGCCATGCTGCGCACCAAGGCGCACCTGCGTGACTACTTTGACGTGGTCCTGCTCGACCAGAACATGCCCGGCATGACCGGCATGCAGTTGGCGACCAAGATCAAGGAAGACCCGAGCCTCAACCACGACATTCTGCTGATCATGCTCACCGGCATCAGCAACGCGCCGAGCAAAATCATTGCCCGTAATGCCGGGATCAAACGCATATTGGCCAAACCGGTGGCCGGTTATACCCTCAAGACCACCCTCGCCGATGAGTTGACCCAGCGCAGCAAGGGAACCGCGTATGTCGCACCGTCAGCACTGCCGTTGGCGGCCGCGCCCATCGACGTACCGGGTGACTTCCGCATTCTGGTGGCCGAGGACAACAACATCTCCACCAAGGTCATCCGCGGTATGCTGGGCAAGCTCAACCTCAAGCCCGACACTGCCAGCAACGGCGAAGAAGCCTTGCGCGCCATGAAAGCCCAGCGCTACGACCTGGTGCTGATGGACTGCGAAATGCCGGTGCTTGATGGTTTCTCGGCGACCGAGCAACTGCGCGCCTGGGAAATGGGCAACCAGCGGGTGCGCACGCCCATCGTGGCCCTTACCGCACACATTCTCACCGAACACAAGGATCGCGCCCGCCAGGCTGGCATGGACGGCCATATGGCCAAACCCGTGGAGCTTTCGCAATTGCGCGAGCTGGTCGAGTACTGGCTGGCACAGCGCGATCGCACCCGGGCCAAGACGACTGAAGAGAAGGTCTACCAGCAGAACTGACCCTGATAGACTGAGCACATTCTCCCTGCCTGAGCGCCCGCCATGCTTCATGTGCTGTCCAGCGTTTACCTGAAAATGTTAGTGCTCTACAGCCCATTTTTCGTCCTGTCCTGCTTCATCAGCCTGACCCGTGGCCACTCGCGCAAAGAGCAGAAGCGCCTGGCCTGGAAGGTGGCGCTGGCGACCCTGGTGTCCAGCGTGCTGCTCTACCTGTTCGGCCGGGTGATCTTCGATGTGTTCGGCATCACCGTCGATGCGTTCCGGATCGGCGCTGGCACGGTGCTGTTCATTTCCGCGCTGGGCATGGCGCAAGGCAAGTCGGCGGTGCAGACCGATAATATCCAGCAGGACGTGAGCATCGTGCCGTTGACCATCCCCATCACGGTCGGGCCCGGCACCATCGGTGCACTGCTAGTGATGGGCGTCAGCCAGCCGCACTGGAACGACAAGATCTCAGCCGTGCTGAGCATTGCCCTGGCCAGCTTTACCGTGGGTCTGGTGCTGTTCATGGCCAACCGTATCGAGCGCCTGCTCGGTGAGCAGGGCCTGCAGATTGTCAGCCGCCTGATGGGCCTGTTCGTCTGCGCCCTGGCTGCACAGATCATTTTTACCGGGATACGTGGTTATCTGGTCGTCACCTAAAGCTCGACACGAGTGATGAAAGCGCGGCTCTTGCCGAGCAGATAAGTGCACACCCCCTCGCGCCGCGGCGCGAAACGCTCCGGCTGGAAGTGATAGGCAGCGCCCTTGAAGTGCAGGATCAGGCGTCGGCCGCTGGCGGCATACTCGTCGACATTCAGCCGTAAACTGCACAGCAAGGCCGACAAGTCACGGTTCGCGGTACTTACACAGGGCATTATCTGAAAACTGCCCAACCGAACTCCAGAAAGGCCACGGCCTTCGAAGAACGCTTGCGCCGCCTCGATCACCTCCAGCCTGGTGAATGAGTCACGCACCAGCTCTGCGAGGCGCTGCATGACCTGTGGATTAGCGATTCTGAAACTTGCCCGGTCAAGGTCTGCCACTGTGCCGATCACCAGAGAGTCGCCGGCCACCACCCCACGGGGGACGAACCCCAAGCCTTCCAGATGCTGCCGGTAAGCGTGAATCCAGCTGTGCCACTGGCTCTGAAAGTCGTACAGATGGCCAGCACGTTGCTGGGCATACAGCAGGGCGTCCTGGATATCCTCCCGATGTGGCTGTGCCACACCGGGAAAGAACGCGAGCAGGCTGTCTATGTCACCCAGACGGCAGACAAAGTCAGGCGCACTCACGCTTTACTGCCCAGGCTCAGTACCGGCAAGACAAGCCCGGCCCGGCGGTCATCAAGCTTGCGAAAAAGCGCTTCACGACGTTCCCGGTATAAAGCCTCGCTGGACAACAACAGCCGATGAAAGCTGAATCGGATGTTGCCCTTTACCTGAGCCGGGCTCCAGGGTCCGAACAGACTGTCGCGACTCAACGGGCTACGGCACTCAAAGTGCAACTGCAACAGGGTCAAGCTTTTATCCCTGTCCAGCAGCCCCACCTGCATCGCCTGGGCGGTCGCACCGGGGTCCAGCACCTGGTTGGCAAATACCGTGAAGGCGGCCTGCTGCAATGAGCACTGTTGCAATGCCTTCTCGCCACCCTCAACGAGCGCCTCGCTGACAAAGGCCGGGCGTAACGCCTTGGCCCAGTCCCAGAAAGTGGCAGACTCCTGGCAGGGGGCCGGCTCTACGAAATTAAGACTGCCCTGATAATCCCATCCCAGGTAAATCGCAGCCTCCAGCCAAGCCTTTTTCCAACGCTCATGATCAGTCAGCCTGGAATGTTTTTTCGAAGCAAACAGTTGCGTATACAGCGCAGCGTCAATGACATCCGTGTCAGACCGATGATTGCCGAAAAACAACAGGCATCCCGCACTGACCATCAAACTGTGGTTTTGCAGTTCCATGAGCCGCCCCCAGCCAATCTGGCTGTCAGATCTCGAATGCCGCGATGTTGGCACGGGCGCCCTTGCCCAGTTTGTCCTCTACATCGCCTTTGACACGCTCATAGTGCCGGCGATTGAAGACCAGGCCACGATTCGCACCATAGATCTGCGCTTCACCGTCGCTCCAGCGAAAGCCCAGGACCGACGTCATGTTGCGCTTGATTCTGAAGTTGACGGTGGCCAGCGTGATATAGACCTCACCGTCTTGCGCCTCATGGCAAGTGCCGACCCGAAAGTTGGCGCCTTGTTGTGATTTGCTCTTTTGCTCGAATAACTTGAGTGGCCCTGGCTGACTGGAAAACCCCTGAATCAACTGGGTGGCAACCTCCAGCAACTTTGCACCAGCAGCCCCAGGCAAGGCTGCCGTAGCAATCGCCGAGGCGAGCATTTCCAGAATCAGTTTGTCCATGCTCAGGCTGGCACCGCCAGACTGATAATCACGGTAGCCCATATCGTGAACCGGCCAGCCCAGATTGAGCAGAACGTAATTAAAAGCCCCGAACCAATCCTTGTTTTCGGTTTCGATATCATGAGCGTTATTGGCAACCAGGGTCGCTAACAACAAACAATCCAGTACATCCTTGCGAACCTCTGCGCTGGTTCCTGGCGTGAAGACCATCAGGCCGCCTTCAACTACTGCACCGCTGCCAGCCCCTTCAACAAGGTGCTGTGCAACCTCATTACCGCCATCGACGGCCATCCTCAGCGCGGCCGACATCGCCCCGTGTGCAGTGCTCGACGGTGCTTCGCACTGCCCCAGCTCACAGTTGGCAATAAACGCTTGAACACTCTGCAGCGACAGCTCATTAAAGTTTTCCATAACGTCTAATCCTTTTAGTTCCTTGTAGTTAAATGCCCTCTCGGACAACAACAAGGTAGCACCAGCCGTTATAAATACTCCATCCTCTCAATGAGCCAGCATCCGAAAACAAAACACTAAAAAGCGATTTAACAAACAGACAACACGACAAAGGCGTCTTTTTTATCCACAGAACATTAATCAACAAAAACAACACATTACAAAACACTTAGCAAAGAAAGAGAAAAATCTTACAAAACTAATATTTAGAAAAATTACAACCCCCTACAACTCTCCCGCCTGCAGGCCACCCATTTAAAGATGAGCTTTCCTACGAGCCGCGCCTACCAGACGACGGCTCGTTACCATTGATTCAGGGTTTGCTGCCATACCAACGCGGCGTATACACCCACTGCCCGCCATCGGCCCGAGGGAAGGTGCAGGTGGTCGACGAGCCGACCAGCACCATGGTGCGCATATCGACCATCTCGGGGGTCAGTTCGCCCAGGCTCACGACCCGCAGGCTCTGCCCCGGCCGGCCAATGTCGCGGCCCAGGGTGACCGGGGTCTGCGCACTGCGATGCTGACGCACGATCTCCAGCGCGCGGCCCAGTTGCCAAGGTCGCGAGCGGGAGATCGGGTTGTAGAAGGCCAGCACCAGATCAGCCTGGGACGCCAGCTCCAGGCGCTGCTCGATGATCGACCAGGGCTTGAGGTTGTCCGACAGCGACATCACGCAGAAGTCATGCCCCAGCGGCGCGCCGGCCTGCGCCGCGGTGGCCAGGCTGGCCGATACGCCGGGCAGGATTTCCAGCTCCACGCCCCGCCAGTCAGCGCGGGCCGGATCGTCGACGACTTCGTGCAAGGCTTCGAGCACTGCAGCGGCCATGGCGAACACCCCAGGGTCACCGGACGAAACCACCACCACCGACCGCCCCTGGGCAGCCAGTTCGAAGGCGTGGCGAGCACGCTGCATTTCTTCGCGGTTATCGGTGTTGTGCAGCACTTGATCGTCGCGAAAAGGCCCGGCCATGCGCACGTAGGTTTCATAACCCAGCACATCGTTGGCGCGGGCCAGTTCGGCCTGCACCGCCGGGACCATCAGCTCGCGGGCACCGGGGCCCAGGCCGATAACTGCCAGCCGGCCACGACCACGCCCGATGCGCTCTACATTCAGTGGCTCGGCGCCGATGCCGATCAACAGCCCGGCCTGCGCTGCGCTGTGCAGGCTAACCCCGCTCAATTTCAGACGCTCGGCATTCGAGGCGCCGGTCACGTAGCGCACCGCGACCTTCAGCTCGGCGGCCGCCTGATGCAGCAATGGATTGGCCATTTGTGCGTCATCGGCGAGCAGGCACGCCAAAGCCGGCGCAGCAATTGCGGCGGCGCTCAGCGCCTGGTTCACTTCGCTTGCCAGCTGTTCGGACACCCGCTCGACCGCCACCAGCACGTTGCGCGGATAAATCAGCAACTCGTCGGCTGCGGCTTCACGTTGCAAGTGGCTGACATGGATGCTCCGGGCCGCCTGCGCATCATGGGGCAACGGCACCTTATCGAGCCACGGCGCCTGCCCCTCGACACGCACGCTTTGCCCGGCCAGCAAATCAGAGACAAAGCGCTTGCCCTGCTCCAGATCCGCCAGGGCATAGCCGGCCGGTGGATTGAGCAGGCAGGTGCCAAAGCGCAGTTCGCCACTGGTGGTGATGGCCGGTGCCACCGCCAGCGCAGCAGCGATTTCCCGGGCCAGGCCATTGACCCCGGCCAGGCCACCGAGCAGCGGCACCACGGCGCTGCCGTCCTCGGCCACCGCCAATACCGGCGGCTCGGCGCCCTTCTCCAGCAGCAGCGGCGCCAGGGTGCGGATCACGATGCCCGCCGCGCACAGGGCAATGATTGGCGAGCCTTGTCGGTACAGCTCGCGCAGGGTGGCACCAAACTCGGCATACAGCCGGTCCGCCCCCTGCACCCGGCCGTCGAGGCCATGGATCAACGCGCCGGGGAACACCTGCTGGATGCGCTGCGCCGTGGCCAAGCTGCCATTGCCGAGGATGACAATCGCTGGAGGTGTCTGGGTCATCAGCCTTGCCACCTTTCGCCCGGTACGATGATCAGCGAGAAGTACGGCGACGACATCGGGTCGACGTCATCCAGTGCCACGATCTTCTGGTTGGCCATGGTCGCGCGCTCGACATACAGCGCCCGCCCGGCCAGCCCCAGTTCTACCAGCACCTGACGCACCTTGGGAAAATTGCGCCCCAGTTTCATGATCACCGCCGCATCGGCATCGCCCAGCTTGCGCTTGAGCTCTTCATGGGGCAGCACGCCGGACAGTACCGACAGGCTCTGGTTGCGATACACCAGCGGCACGCCCAGCACCGAGGCGCCGCCGAGCATCGAGCAAACGCCGGGAATCACTTCAGCCACATAACGCTCGGCCAGCCGATCGTGCAGGTACATGTAAGAGCCGTAGAAGAACGGGTCCCCCTCACAGATCACCGCCACGTCACGACCGGCGTCCAGATGCGCCGCCACCTCGACACTGGCCTGGTCGTAGAAATCGCTGATCACCTGCTCATAAGACAGGGGGGCCGGCAGCGCTTCGGTGGTTACCGGGTAGACCAGCGGCAATAAGGTTTGCGCTTCTTGCAGGTGCGCCTCGATGATGCCGAAGGCGTTGCCTTTCTTGCCCTTGGCCACGAAATACGCCACCACCGGCGACTCGCGCAGCAGGCGCAGCGCTTTGACGGTAATCAGCTCAGGATCGCCGGGGCCTACGCCCAGCCCGATCAGACGGCCACGCTGCTGCATCATTCGACCTCCGTGGCCAGGGCATTGACCGCCGCCACCGCCATGGCGCTGCCACCGCGCCGGCCTTTGACAATCACATACGGCACGCCGCGGCTGTCGGCCGCCAACATGTCCTTGGACTCGGCAGCACCTACGAAGCCCACCGGAAAACCAATGATCAGCGCCGGCTTCGGAGCCCCGGCGTCGAGCATTTCCAGCAGGTAGAACAATGCGGTCGGCGCGTTGCCGATCACCACTACACTGCCCTCCAGGTGTTCGCGCCAGTGCTCCAGAGCCACGGCCGAACGGGTATTGCCCAGCGCTTTGGCCAGCTCCGGTACACCTTCGTCGTGCAATGTGCAGATGATCGGGTTATTGGCTGGCAGCCGCGCACGGGTGATGCCCTCGGACACCATCCGCGCATCGCACAGAATCGGCGCACCGGCGGCCAGTGCCTTGCGGCCCGCCGCACCTGCACCTGGCGAGAAGCGCAGGTCTTCGACCACATCGACCATGCCGCAGGCATGAATCACTCGCACAGCGAGCTTTTCCAGGTCGGCGGGAATGGTCTCCAGCCGCGCTTCAGCGCGGATGATCGCGAAGGAGTTGCGATAAATCTCCTGACCATCGCGGATGTAATCAATCATGCAGGGTGCTCCGTGTGTCGGCGGCCAACAGTGCGCCGACGGCTTCAATAGTGAGATTGCGCGCCCGCAGCACACCGAACCCCGGGTGCTGCGCATTGCGCTGATAAAGATCGTAGTGCCCCGGCGCCACCGCCAACAGCGTCAGCGGCGCCACATGGGCGGCGGCGCAGGAGCGCTGGCAGCCGGTCAGGTGCAAGGCGGTATCGGCAGGCAACTGCGCAGCCAGGGCCAGCGCGTCGCCCTTGGTATCGGCCAGGCCTTTGGCGCAGCCCTGCGAGCCGATGCACGCCATCAGCCGCGCCAACGGCTGCTCGGCGCTAACGGTCAAGCCGAGCCCCTGCAAGGCCTCGAGCACCGGCACGGCATTGCTGGCAGGCACATTGGGCAGCAACAGACTCTGCCAGGGGGTCAGGTGCAGGCTGCCATCGCCCAGCCGTGCAGCCAGCTGCGCCACGGCGCCGAGCAAGCATGAATCAAGCCGTCCAAGCGCAGGGGCGGCGCCGACCGCGACCACGCCATCCTGCAACTGTGGATAAATCCCCAGATGCCGGTACGCCTCGCGAGTCGGACGCTGCCAGCCGCTGACCTGGCGCCATTGCACCGGCAAGCGCGCCTGTAGCTGGCCCAGTAACTCAGCCGCTGGAACATCCTGCAGAAGGTGACGCATGCGCGCCTGCTCCGGCCGGGCCAGGTCAAGAAACAGCTCCAGTACCGCGATCACCAGAGCATGACCGTGCTCCAGCGCCACAGCCGCCAGCGGCGCATCGTGCGCCGGGCAACCCGCCAGCCCAAAACCGAGCCAGACCTGGCCGTCGAGGCGCAGCGCCGACAGCCACAGGTCATGGGGATGCTCCAGCATGGCCAGTCCTTCGCCGCCGTCCAGCGAAACGGCGAACTTGGGCGACAGGGCGTGCAGGTGTGGCATATTTTCCAGCGAGGCGAGAATCTGCGCTGCCAGTGGCCGGGTGTCGCAGAGCATCTGCGGGTCGAGCCCGGCACTGGGGCTGAGCATCAGGTTGCGCACATCGTCACTGGCCGGGTTGGCCGGTCCGAGACCGGCGCCCAGCAGTTCGCCGATCAGCGCCTGATGCTCAGCGCCAATGCCGCGAATCTGCAGGTTGGCGCGGTTGGTGACCTCGATCACGCCCTGTGCATAAGTCTGCGCCGCTGAGGCCACGGCCTGCGCCTGGGCGGCACTGAGCACCCCGCCGGCCAGCTTTATCCGGCAGATCCCACCATCGCGCGCGGCGACGATACGCAACAACCCCGGACAAGCCGAGGGACGAGGCGTAACGAAGCAAGGGCGAGCGGACTGCGGCTCGTTCAAGGATTCACCGATGTGCGTGTATACAAGTGGCTGGCAGCGCTGCATTCGCCGGCAGAGCCGCCTCCCACAGACTTGTGGGAGGGAGCCCTGCTCGCGAACGAACGCAGTGCCAGGCGCTGCCAGAAGCCATGACGGGCAATGTGCCTGTCAGGCGCGCTATTATGCCTGCTTTGGCGACAGGCTTCATAAGGCGCTCTGTCGGAAGTTCGAATCGAGGTATTCAGATGTCACCCTGGCTGACCGTCGTGGGAATCGGTGAAGACGGCTACAAGGGCCTGGGCCGCAATGCCCGGCATGCGCTGCTCAATGCCACCGAGGTGTTCGGCAGTACCCGGCAACTGGCGTTGCTGCCGCCGTGCATCGGTGCCGCCCGGCAGCCCTGGCCCAGCCCCTTCTCGCTCAACGCGGTGCTGGAGCGCCGTGGCCAGCCGGTGTGCGTGTTGGCCAGCGGCGACCCGATGCTGTATGGCGTGGGGGTCAGCCTGTCGCGGGTTGTGGATAAAAGCGCAATGACCGTGCTGCCGGCGCCGTCTTCCTACTCACTGGCCGCCGCACGGATGGGCTGGGCGCTGCAGGATGTTGTCACCCTGTCGGTGGTCGCCCGGCCGCTGACGGCGCTCAATGCGCACCTGCATCATGGCCTGCGCCTGCTGGTGTTGAGCAACGACGGCAGCAGCCCTGCCGCGCTGGCTGCACTGCTGCGCGAACGCGGCTTCGGCCCCAGCCAGATCAGCGTGCTGGAGCATCTGGGCGGCCCGGCCGAGCGTCGAGTCGATGGCATCGCCAACGAATGGCAAAACCCGGACATTGCCGCCCTTAATCTGGTCGCCATCGATTGCCGCATCGCCGCCGACACCTTGCGCCTCAGCCCGCTGGCCGGGCTGCCGGATCAGGCTTACCTGCATGACGGCCAACTCACCAAACGCGATGTACGCGCGGTGACCCTCGCCCACCTGGCACCGGTACCCGGCCAGTTGCTTTGGGATGTCGGCGCCGGCTGCGGCTCGATCGGCATAGAGTGGATGCGCGCCCACCCGACCTGCCGCGCCATCGCCATCGAGGCCGATGAGGGGCGCCAGCAGTTGATCGAGACCAACCGCGACAATCTCGGTGTACCCGGCCTGCAACTGGTGCGCGGTACAGCCCCCGACGCACTGGCCGGCCTGGAGCGCCCGGACGCGATTTTCATTGGCGGCGGCGTGACCCGCCCCGGCGTGCTGGAGACTTGCTGGGAGCACCTGCGCCCCGGCGGGCGGCTGGTGGCCAATGCCGTGACCTTGCAAAGCGAGATGGCGCTGCTGAACTGGCGCGAACGCCATGGCGGTGAACTGACCCGCCTGCACGTCGCCCAGGCCAAGCCACTGGGTGAGTTCGACACCTGGCGCCAGGCGCTGCCGATCACCCTGCTGGACCTGGTCAAACCCTGATGCGCGAAGAAACCGCTGAACAACCCGCGCCCCTGCGCAGCGGCCTGACCACTGGCAGCTGCGCCACGGCCACCAGCCTGGCGGCGGCGCGCCTGCTGCTGGGCGGGCAAGCCTGTGATGCGGTTGAGATCACCTTGCCAAAAGGCAAACAGGTGCAGCTGCGCCTGGAGTTCTGCCGCCTGCTGGAAGACGGTGCCCAGGCCGGTACGATCAAGGATGCCGGTGACGACCCGGACGTGACTCACGGCGCCTTGCTGTTCGCACACGTGAAGTTGCTCAGCGAGCCAGGCGTGCGCTTTATCGCAGGCCCAGGCGTGGGCACCGTGACCCGACCGGGGCTGGTGCTGGCGGTGGGTGAGCCGGCCATCAATCCGGTGCCGCGGCGGATGATGACCGAGCACTTGCAGCGGCTGGCTGACGAGCAGGGCTACAACGGCGGCTTCGAAGTCACTATTGCGGTCCAGGGCGGTGAACAGCTGGCCCTGAAAACCATGAACCCGCGCCTGGGCATTCTCGGCGGGCTGTCGATTCTCGGCACCAGCGGCATCGTCCGGCCGTTCTCCTGCGCGGCCTATATCGCCTCGATCCAGCAGGGCATCGATGTCGCCACCACCAACGGCTATCAGCACATCGCCGCCTGCACCGGCAACGCCAGCGAAGACACCATGCGCCGGGTCTACGGCATCCCGGACATCGCCCTGATCGAAATGGGCGATTTTGTCGGCGCCGTGCTCAAGCACCTGCGCAAAGTGCCTGTGGATAAATTGAGCCTGTGCGGCGGCTTCGGCAAGATCAGCAAACTGGCCGCCGGGCACATGGACCTGCACAGTCGCCATTCGAGCATCGACCTGCCACAACTGGCGCGCTGGGCGGCCGATGTGGGCGCCGACACCGATCTGCAACAGCGCATCATCGCAGCCAACACCAGCCAGCAGGCCCTGGCCATGTGCAGCGCCGCCGCCGTACCGCTGGGCGATACCGTATGCCGCCATGCCCTGACCTTCGCCCGTAGTGTGGTGCCGGCCAGCGTCGAGGTGGAAGTCTTCGCCATTGATCGGCAAGGCGGCATCGCCGGCCACGCACAATAAGGACCCCCATGAAACGCATCCTGCTGCTCGGCGGCGTCGCCGAGGCCCTGGCCATCGCCCGCACTCTGGGGCCGGCGCATATCTACAGCCTGGCCGGTGTCGGCCGGGTGCCCAATGACCTGACCTGCCAGCTACGGGTCGGCGGCTATGGCGGTGCCGAAGGGCTGGCCCAGTTCATTCGCGACCAGGGCATCAGCCTGCTGCTCGATGCCACCCACCCCTACGCCGCCCAGATGAGCCGCAACGCCGCAGCCGCCGCCCAGCTGACCGGCATCCCTTGCTGGGCCTTGCGCCGCCCGGCCTGGCAAGCCGGGCCGGGCGACGACTGGCGTGAAGTCGCCGACTGGCACGAACTGATACGCGCCCTGGCGCCCTTCAAGCGACCGCTGTTCACTCTGGGCCGCGAGCCGTTACAGCATCTGCACGAAATCCCCGAGCAGCAGTTCTGGACCCTGCGCGCACTGGACAGCGTGCCTGGCAATGATCGCTGCGAAATCATCGCCGCTCGCGGCCCGTTTCAGTTGGAAGAGGAACGCCAGCTATTCGAACGACGCGGCATCGATGTGCTGATCAGCAAAAACAGCGGCAGCCAGTCCACCGAGCCCAAACTGCAGGTGGCTCGCGAGCGCCGGATACCGGTGCTGGTACTCAAACGGCCTGAGTTGCCGGCGGTGGATCGGGAGTTGGGGAGTGTCGCCCAGGTAATTAAAGCACTCACAATCTGAGGAGCGCCTTTAAACACTACCTGCTGGCTGGGCACCTGTCGGCGCTAAGCACGCCAATGTTTTTTGAGGCATCCTGAAGTGCCCACGCCTGACGTACTGGATGTTTGCATGATGCCAGCAGCGGCGCAGCCAAACACCCGGTTGATCCGATTGCCTACACTGGCGACTTAAACCACGCCTAAAGCCCGTGCACATTGAAGCCGCCCCATAGCAATACGGCAAAGATCAATCCACTGCGCAATGTTTTGCCCGCCTCGGAAATTGTGCACCAAGCACCGAATAGCTCGTCATCAAGATTGAGGCGATCAGCAATCCGGAAAAAACACTTTATAGAATTTCAAAAAGCGATTGGAAGCGGTGTCAGAAGTGCCTTCCATCATGTTGACTACCTTGGATAGGGTGGATTGAATTCCGTTAATTGCAGTCATTAGGGAGGCCAGCAAAACATTGATATCAGCAAGCTCATGCAGAATGCCGACGCCCGCTTTGAGTTCCAGTTGTGCCAGAACCGCATCATAACGAGCGCGAGCGAGCTCGTGGTGGGCCTGACATGGCTACTTTGCACCTGCAACACATCAATGCTGACACGCGCCCTTCTTCATAGCCTAACCGGTTGGACTCCACTGCCACTTTCGCCAAACGCTTGGCCGCTTTCAACGCCCGAACCTGTGCTATACCGGGCAACAGTCCTGACCAAGCATCCCGTCGCCCTAAAGTGGTGGTCCACAAGTGCCAATGGAATCTGGCCTATGCTCATCTGAAATCAACTCGTGAGCGCTGCGCTTTTATAGGGGCTTATCAGCGACCGGACGTGGTCTCGCGGTCGCGCACGGGCTTGTCGAAATAGGGATTGATTGGCCTGCACGATGAACATCGTTCCGGCCACCCGCGCACAATCGGTGATGAACAAGTGCAGAAGGTGGTTGATCAGGTTCTGAAGAGTAAACCCGATGACGCCAAGGTCGCTC
Source organism: Pseudomonas sp. StFLB209 (assembly GCF_000829415.1). Lineage (NCBI taxonomy): Bacteria > Pseudomonadati > Pseudomonadota > Gammaproteobacteria > Pseudomonadales > Pseudomonadaceae > Pseudomonas > Pseudomonas sp. StFLB209. Next base: position 2,690,365 of record NZ_AP014637.1, on the reverse strand, counting down.
CCACTGGAAGCATAAAGCGCCTAATTGAACAGTATTGGTATTACGTTGGATAACGCTCCCTGGATGAATGAGCCCATTATCGCATTCAGGCTACTGCGCCCCGTCCAGTAAAACCTGACGCTTTTACTTTCATCTCGCGTTCAGGCTAAATGACGCGTCTAGACGCACCTCTAGGCTACTTGCGAAATGGCTTTACCAAGCTCAGGCACGGCAGATGGCCGTCCCATAAAGCAGGCACGACCGCAGCGCTTGAGAGTTTCAAATGAGCAGCTGACCACTCGGCGATCCGTCGGGTTGGCGCACCAGCCGGCTTTTAACGCAGCGACGGCGCACCTAGCGTCGAAGAAGCCCGGCCAGCGGGAGTAGTTAGAGGTGTTCTGAAGTCTTGTCCCAAACAGGTACCCGCCATGTCCCAGCCCCGGACAACATCAGCCTGGATCGCCTGCTTTGCAGTGCTGTTCAGCCTGCTGGCCATGCCGCTTGCGCCGAGTGCGCAGCGCGGGGTCGATGCCGGGTTGCTGTGGGGCGGCTTCTGTGGGGCCAATGTGCAACTGGCGGCGCAGGCGCCCAGCGGCGAGGGTCAGGCGCAGCAAGACCCGCATGCCGGTATGCAGCATTGCCTGTGCTACAGCGCTTCGCTGCTGGTGATGCTGGCGGGCGGGCTGCCAACGGGGTTGTTCAGCGGGCTGCCAGCACTGCGCCTGCCGGTCTATCGGGTGGCAGCACCCATTTCGCCACGCCTGCAATGGCCGACGGCCAACCCGCGCGCCTCTCCTGAAGTTTGAAGATAACCATCCGTATCGACTGACTGACCGGAGATTTACATGCTCAAGAAAACCCTGCTGCTGGCCGCGTTGTTGTTGCCTGCCGTGTTTGCCCATGCCCATGAATACAAGGCCGGCAGCCTGTTGGTCGACCACCCGTGGTCAATGCAACTGCCACCCAACGCGCCCAGCGTTGCGGCCTATTTCACCATTGATAACCAAGGCGCCAGCGCCGACCGCCTGCTGTCAGTCGACACCCCGATTGCCGGCCAGGCGCAGTTGCATCAGCATGTGCAGGTCGATGGCCTGATGAAGATGCGCCAGGTGCCCAGCGTCGAGGTGCCCGCCGGCGGCCAGGTGAGCTTTTCGCCCATGGGCTATCACGTGATGCTGCTGGACATCAAAGACCGCTCGCAATTGGTCGAGGGCCAACGCTTTGCGCTGACCCTGCACTTCGAGAAAGCCGGAGCATTACCGGTGCAGGTCGTGGTACAAAAGCAGGCCCCTGAACACAGCCATTGAGTAAGCGTCTGCCGTGAGCGCCTTGCGCACCTGTCGCGCCAACCGGGCACTGCCTCGCCAGCCACGAGGTTCGTGGCTTGCCCTGTTTGCCATGTTGATGATCTTTATCGGCCCACTGATTTCTCAGTCGATGCCGATGGAGCATCACGCCGGTATGCCCATGCCTGCGGCGCAACACAGCGGCATGTTGTCGATGGACCACGCCAGCCACGGCGACCGGCATGCCGCCCATGCGGCCTCGCAGGACGCTGCCGCCATGGACCATGCGCTGTGGGCCAAGTGCGGTTATTGCACCCTGCTGTTCGGCTGCCCGGCCCTGCCGCAGATGCTCAGCCTGGTACTTGCCACACCGCCCAAACCCGCCGACTACTACGCTGCCCTGACCCGCGACGGCCACGCCCGCCGCACGGTATTTCTGCATGCCCTGAGCCGGGCGCCGCCGTTATTGATGCTGTCTTGATCTTTTAACCCGCAGCTTTAAGAGCTGCGCGATCCTGATTGCTATACGGAAAGCACCATGAACGGTTCTACCTCCACGCCCGCAGGCGCGCTTGTTCCTGCTCCGTGCGTTATCTCATCACCTGGCATCCGCGTTACGACCGTGAGCGACAGCCATGAAAACCAGTAATCCCAACTTCTACAACCTGGCCTGGCGCTGGCACTTCTATGCCGGGCTGTTCGTTGCGCCGTTCATGATCCTGCTGGCCATCACCGGGATCATTTACCTGTACAAGCCGCAACTGGACAACCTGATGTACCACGACATGCTGCATGTCGAAGCCGGCCAGCAACGCATCAGTGCCGACCTGCAGCAGCATCATGTGCTGATGGGCTGGCCCGGCGCTTCGATCAGCAAGTATTTCCCGCCAGTGGATGCCCAAAGCAGTGCGCAGTTCGTGCTGACCTACGAAGGCCGTGGGCAGAACGTGTTCATCAATCCGTACACCGGTAATATCCTCGGCGTACAGGATGCGCAGAACAACCTGCAATCAATTGCCCGCGCGCTACACGGCGAACTGATGATCGGCACCCTGGGTGACCGGCTGATCGAGCTGGCCGCAGGCTGGGGCATCGTTCTGGTGGTCTCGGGGCTATACCTGTGGTGGCCCAGAGGCAAAAACCCGGCCGGCGTGCTCTGGCCACGGCTGTCGCGCCGCGGCCGGGTGCTGTGGCGCGATCTGCATGCGGTAACCGGTTTCTGGGGTTCGCTGTTGTTGTTGTTCATGCTGCTCAGCGGCATGACCTGGACCGGATTTTGGGGCAAGCAATACGCTGAGCTGTGGAACAGCTTCCCGGCCGCGATGTGGACCGATGTACCGCAATCCACCCGGCTGGCGGGCGAGCTGAACACCGCCAACGCGCAGACCGTACCCTGGGCGCTGGAAAACACGCCGTTGCCTGTCTCGACTGAAAAGCCCAGCGGCGAACATGCCGAGCACATGCACCATCACGGCCCGTCCAGCGGTCCGGCAGCGCCGCAGGTCAGCCTGCAGGACGTTGTAGACATCGCCACCGAGCACGGCGTCGAACCCGGCTACAGCATCACCGCCCCCCGTACCGCTGAAGGCGTGTTCACCATTGCCGTGTTTGCCGACGACCCGCGCAACGACGCCACGCTGCACATCGACCAGTACAGCGGCAAGGTGCTGGCCAATGTCGGCTGGGAGCATTACAGCCTGGTCTCCAAGGCCACGGAAACCAGCGTGATGCTGCATGAAGGCAAGTTCTTCGGCTGGCCCAACCAACTGCTGATGTTGCTGGTGTGCCTGATGATCCTGCTCGGCTCGGTCAGCGGCCTGGTGATCTGGTGGAAGCGCAGGCCAGAAGGCGGGTTGGGCGTACCGCCGCTCAAGCATGAACTGCCGCGCTGGAAAACCGCCACCGGGGTCATGCTGGCCCTCGGCGTGATATTCCCGCTGGTAGGCATCTCGATGCTGGTGATGTGGGTGATAGACAGTCTGGTGGTGAGGCGTCAGGCGCTGCAACGCGCCTGAACACGCCTCACAGGATAAGCATGGTCCCGTCAGGGAGCATGCTTGTACAGCCAGAATTAATCGCTATCGACCTGTGTACGAACCGCACTGACAAAAAAACAGCGCATTTGATCGAATAGTTGTTACGCGCTTTGCCAAATCCCCGGCAGAAGCTTAAATTGCTGGGGCGGGGCCCGAAACCGGCGAGCGGTTTTGTGATGAATTCCTCACTCGACACGCTTCGGGTCCCGCGTCCCTCCCGCAAACCTCACTCCTGCTTCGATCTCGTGGCTTTTACGCGTCGCCCTCTTGCGTCCTGCCGCCACCGCGCTCCAGACTGACGGCTGACTGGAGACTCTGATGATGCCCCTGATTCGCGATGCAACCCCTGCCGACCTGCCCGGCATTCTTGCCATTTATAACGACGCGGTACTGAACACCACCGCCATCTGGAACGAACAGCCCGTGGACCTGGCCAACCGTCAGAGCTGGTTCGCTGCACGTCAGGCGCAGGCCTATCCGATTCTGGTTGCGGTTGACGAACATGAGCAGGTGCTGGGGTATTCATCGTTTGGCGACTGGCGTCCGTTCGAGGGCTTCCGGCATACCGTCGAACACTCGGTGTACATTCGCCACGATCAGCGCGGCCGAGGTCTGGGACCGCAACTGATGAACGCCCTGATCGAGCGTGCCCGCGCCTGTGACAAACACATCATGGTGGCCGCCATCGAAAGCGGTAATGTCGCCTCCATCACCCTGCACGAGCGCCTGGGTTTTAGCGTGACCGGGCAAATGCCTCAGGTAGGCACTAAAGGCGGACGCTGGCTGGACCTGACCTTCATGCAGCTGGACCTGTCGCCGGGGCTGCCGGCGCCAGCCTCGCAAGCCCCGCCACGTTAACGCCTGGCAGGCTGTTAGCGTCCCCAGCCGCTGCGCGGATCAAAGCCCGACTTGTCGGCCAGTTTCTGCCACAAAGCGCGGCTGGCTTCATCGTTCTGGCTGGGCATGACCACCTTCAACTGCGCAAACAGGTCGCCGCGCTGGCCCTGCTTGTCCTGCAGGCCATTCCCCTTGACCCGCAGGCGCTGGCCGTTCTGGCTGTCGGGGCGGATGGTCAGGTTGATCCGGCCGGTCAGGGTCGGCACCGCCACCTTGGTCCCCAACGCCAGCTCCCAGGGCGCCAGCGGCACCTGGATCACCAGATCGTGACCCTCGACCTCAAACAGCGGATGTGGTGCCAGGCGAATGGTCAGGTACAGGTCGCCATTTTCGCCACCGGCGATGCCCGGCGCACCCTGGCCCTTGAGTCGGATACGCTCGCCATCGGCCACCCCGGCGGGGATTTTCACATTCAGGGTCTTGGTGATATCGGCCATGCGCTGACCGTTGGGGCTGTGCTGCGGCACCCGGTAGCTGACTTTCTTGGATTCGCCCGACAGGCTCTCTTCCAGAAAGATCGCCAGTTCCATATCAACGTCCTGGCCCTTGCGCCCCTGCGTACGTGAACGACCGCCCCCCGGCTGGCCACGGTTACCGAAGATCGAACTGAAAAACTCGGAAAAGTCCGTGGTATCGCCGCCAAAACCGCCCGCGGCACCACCACTGCGGCTCTGCCAGCCAGGCGGCGCCTGGAAAGGCCTGCCCTGGCGCCCGTACTTGCGAATTTCATCGTACTCGGCACGCTTGTCCGGGCTGCCAAGCACTTCGTAGGCCTCACTGGCCTCCTTGAACTTGTCTTCGGCCCCGGCTTCCTTGCTGACGTCAGGGTGATACTTGCGCGCCAGCTTGCGATACGCGGCCTTGATGGCCTTGTCATCGGCACTCGGCTCGACCCCAAGTATCTTGTAATAGTCTTTGAAATCCATCGAACACTCACCCGTTACTCAAAATCCGGCCGCTGCGCAGAAACCTGCCTGTCAGAAAGTGACATCCGCAACCGCTCAAAGTCGCAGAGTGTATCGGCAAACGAGCGCTATGGATGACTCTGCGCGACTCATTTTCAACTTTGTTCAGGGCCAGAAGCGCTCTTTGGGAAAGAACCTGTGCCCATCGATTTCCAGCCCCTGATAGCGCGGCGGGACCAGCCGGAACTTGCCTTGGCGAACCCGCTCAGGCAGGTCATCAGGCCCATAATCACCTTCCAGATAACCGACACGCTCCCAATTGCCGTCTTCGAGCCGCTGAAAAAATGCCAGCCAAGAGGTATCGGCGCTGAACAGCACCACTTCGGCCTGCCCGTCAGCGTCCAGGTCTACCGGCCACAACACGCACGGGTGCTGGTTGCAGCTTTGCAGGCCCAGCCTGGGGTTGGCAAATTGTTCATGGCCCGGCACCGGCGTACCGATCCAGACCCGGTTGGCTGCTGCGACCGGCAGGCTGTCGCGCTTGCGGTAGTCGCGCTCGACCTCAAGACGGTTACGCAATAGCTCACGGTCCTGCGCAGAAAATTGCGCAAGCCGGTCAAGGTTGGTCAGCAGCCACTCGAACGTCTCGCGGCCTGGCTTGCCCAGCTTGCGATGCATATGTGCGGCATCGAATTCAGCCGGCTGAGTACGACCATCAAGCAAGCGCTGCAACTGATTGCTTGCACTCAATGCCTGCGGGTTCAGGCCGGGTCCATGAATCAGTAGAAGTACCACACAGACCAGCAACGCCTGCCATGGGTTGCTCCAGCGCAGGCTGCCCAGCCAGCCCTGTGGCGAGCGCAACACGGCATACATCGCCGCCAGGCTGTACAACGCGGCAAACGCCACCACCAACAGGGCAAAAAAGCGCGAAGGCGACAGGCCGTACTGGTCCAGACGCAGCCAGGTCGAATAACCGGCCAGCGCGGTAAGCACAGGCAGACATACCAGGCTGAGATTGATCAACTGCCGCAGCCAGCACGGATAGGCCGCAGGCTGCTGCCCATCCTGGAACACCCCATTGACCAGAAACAGCGTGATTGCCACCAGCCCCAGCAGGATCCTTGAGGCATAACCGGTGCTCCAGATCGATGCCAGGCCGGTGAACGGCAAGCTCAGGCAGAACAGCACGACAATCAGTGCCGCCAGCGGGGCCAGGAAACGACACAGGCTTAACAGGATGCCGCGCAACAGGCCGATGACCTTGTCATTCTCGCAGCCCATGCGCATCCCGACGGAAAACACCACTGGCATGACCAACAGCAGAACGTATCGATGGTTGATCCAGTCCTTGAGCGCCACAATGCCAATCATCTCGAACAGGCTGGCGCACAGCATCAGTAGCCCCCAGAACAGCCAGCTCAGCACCACAGCCAACAGCACGATGAACGCGTTGTTCCAGGCATGCCGAAACAACGCCGGGTACGGCACTCGCCAGCCCTGACGGGCCGGGGCGCTGGCGATGAAGGCCGTAGCGACATAACCGATGACCAGCGCACAAACGCCCCAACTGAAGGCCAGCGAGCTTTGTGCAGAGGCGTGCATGACCCACTCGGTGATCAACGCCATGGTCGCCGCCAGTAACACCGTCCATGCCAGTGGCACACGCTGGTGCCAGCGCTCACCGAGCAGTTGCAGGTTGATCCCCAGTACAGCGGCTGCCACGCCCAGCGCAGGCTGCTTGAGCTCCAGCGCCAGGAGCATGCTCAGCCCTTGCACCAGCCCTATCAGCAGATAAAGCGGCAGGGTTCCCTTGATGAACCGAGACATCACACATCCTTATGCCTGATCGAGAAAAGCCCAGCAGTTTAAACCTGCGCCACCGGCGTGCAACCAATCGGCACATGGCACTACGCATTCCTGGTGCACTGACATACACTGCGCGGCCGTTTTTTTCTGGAAGGCACTCTCCATGACAGATCAATCCCCGGCCCGTGCCTGCGGCATCGACTTCGGCACGTCCAATTCCACCGTCGGCTGGCTGCGCCCCGGCATGGAAACGTTGATTGCCCTGGAAGACGACAAGATCACCCTGCCGTCAGTGGTGTTCTTCAATATCGAAGAGCGCCGCCCGGTGTTTGGCCGCCTGGCCCTGCATGAGTATCTGGAAGGCTACGAAGGCCGCCTGATGCGTTCGCTCAAGAGCCTGCTGGGTTCCAAGCTGATCAAGCACGACACCAGCGTGCTGGGCACCGCCATGCCGTTTACCGACCTGTTGGGGTTGTTTATCGGCGAGCTGAAAAAGCGCGCCGAACGCAGTGCCGGCCGGGAGTTCGAGCACGTGGTGCTGGGCCGCCCGGTGCATTTTGTCGATGACGATGCCGCTGCCGACCAGGAGGCCGAAGACACCCTGGCCGCCGTCGCCCGCAAGATCGGCTTTAAAGACGTGTCGTTCCAGTTCGAGCCGATTGCCGCAGCGTTCGACTACGAGTCGGGCATTGACCAGGAAGAGCTGGTGCTGATTGTCGACATCGGCGGCGGGACCTCGGACTTCTCGCTGGTGCGCCTGGCGCCTGAGCGCCGCAGCCGTGACGACCGCCAGGACGACATCCTGGCCACCGGCGGCGTACACATCGGCGGTACCGATTTCGACAAGCAACTGAGCCTGCAAGGTGTGATGCCGCTGTTCGGCTACGGCAGCCGGATGAAAAGCGGTGCGTTCATGCCGACCAGCCACCACATTAACCTGGCGACCTGGCACACCATCAACTCGGTGTACTCACAGAAATCGAAACTGGCGCTGGGCAGCATGCGCTACGACATCGAAGACGCCAACGGCATCGACCGTCTGTTCAAGCTGATCGAGCAGCGCGCCGGGCACTGGCTGGCCATGGAAGTGGAAGCCAGCAAGATCGAACTGAGCCAGGCTGAAAGCCGCCATGTGGCCATGCAACGCATTGAGGCCGGCTTGAGTGTCGACCTGACCCGGCCGCTGTTCGAGTCGGCCATCGAGTCGCAACTGGAGCAAGTGCGCAACAGCGTCACTGAGTTGCTGAACAAGGCCGGGGTCGGCGTCGCGCAGGTCAACACCGTGTTCTTCACCGGCGGTTCCAGCGGCATCCCGGCACTGCGCAACAGCGTGTCACTGATGCTGCCCAACGCCCGACACATTGAAGGCGATATCTTCGGCGGCATCGGCAGCGGCCTGGCGATCGAAGCCAAAAAGCGTTACGGCTGAGGAGCCGTTGCAAGCCCCAAGCTGTAAGCCTCAAGCGAAAAGCCAGCCTCGACCAGCTTCTAGCTTAAAGCTTGCGGCTTGTCGCTGCGTTCAGACCAGACCCGCCTGCTTCAATTCGCTCTTGAGGTAGGCGTAGTACACCGGCCCCGCCACCACGCCAGGCAAACCGAAAGCGGCTTCGAACAGCAGCATGGCCAGCAACAGCTCCCAGGACTTGGCACTGATCTGGCCGCCGACGATGCGTGCGTTGAGAAAGTACTCGACCTTGTGGATAACGATCAGGTAGCCCAGCGCCGCCAGCGCCACCCACAGCGACACCGACAGGCCGACGATGAAGATCAGCGTGTTGGACAGCAGGTTACCCACCACCGGCAACAGGCCCAGCACGAAGGTCATGAAGATCAGGGTCTTGGTCAGCGGCAGGTGAATGCCCCACAGCGGCAGCACCACGGCCAGAAACACCGAGGTCAGTGCGGTGTTGAGCAACGAAATCTTGATCTGCGCAAAGACAATGTTGCGAAACGCCTGGCTGAGCAGGTGCAGACGATCAAACAGCGCGGCAGCCAGCGGCTTGCGGCTGCTGACATCGCTGATGCGCTGCAAGGCAATGATCGCGCCCAATACCATGCCAATGAGCATGGTCACGAACATGTGCGCGGCGCCCTTGCCGATCAGTTGCAGCTCGCCAATGTGCTTTTGCAGCCAGACCACCAGCGAGACCCGGAACTCGGCCGCACTGGCCGGCAAGTAGGACTCGATGAACGGCGGCAACTGACCGCGCGCGCGGTCGATCAGGGTCATGAACTTGTCCAGCGAGGCGCCAGGGTTTTCCGCCTCGTGCAGGATGAAGCTGAACGCGCCGGCGAACAACAAAGCCAGCAGGCTCACCACCAGGGTGCCAAGCAACGCCACCGCCAGCCAGCGCGCCCGCTCGCCGGCAATCAGGCGCTGCAAGCGCGGGGTCAGCATGTTGACCAGCTCAAACACCAGCAGGCCGCAGAGCAGGCTTGGCAGCAAACGAAACGGCAGCACGAACAGCAGGCCGCCAAACATGATGAGCCAACTGGCGATGAAGATCTGACGCGAAGAAAACGTTGGCATAGCGCCTCATACGGCAGCACGGACAAGCGGGCAGTCTGCCAGCCTTCCAGAGCGAGAACCAGTGAGCGCGCTGCAACGTGCCTGACAACACTGGCAACAATCAGCGGCGCGCCCCCGATTTGACGGGGGCGCGACCGAATGACGCAGGCTGAAAATTATTTCTTGCGGGCGCGAAAGCTAGAGACCGGCGGCTTTCAGCCGCGCGGCATGCTCCAGAAACAGCTGCACCGGCCGGGCCCCGCGCCCTACCAGGCCGATCATCTGATTGACGCTGTCGAAGTGATCCAGCGCAAAGTCATCACCGATCACCCGCCCCAGATGCGAGCTGAAGCGCCCGACCATGCCGTCACACTGGCCGCGCTCTTTGGTGAAGGTCCGGGCAAACAGGCGACAGACGATATTGGAGCCATCGAGCAGGTTCAGCCCACGATTGGTGATCCCTGGCTTGATGATCCCCGACCAGGAGTAGTAGCGCACGCCATCGACCACCTCTGCGCCCTGCCCGCCCCAGGACTCTGGCAAGCCTTGGGGATACGCGCGGTTGAACAGGGCCACGCCGGTGGTGGTCAACGACTGGTGCGAGGCACTGATATCAGTGGGCAAGCGCGGCCCGCGATAGCCGGTTTCGAAGATCCGGATCAACCCGTCGAGCAAACCGATGATCGCATTGACGATACGCCCGCCTGGCGTGCCCACCGGAAACCGCCGCTCAAGAAAGTCGGCCAGTTCCGAACCATGATTGGGGCCGGCCACGGAGGTGACCGAGGCCACCAGGTCCGGGCGCTTGGCCGCCACATAGCGGACCGTCAGCGCGCCCTGGCTATGGCCGAGCAGATTGACCTTGGTCGCGCCGGTTTCGCGCATGATCTGCTCGATGACCAACAACAGTTGTTCCCCGCGGATTTCCGTGGAGTTGACCCCCGAAACCATGACCGGAAAGACCTTGGCACCACCACGCTCCAGAGGTTTGACGATCCCGAACCAGTAGGGGTAGATCAGCACCCTGACAAATCCCAGCAGGCCGGGGACCAACAACAGGGGATAACGCGTGGCGTAGTCTTGTGTCATGAGACGCTCCTGTCCTGAACCTTGATGGGTTCAGCCTAGCGGCGTTTGCCGACAAGGCAGCAAAAGACGACCAACAAACGATACTGGCCAAATGCATCGAACTCTCTGCCGCCGCTGCGGTTCAAAATCGTACCGGGCCGGCATCGGCTCTGTCATACGGAGAGACTGCGATGTACAAGCAAATCCTGGCAGCAAGCTGTGTTCTGGCAACTCTGGCCGGCTGCGGCAGCACCACCGTGCAAAACCCGGTGGACTACGTGACCTATCGCGACCAGCCGCTGGTCAAGCAGGTCGAGAACGGCATGACCCGCCAGCAGGTGCTGACCATTGGTGGCGAACCTTCGACCACCGTGCAGCGCAAGGTCAACCCTGGCACCTGTAATAACTATGTGCTGACCAAAGACGGTCACCAACAGGTGTATCACGTGAGTTTCAACAGTGATGGCAGGGTGGTACACAAGGGTTTCATGACCTGTGAGCAGCGCGAGCAGAACGAAAAGGCAATGTAGCGTTAAACGACATAGACAAAAGCCCGGTAACTAAAAAACCGGGCTTTTTGCTCTCTGGCGTCGTGACCGACCTAACGCCCGTCAGACCTGAAAACGCTGCACATGGCCTTGCAGGGTATGGCCCAGCCTGGCCAGCTCCATGCTCGCCTGGCTGGTCTGCTCGCTCGCGGTGTAAGCCTGCTCGGTAATGCTGCGCACATTCACCACGCTGCGGCTGATCTCTTGGGCGACCGCACCCTGCTGTTCGGCAGCGGCAGCAATCTGCCGGGTCATGCCCTGGATGGCGATGATGTTCGAGGTAATGCTCGACAACGCCTGACCGGCATCGCGGGCCAACCCGACGCTGTCTGTGGTCAATTTCAGGCTGGCATCCATTCGCTGTACGGCGCGCTGGGTGCCCTGCTTCAACGCCGCAATCAGTGCTTCTATCTCTTGGGTCGACTGCTGTGTCCGCTGGGCGAGTGCGCGAACCTCATCGGCCACCACGGCAAAACCACGTCCGGCTTCGCCTGCCCGCGCCGCTTCAATGGCAGCGTTCAACGCCAGCAGGTTGGTCTGCTCGGCAACCGACTTGATGACGTCCAGCATGGCGCCGATACGGCCACTTTCCAGCGCCAGACTGCTTACCGCCTGGCTGGTCAACTGAACCTCCCCGGTCAGGTTCTCGATCTGCTCTATGGCCTTGGTGACGATAGTGGCGCCGCCGTTGGCATCCTGTGCAGCCTGGTCCACTGCGCTTGCCGTTTCGACTGCGCTGCGGGCCACGTCCTGGACCGAGGTGCTCATCTGATGCATCGCTGTCGCAACCTGCTCGGTCTCAAGCTTCTGCTCACTGGCGCCGCTGCTGGTCTGCCGGGTAATCGCCGAGAGTTGTTGCGTTGAGCTGGCGATCATGGACGCGCCATCGCCAATATGGCTGATCAGTTGCCTCAAATGAGTCACCATGTCGGCCAGCCCCTGCTCAAGCTGACCGATTTCATCCTCACGGCGCGAGGCAGGCTGCACGGTCAGATCACCGCTGGCAATACGCCGAACGCTTTGCAGAGCGGCGCGCAGGGGCGGCGCAATCTGCCGGGTGATCAGCACGGCCCCAAAGACCCCCAGGCCAAGCGCCAGCGCCAGGCTAAGCGCCATTGTCCAGGCAGCGGTTTGAGTGTCCTGGGTACGCAGCTGCATCTGACTGGCATACAGACCCTGACTGAGCTGCAGCATGGCATCACCCTGCTTCTTGATTTCATCGACTTGGGTCCTGATCTGCACCAAAGCCGCCTGATGAACGTCCAGCGTGGCGCGATAACCCAGAACCAGATCGTGCAAGCTTGAGGCAACGGATTGACCGCTGTCATCCAGCGACTGGCGCAACACCTCCAGACTGGACAAGGTCTTGTCGACGGCCGCGACCGATGCAGAAAAGCTGTTCGGGTTATTGCTGTAGGTGTAGGCCCGCGTTTCAAACCGGGCATACAGAAACTGCATTTGCAGGTCTTTGACGGCTCGGTAGAGCGTGTACTGTTGCTCGGCATTCAATTGATTCTTGCCGATATAACCGTCCAGGCTGTCCAGCAGTGCCAGGGTCTTGTCCCCGGTACTGCGCCGCATCGCGCGTGAGTCGTCGATCTGTTGATAACTGGCTTTAAGGTTATTAAGACCGGCGCTGTATTGCGTCAGGTAATGTGCCATTTCAGCAAGAATCGCCTGATTCGACGCCTGCCTGTACAGCCCGGCAAGGGCATTGAGTGTCTGCCCGGTCGCGCTGATTCTTTTCTCCAGAGTGCCGGCCTTTTCGGCATTGCCCTCACTCTGCAAATAATCCGATCTGGCTAGGCGCATCGTCGCCAGGTCATCCATGAGCTTGTTCACAGCGCTCATACGATCCATACGCCCGGACAACGCGCTGATGGAGCTCCAGCCGGCGCAAAAAATCAGAACACTCATCAACAGCAGCAGCCCGAAACCTGTCATCAGTTTCTTGGCGACAGTCAGATTGGCCAGCCAGCGATACATACCCGGTACTCCTATTCAATCCGACAGACAGCCTGGGACGCGCAGTGCAGGGGGTGCTGGCGTAACAGAACGGGCTGGCAGAATGACAGGGCGGTTTCAATCGCTCCAATGCAAAAATCAGAGTGATTATTGCTTTATGCGCATAAATAAGGACGCATCAGCAGCTTCGAACAGGACCGGGGGGGACGGCGCGAAGCGAGGCTGCACGTCAGTTGGCTGGCAGCCCAGCAGCAATCGTGCAGCCTTGAATCATTCAAACCTCAGAAAACCAGCTTGAACAGCGCGATGACCACGATCAAACCAATCAGAAAAATGATGCCGACAGTGCCGCCAAGGAACTTGAGCATGGTGTCTCTCCATAGAAAGGTCTCCTCGTTGTGACCCCCACGTGCAGCAGTCGTTTCGTGTTTTTTACACCCGGATGAATGATTGAATTCCGATAAAACTTTTCCTGTCGCTTGTTACTCACAACCTGTAACGACTTCGCCGCACCGGCTGCAACAGAGCGAAGCGTCACAACCGTACTAGCCCAGGAGATACCTGATGAACAGCCTGAACCCAGCCCATACCCTGTCTGACGTCAGCAGCCTGCGCCAGCGTGCCCGCCAGAACGTCGAGAACGGCGCGGTCACCGAAGGCTACAGCGCCGACCGCGATACCATCCTGCGCCTGCTCAATGAGTCGCTGGCCACCGAACTGGTGTGCGTGCTGCGCTACAAACGTCACTACTTCATGGCTTCGGGGCTTAAAGCCAGCGTTGCGGCGGCAGAGTTCCTCGAACACGCCCAACAGGAAGCCGAACACGCCGATAAACTCGCCGAGCGCATCGTGCAACTGGGCGGCGAGCCGGAGTTCAACCCGGACCTGCTGTCGAAGAATTCCCACGCCCAGTACGTGGCCGGCACAACGCTCAAGGAAATGGTCTACGAAGACCTGGTGGCCGAGCGCATCGCAGTGGACAGCTATCGGGAGATCATCCAGTACATCGGCGAAGCTGACCCGACCACCCGGCGCATCTTCGAAGACATTCTGGCCCAGGAAGAAGAACACGCCGACGACATGGCGGACATTCTCGCTGATTTGTGAAGGTGGATGGCTGGGGCGCTATCCATGACGCCTCGGCCACTCGCTATTGATTCTGCTCCACTGCCCGGCACAGGCCAGCCACTGGACCAGGCCTGCCAAAGGTCAATCAGGCACTTTATGCTTCGGAGGGAGCAGTAATGGGCCTAACTCCAGGACTGTTCTTTTAGTCGCTATATACCTCTGTGGGAGCTCCCCTGGTAGCTAAGAGGCCAGTAAAAACACTGCATCTGCCGTGACTTTACCGACCTCTTCGCGAGCAGAGTTCGCTCTCATCAAACAAATTACAAATCGCTGATTTACAAGGCCCTCCCGTAGGAGCAGCTTTAGCTGCGAAGCCTTTCGCAGCTAAAGCTGCTCCTACGGGGTTGCGTGTTGGCTACGCGACAGCGCGGCGCCGAGGCGGCGGGCGATCTCCCATAGAGATTTTTGAGGCTTAATCGAACAGTATTGGGCTTACCCCTGATTATCGGGTCGCCTTGGGTAACTTGCCGGCCCTGATCTGTTCCAGCATCGGGGTGCATTGGTCCGGGGTGCTGTCGCCGGTGGCAACCAGCGCCAGCAGGCTCGCGGCAGGGCCGGCGGCGACACCCAGCGCCAGCATGCCGGCGCCGCGCAGCAACAACGGGCCGGTCTGTACGCCGGCATTGGGTTTGGCAAAGGTGCCGTTGACGTACAGCGGTGAACGCAGGGAAAACACCCGCAAGCCTTTCGACTCAGGGTTGATCTTCAGGTCCAGTTGCTCGCTCTTGAGATTGGCGGTGCCATTGATGTAAATGATCGCGTTCTCGGTATCGAACACAAACAACCGGCTGCTGGCCAGGCCGTCCTTGATCCCGAAGTCGCTGACCGCGCAATTGATCTTCACCTCCTTGTCACCGAACAACTCTCCAACCAGATAGTTGCCAACATTGAGCCCGGCGATTTCCATCAGCCCGCGACTGATCGCACCATCGTTGATCAACATGCGCAGTTGGCCATTGGCGGTCCCCAACAAGGTCGCGACCGAGTTGCCCTGGCCGCTGATATCAGCGTCACCATTGAGCTCACCGAAGCTGGTTTTCATCGGTTCGAACGTGGGGAACAACTGCTTGAGCTTAAAGCCCCGGGCCGACAGTTTGGCGCGCCCCTGCAGCGGCTGGACGCGACCGTTAAGGCGAATATCGGCATCAAGCTTGCCGCCGGCCACGCCAAAGCGCAGCGGTTGCAGGCTCAACTGACCATCATCGAGCAGCACATGGGTGTACAGGTCGCTCAGCGGTAGTTCCGGCGCCTGGACGATGCGCTTGCCGGTGAACTCCACATCGGCATCCATGGCGCGCCAGCGGTCGGTGGCAAATGTCTCGACCGGCAACACTTTACCCGACGGCTGCTTGCTCTCGCCGCCGCGCTTTTTCTGCTCGGTATTGGAATCGGCACCGATCAGCGGCGCCAGATCGGTGAACAGCAACTGGTTGGACACCAGCTTACCGGTCAGTTTCGGCCGTGGCTGGCTGGCGACAAAGCCCAGGTCACCGTGGATGTCACTGTTACCGATCTTGCCGTTGAAGTCTTCATAACGGAAGTTCGCACCTTGCGGGTCCTTGAGCCGGGCAATCAATCGACCGTCGGTGGCGTATGCCCCTGAATCGGGCAGGGTCACGCCGGTCAGCGGGTACAGGTTGCTCAGGCTCGCGCCGGAGAGTTTCAGGCGCAGGTCCAGGGCGCCGAAGTTCTGCGGATCGGTCAGGGTGCCGGCGACCACGATATGGGTATCGGCAATTTTTACATCGGCCTGCACCGGAAATGGCTGGCTGGCATCCTTGAGGGCCAGCAACCCGCCAACCTTGCCATTGCCGCCAACCGGCAGGCCACGGTATTGACCCTTGGTGGCGATGGCAAAGGCATAGTCCTGGGGCCTGGCGCCCTTCTCGGCCACCTTCTGTGCTTCTTTGCCGCCGACAATGTCACTGAACGGAATCGGTTTACCCAATGGGGTGATGACCAGTTCCATCCGGGTTTTAAGGGTCTGGTCATCAATGCTTACCAGGCCTTTGTCGAAGCGGATCGAGCCAATGTCGAGCTCCCACGCCGAAGGCTCTGCGTCTGGATCGGACTTGGGCAGGTCGAACACCCAGTTGGCGCGGCCGTCGGCCAGCCGTTCGAGTTTCGCGTCGGGTTGATTCAGTTCGATGCGGGGAATCACCACCCGCTGGCTCAATAACGGCAACGGCGAGAGGCTGAACGTCACTTGTTTGAGCGTGACCATCTGCGCCTGACGCGACCAGTCAGGGTTGCCCAGGGTCAGGTCCTGCGCGACAAACTGCGGCCAGGGCACCCAGCCACGCCAGCCGTTTTCATCGCCTTCGCGCTGCCAGCGCACGCTCAGATCTCCGTTGATGGCAAACGGACGATGCAAGGCTGCGCTGACTTTGTCGTTGATAAAAGGTTTGAGGCGGTTCCAGTCAAAGGTGGCGATCACAACGATCAGAATGGCCAGCAGGGCGACCAGGGTGACGCCTGTCCAGGCGAAAATCTTGCGGCTGCGCGTCATTGCGACTCTCCAGAACCCGCGCGCCAATCAGGCGCGCTACACACGACATACCACTTTGACTGGTAAAAGCCAGCATGGTTTGACTCGATCACTCATCAACCTGCTATCGGTCGCTCTCGTGTTAGAGTGCAGCGCAGTTTATCCCCGGAACGCCCCACCCATGTCACCCCGCGCCGAACAGAAACAACAGACCCGCCGCGCCCTGCTCGACGCCGCACATCAGTTGATGGAAAGCGGCTGCGGCTTCGGCAGTCTGAGCCTGCGGGAGGTGGCGCGTACTGCCGGGATCGTGCCGACCGGTTTCTATCGGCATTTCGACGACATGGACCAGTTGGGTCTGGCGTTGGTCGCGGAAGTCGGCCATACCTTTCGGGAAACCATCCGCCTGGTCCGCCATAACGAAATGGTGATGGGCGGCCTGATCGAAGCCTCGGTACGGATTTTTCTCGACGGTGTGGCGGCCAACCGGCAGCAGTTTCTGTTCCTGGCACGCGAACAGTACGGCGGCTCATTGCAGGTTCGTCAGGCGCTGGCGGCATTGCGCGAAGGTATCGTCGCCGACCTGGCCACAGACCTGGGGAAAATGCCCAAGTGGCAGCATTTGAACAGCAACTCGCTGGGCATCATTGCCGATCTGGTGGTCAAGAGTGTGTTCGCCATGTTGCCAGAGCTGATCGACCCGCCAGCTGCCCCGCTGGCGGCCCACCTGACCCCGCAGGCTAAGATCACCGAACAACTGCGTTTCATATTTATGGGCGCGCGCCATTGGCGCGGCCTGCACGGTTAGCAGTACGCCTGTTAACATGCGCGCATCCGATCCTGCCGTGATGCCCGCTCATGCCCCACGCCTCCAGCACCGCTCCACAGCCTGAACTGAGTCAGGTGTTTGCCGCCTTGCAAACGCATTTTCTCCAGATTGTCGTGCCCATATGGCTGGGCCCAGGCTGGAACCCGGCATTGGCACTGCCCTTTGAGGCCGTCGACCCCGCGCACCAGCCACTGCCTGCACAACGCTACCGGGCCATGGCCTGCGCCCGCCAGTTGTTTGTGTTCGCAAGCCTGATCGGCAACTCGCAAGTGCCGCAAGCCGAGCAGCGTGCCCATGCGTTGTTCCGCTCGTTGCAGCGGCACTTTCACGATGCCGAGCATGGCGGCTGGTTCTACAGCATCGACCCGCAAGGCGCCCCGCTGGATCGGCGCAAGGATCTGTATACCCACGCGTTCATCATTTTTGCCTGCGCGCACTACTGGGCCAAAACCCGAGAGCCATTGGCCGAGTCGGCACTGGATGCCGCCTTGAGCGTGGTACGCGAGCATTTTGCCGATGGCCAGGGGCTTTATGAAGCGAGCCTTGGCGAAGACTGGTCCGATCTGGGCAGCGGCGCGTTGCAAAACCCGCTGATGCACCTGGCCGAAGCCTTTCTGGCGACGTTACAAGTGCGCGCCGACACCGACACCGTCGAGGCACTGGAAGGGCTGGTGGATCACATGCATGAGCACTTCATTGATCCGGCGAGCGGGGTGCTGCTGGAGAAGCCGCTCGGCGCTGTGGATAACTGGTATGAGCCGGGGCACCAGTTCGAGTGGTTCTTTCTTCTGCAATCAACCCCGCAGTTGCATGGCAGCCCGTTGTACAAGGCGATGCACACAGCGTTCGCCGTGGCTCAGGCGCAAGGTGTGGATGCCCGCAGCGGCGCGGTCAGTGCAATGCTCAAACCCGATGGCAGTGTCGTGGACGGCACCCAGCGTATCTGGGCCCAGGCCGAGTACCTGCGTGCCCTGGCGTTACGCGACGGCGCAAAGTCATTGCTGCCTGCGCAGGCCATGGCGCTGCAGACCCGGTTCATTTATCCACAGGGCTGGCATGAGTGCCTGGACAGCGAGGGCAAGGTCAGCCGCAGCGACATGCCCTCCACCACCCCGTACCACCTGGCAACCTGCTACCTGGGGCTGGAAAACCACCTCAATAACAACACCTGAGCCGGTAGGAGCGGCCGGGCGGCGGTCCGCTTCAGCCGCGAAGGCTTCAGCATCAATTCGCTGCTGAAATTCGCTGCTAAAGCAGCTCCTACGGGGTCAGCGAACAGGTTTTAGCCGCGGTTGCGATCGATGGCAAAGCCTGCCCAGGTCTGGCTGACCGGCATCAGCTCCAGGCTGTTGATGTTGACGTGGGCCGGCGTGTTCATGATCCAGAAGATGGTCTCGGCAATGTCTTGCGGCTGGATCGGCTCGGCGCCGGCATAGGTGGCGTCGTACTTGGACTGGTCACCGGCAAAACGCACCAGCGAGAACTCGCTTTCGCAAAGGCCCGGCTCAAGGTTGGTGACCCGCACGCCAGTGCCGACCAGGTCGTTGCGCAAGTTCAGCGAGAACTGACCGACAAAGGCCTTGGAGCCGCCGTATACGTTACCGCCCGGATACGGGTAGTTACCGGCCACCGACCCCAGGTTGACAATGCTCGCACCACGACCATGGGCGATCAGGCGGGGCAACAGCAGGCGCGTGGTATAGACCAGGCCCTTGATGTTGGTGTCGATCATGGTGTCCCAGTCGTCCAGATCGCACTTCGGTGCCGGTTCCAGGCCCAAGGCCAGGCCTGCGTTGTTGATAAGTCCGCGAATCGTGGCGAATTCTTCCGGCAGTTCGGCGATGGCCTTCTCCATGGCCTTGCGGTCACGCACGTCCAGCTCAAGGGTCAGCACCCGGGTCTTGGCCGACAACTCGGCCTGCAGCGCATCCAGACGCTCCTTGCGCCGACCGGTAAGTACCAGCGACCAGCCGGCCTCGGCAAAGCGGCGGGCACAGGCTTCGCCAAACCCGGACGTCGCTCCGGTAATGAATACGGTGGAAGTCATTTCATTCTCCTGACATGGCGCTGAACCGCGCAGCCTGTTGATAAGTGCGTCAACTGCAAACAGCCGCGCACACAAGACCGGCAGAATGCCCGTGCGATCGGCCGAGGATCAAGCCCGGTGGATAAAACAGCCAATACCACGTGGAACTGTACAAAAAACGATCAACAGCCTGTAAGCCATGCAGTTCGTGGCCTGTAGCTGGTTTTACTCACCTTATCCACAGTCAGGCCCACAATTTCCGTGAGCAACTCTGAAACCGGCAAAGCCTTGCGTGACGCGGGCTGCAGGGCCTAAGGAAAAGTTTTTTGCTTGACTTGCGCTGCCTGGTTGTAACGAGCCGTTCATGGATGTTTAGCGAAAATACGTCGCAGCCCTTTGGGTACTTGGCATTGCCGAGTCTTTCCAAGGCTTTCCCACAGAGTTATCCACAGGATGACAAGCACCTTATACTGTATCAATAACCAGCGCTCAAACGATTGACAAACGCTCTGATACGCTTGAAAAAAACCGCTGATCATTTTTTAACCATAGCGCTATAAGCCTTGTATATAAAGGCCTACAGATAAATGCCACCAAGTTATCAACAGTCAGTTCCACAGTAATCCTGAACAAGTCAAAAGCGTGACAAAACAGGCCGTTACAGCGGCTTTATGTCGCGCTCCAGCGCCGCGCCAAAAAGGTTTTCCACAATCGGAAAAAATGACGCCCCGGACGATAACCGGCCGGGGCGTGGATAACTGCTGTTGAAAACTTGACGCGATCAATGCCCGCCCAGATAAGCGTTGCGCACCTCCTCGTTGCAGAGCAGCTCCTGGCCGGTGCCGGACAGGCGAATCTCGCCGTTGACCATCACGTAGGCGCGGTCAGACAGTTTCAGGGCGTGGTTGGCGTTCTGCTCGACCAGAAAGATGGTCATGCCGGTAGAGGCCAGCTCGCGCAGGATCGAAAAGATCTGTTTGACGATGATCG
The DNA here is from genome assembly GCF_000829415.1 of Pseudomonas sp. StFLB209. Lineage (NCBI taxonomy): Bacteria > Pseudomonadati > Pseudomonadota > Gammaproteobacteria > Pseudomonadales > Pseudomonadaceae > Pseudomonas > Pseudomonas sp. StFLB209. The sequence continues at coordinate 2,669,902 of NZ_AP014637.1, read as the reverse complement.
GTGCCAGGCCAAGGCTCGGCTCATCAAGCAGCAGCAGTTTGGGCCGGCTCATCAGCGCCCGGGCAATGGCCAGCATCTGCTGCTCGCCACCCGACATGGTCATCGCCCGCTGATTGCGCCGCTCCTTGAGCCGGGGAAACAACTCGAACATACGCTGCATGTCTTCGCCGCAGTGCTTGTCACCAATCGGAATGGTGCCCATCAGCAGATTCTCTTCCACCGACATGTCGGGGAACACCCGGCGGCCCTCCGGTGACTGGGCAATACCGTTGGAAGCGATGTAGTGCGAGGACTTCTGGGTGATGTCGGTGCCCTGGTAGAGAATCTGCCCGCTGGCCGCCCGCGGCTGGCCGAAAATCGACATCAGCAGGGTCGACTTGCCGGCCCCGTTGGCACCGATCAGGCTAACCGTCTCGCCTTCATCGATGTGCAGCGACACCTTCTTGAGGGCCTGGATCGGCCCGTAGAACACGTCGATCTCTTTCAATTCGAGGATCGGTTGACTCATACCAGTTCCTCTTCCTCAGCGCCCAGATAGGCAGCAATCACTTTGGGGTCGTTACGAATGTCTTGTGGCTTGCCCGCCGCAATCACGTTGCCGTGGTCGAGCACCACGATGTCATCGGAAATGCTCATGACCATCCCCATATCGTGCTCGATCAGCACGATCGTCATGTCGTGTTCATCGCGCAGCTTGCGGATCATGCCGCTCAGGGCTTCGGTTTCCTGCGGGTTGAGGCCGGCAGCCGGCTCGTCGAGGCAAATCACCTGGGGCCGGGTACACATGGCCCGGGCGATTTCCAGACGCCGTTGCTGGCCGTAGGACAACTCACCGGCCAGGCGGTTGGCACAGTCCACCAGATCCACCACTTCGAGCCAGTAGAACGCGGTATTCAAAGCGTCCTCTTCGGCCTTGCGATAGCCACGGGTGTTGAGGATACCGCTGAGCAAGTTGCGGTTGACCCACATGTGCTGGGCCACCAACAGGTTCTCCACCACGGACATTTCCTTGAACAGGCGAATGTTCTGGAACGTCCTTGCCAGCCCTGCGCGGTTCACCAGGTGAGTACCGCCGAACATCTTGTAGTACAGCCGGCGGAAAAAGCTCGGTGGCGAGATAAAGTCGGTCGGCTGGAAAGACTCGCCCAGCAGCTTGATGACGTTGGTGGTTTTGCCACGGGTGTGCAGCTCGATGCGCCCGCCAGTGGCCTTGTAAAAGCCGGTCAGGCAGTTGAACACGGTGGTCTTGCCGGCGCCGTTGGGGCCGATCAGGGCGAAGATCGAATTGCGCCGCACTTGCAGGCTGACGTCACTCAACGCCTTGATACCGCCAAAGTGCATCATCAGGTGCTCGACCGAAAGTACGATTTCCTGGCTCATTGCGCCGCTCCTCCCTGCACCAGAACACCCTTGCGAGGCTTGACGCCGGTGCGGCTGATACGGATCAGGCCGCGTGGCCGCCAGATCATCATCAATACCATCAGGATGCCGAACAGCAGCACCCGATATTCAGCGAAGCTACGCAGCAGTTCAGGGGCAACCGTCAGCACGAACGCCGCGATCACCACGCCGACCGTCGAGCCCATGCCACCCAGTACCACGATGGCGAGGATCAGTGCCGACTCGAAAAAGGTGAACGAGGTCGGGTTGACGAAGCCTTGATAGCTGGCGAAAAACACTCCGGCAAGACCGGCAGTGGAGGCACCGATGGTGAATGCCGAGAGTTTGACCAGCACATGGTTCAGGCCCATGGCACGACAGGCGATCTCGTCCTCACGCAGCGCTTCCCAGGCACGCCCGATAGGCATACGGGTCAGGCGATGCTTGATGAACAGCACCGCCAGCACCACGATGAACAGCACCGCATAGATGAACAGGAATTTCAGGTCAGGGTTGTATTCGAAGCCAAAGTACTCGTGGATCGGCACCCCGCCCTCTCTCGCCCTGCGCCCGAACTCCAGACCGAAGAAGGTCGGCGACGGCACCGGCACACCATTGGGACCACCGGTGAACGACAGCCAGTTGTTGAGCACCAGGCGAATGATTTCGCCAAAACCCAGGGTCACGATGGCCAGATAATCACCGTGCATGCGCAACACCGGAAAGCCCAGGATACAGCCCGCCAGTGCCGCAGCAATGGCCGCCAAGGGCAAGGCCGACCAGAAACCCAGGCCCAGATACTGGTAACCCAGCGCCAGACCGTAGGCGCCGATGGCGTAAAACGCCACGTACCCCAGATCGAGCAGGCCAGCCAGACCGACCACGATGTTCAGCCCCAGGCCGAGCAACACGTAGATCAGGCCAAGAATGACCACGGTCAGCAGGTACTTGTTGGCAAATACCGGAAAGATCACGGCAATGACGATCAGGGCCGGGATAATCCAGTACAGGCTCGACTTGTGATCAGGCTTGAGCACATGCACCCCTGCGCCACCGGACTCCATGCCCTGGGCCAGCCGCTGGCCACGCGCCGTTTGCAGGAACAGGCTGAGCAGCAGGCGCCCGACCATGACCACGGCGACAAACATCGCCACCTTGGCAGGCTCAAGATTGAAGCTGTAGCCATCCAGGACCACGCCGACGATAGGACCGAACACGATCAGCGCGAGCAGGCCGGCCAGCACCGCGTCGATCAGGCTTTTCTTGTAATCGATTGGTTTAGTAGGAGCTGACATGCTTACACCTTAGCCACGAGTGGGCGGCCCAGCAGGCCCTGCGGACGGAAGATCAGGATCAGCACCAGCAGGCTGAAGCTGAACACGTCTTTGTAGTCAGAGTTGATCATCCCGGAGAACTGCGCCTCAGCCACGCCAAGAATCAGCCCGCCGAGCATCGCCCCCGGCAGTGAGCCGATGCCGCCCAGCACGGCAGCAGTGAATGCCTTGATGCCGATCACGAAGCCGGCGTAGAAGTCGAAGGTGCCGTAGTTCATGGTGATCAGCACACCGGCCAGCGCCGCCATGGCCGCACCGATGATGAACACATAGGAAATCACCCGATCAGTGTTGATGCCCAGAATCGAGGCCATCTTGCGGTCCTGCTGGGTGGCGCGGCACATCCGGCCCAGCTTGGTGCATTGGATGATGTAAGTCAGGATCGCCATGCCGGCAAAGGCGGCGATCAGGATAAAGATCTTGGTGTAGGTGATCTGCACGAAGCCGCTGCCGATCTCGAAACGCCAGGCGCCTTCGAGCAGGGTCGGTACGCCTTGCTGACGGGCACCCTGGCTGATCTGAGCGTAGTTCTGCAGAATCAGCGAAATACCGATGGCACTGATCAGCGGTGCCAGACGGGTCGAGTTACGCAGTGGCTTGTAGGCCACCCGCTCGATCACAAAGCCGTAGACCCCGGTGACCACAATGGTAAACACCAGGGTGCCGAGAATCAGTAAGGGAAAGGACTCAAGCCCAAAAAAGGCCAGCACCGCCAGACCGATGGCGGTCAGGTAGGCAGAGATCATGTACACATCGCCGTGGGCGAAGTTGATCATGCCGATAATGCCGTAGACCATCGTATAACCGATGGCGATCAGGCCGTAGACCGACCCGAGGGTCAGGCCGTTGACCATTTGTTGCAGGAAAATACCGTCCATCACGCACGCTCACACACTTGAAAGCCGCTCAGGGTCCTGCCCGCCGCGCCTCTAAAGGCGCAGCGAACAGGTGCAAAGGGAACAATCCAGGTCACCCCCGCAGGGTGCGAGGGTGTGGCGGGCCTGGATTACTTCTGCTGGTCCAGTTGCTTGTATTTACCGTTGGCGTCCCACTGGTAAACGACATAGTCGGAGGTTTTCAGGTCACCCTTGGTGTCCCACTCCTTCTTGCCCATCACCGTCTGCACCGGATTGGCCTTGAGCCACTCGGCGGCCTTGTCGCCCTTGTTGGCCTTGGCACCGTTGAAGCCGGCAGCCAGTGCCTGCACTGACGCATAGGCATACAGGGTGTAACCTTCAGGCTCGTACCCGGACTTGCGGAACTCGTCGACCACTGCCTTGCTGTCAGGCAGCAGACGCGGGTCGGCGCCGAAAGTCATGTACACGCCATCGACGTTTTTCGCACCGCCCGCAGTGGTGACCAGCTCGTCAGTAACGATACCGTCATCGGACATGAACTTGACATCCTTCAGGCCCTGCTCACGCAACTGGCGGACCAGCGGGCCGGCTTCGGGGTGCAGCCCACCGAAATAGACCACTTCAGCGCCAGTGGAGCGGATCTTGGTGACCAGCGCACTGAAGTCTTTTTCGCCACGGGTAAGACCTTCGTACAACACCTCTTTTACACCGCGCTTGGCCAACTGCGCACGGGTCGCATCGGCAAGGCCCTGACCATAGGTGTCTTTGTCATGGATAACCGCGACCTTCTTGGCCTTGAGCACGTCGACAATGTAGTCGCCGGCGACGATACCTTGCTGGTCGTCACGGCCACACATACGGAACATTTCTTTCAGGCCACGCTCGGTCACCGTCGGGTTGGTGGAGCCAGGGGTGATGGCGATTACGCCAGCATCGCTGTAGACCTCAGAGGCCGGAATGGTAGAAGACGAGCAAAAGTGCCCGACCACCCCCACGACCTTGTCCTGATCGACCAGGCGGTTGGCCACGGCCACGGCCTGCTTGGGTTCGCAGGCGTCATCTCCGGCCACCAGGACAATCTTCTCGCCATTGATGCCGCCTGCTTTGTTGATCGCATCGGCGGCCGCCTGGGCGCCCTTCATGTACTGCTCACCAAACGATGCATTAGCCCCTGTCATGGGCCCCGCAACGCCGATCTTCACGTCAGCCTGGGCAAAAGACGACACGCCCAATGCAGTTGCCACTGCGATTGCCAGAAAGCCTTTACGGTAGAACGTCTGCGACATGAGTGGTGCTCCTGAGGTTTTTTTAATTAGCACTGCAACTACGCCATAGGCTTGAGCAAGCCTCGTGCCATCATTTTTTTATTTTTCAAAAACTCACGATCCAGGGGACGTACGGTTGCTGATAATCCAGCAAACCAAGAGGTGCAACCCTCTGGATCAACGGGTTGCAACCACGCAACAAAAAAGCGCAACCAGAACGACAAAAAGCAGCAACCCCGCCCTCACACGAAGAGCAACCCAACTGTAACCGGCGCTGTCACCGAACTGCACACCGGCGGTGCGCGAACGCTACGGGACGCACCATTTTGAGATTAGTGGATTGTTAGCGTAACGCGGCAAAACCTTTCGACGGGTGTCGTCAGGCCGCCAGCCGCATGGGCAAAATCCAGCGGCTATTGATAAACCCTTGATCGACGGCGGGCAAACGAGGTTTGTGCCGAATGTCATTCCATTCGGGCATGAAGTTGCCTCAATGCTATGGAATCGCCCAGCAAGGCCTTCGCATTACGGCTCATCCCAGAAAACGGCATCTCTCAGACTGTCCAGACCACGCCCGGTCTGGAAAGAAAAAGGGCGCTCCAGGGTAGCCACTTCGCGGGTGCACTGCTGATGCATTCTTGAATAACGCAACACGGGATTGGCAATGTCCGATACATCAATGGATGTCAGAGTGAAGCTGATGTTCTCTACGCCATACATAGGAACAGCCCAGGCTCCCCAAGAGCGCTGTGGGGGCTCGAGTTGAAAATGTACCTGCAGCCGACCTTCGTTCAACAACCTGCGCAGGTCAGCATCCTCGATACTCAGTAAAACAGGCACTTTCATCAGCTGTTCGGGCATTGAAGGCCGCAAGGAGCGAACTTCACCGTACACGTTGGGTTTGCGCGCACCGGAAAACGCTGCACCCTCGATCCGCTCGATACTGGAGTAGGAGACCGACGTCGGACGCTGAAGCCTTAAAGTGACGGCGCATACTGCCCGCTCGCCTGTATCACCAGGCCGATAAGGTTTCAGGCTTTGCGGGTCCAGTAAGTTGACCGAAAAATGACCCAAGGTATTGAACGTCACCAAGCTCTTCATGCCCGCCATTGACAGCTTGCTGGCGACCTCCTCGATAGCGGTCTTGTCAGTCGTCAGGGACATACGAAAGTTGGCGTGCCGACGCGACTCGATCAAGCCGATGAGATAGCTCTTTATCGCCTCTTGCTGTTGAGCATCAAGAGCCCCTTGAACCATCTTGATATGCACAACACTCTGATCATCCCTGTCTCGCCTGATCTTCAGCGCGCCCGGCGCAATACCCATTTTCTCGAACTGATTGGCCAGTTGTGATTCATGAGAGCGGGCGGACGCCGACGGTAATACACGACCGTCGTGCGTGACCGGACCTGAAAAATTCAGGCTTATCCAGCGCTCTTGGCCTTTGCAACCGACCAGCATCAGCATGGGCAAGAGGATCAGACTTGTGAGCAGTTTCATCGGACTTCCTTTTCCTGATTGATCAACGCACAGATCCGGGACAGCCGAAACGAGCCATCAGACCAGACGCAGGCGCGTTTTATACGCGCCGCAGCCAAGGCCTTGAAAGCGAATCAGAAAAAATGGATGCATCCTATTTAAATAGGTAAAAAAGCCTACGGTGTTGATCGTCATTTCTGCATTGCCGAGCTGAGTGCATCGCTGACACACCTTTGAACAAAGCGCCCCACCAAATGCCGTTCGCTGGCATCATGATCGCCTCGACACACTCGCGACTCGAGTTGCCACATTCGCTGCCCGGTGATGTCGGATTGTTTTTCGCCTGGACCGCACCCTTTGAGCGGTCATGCTGGAGCTATCCCGATGAGCGAGAGCGCTTTCTCCGAGAGCATCGTGCAAAACCTGATCGACACCGATTTCTACAAGCTCACCATGATGCAGGCGGTGTTGCATAACTATCCCAATGTGGATGTGGAGTGGGAGTTCCGCTGCCGCAATGGCGAGGATCTGCGCCCGTACCTGCCTGAAATCGAACGGCAGATCGAGCGGCTGTGCAATCTGTCGCTCGGCAAGGAGCAACTGGGCTTTCTGGAGCGCATCAGTTTTCTGAAACCGGACTTTCTGCGCTTTCTGGGCCTGTTTCGCTTTAACACCCGCTATGTAGACGCCAGCATCGAAGACGGTGAATTGCGCATTCGGCTGCACGGCCCCTGGCTGCACGTGATCCTGTTCGAGGTGCCACTGCTGGCCATCGTCAGCGAGGTGCGCAACCGCCACAAGCATCCAGACATCCTGCTCGCTCAGGCCAGCGATCATCTGTACGCCAAGTTCGACTGGCTCAAGGCCAATGCCAGTGCCGAAGAACTGGCCGAGTTCAAGGTCGCTGACTTCGGTACCCGGCGACGCTTCTCCTATGCCGTGCAGGAAACTGTGGTCCAGGCCCTCAAGGATGATTTTCCCGGACAGTTCGTCGGCACCAGTAATGTGCACCTGGCCCAACAAAAAGACATCAAACCGCTGGGCACCATGGCTCATGAGTGGATCATGGCCCACCAACAACTCGGCCCGCGACTGATCGACAGCCAGAGCGCCGCCCTGGATTGCTGGGTGCGTGAGTACCGCGGCCTGCTGGGCATCGCCCTGACCGACTGCATCACCACCGATGCCTTCCTGAACGATTTCGATCTGTACTTCGCCAAACTGTTTGACGGTTTGCGTCACGACTCGGGTGATCCGGTACAGTGGGGCGAAAAATGCATAGCCCATTACCGCAAGCTGGGCATCGACCCGATGAGCAAGACGCTGGTGTTCTCAGACGGCCTGAGCCTGCCCAAGGCCTTGCAGATTTTCCGTGCCCTGCGTGGGCGCATCAACGTCAGCTTCGGCATTGGCACCAATTTGACCGCCGATATCCCCGGCGTCGCGCCGATGAACATGGTGCTGAAGATGACAGCCTGTGCCGGCCAGCCGGTGGCGAAGATTTCCGATGAGCCGGGCAAGGCCCAATGCAAGGATCCCAACTTCGTTGCCTACCTGCGCCACGTGTTCAAGGTGCCGACCATTGCCGGCGAGTGAGCCTTTCGATTTTCAACAAGGAGAGCCCCATGCAAGCCCTGCAACGCCAGATTGCCGAACAACTCAAGGTTCAGCCGCCGTTCGCCGATGAGGCAGCGCTGCAAGCCGACCTGACCCGCCGGGTCGAATTCATCAAGCAATGCCTGCGTAATGCGCGGCTCAAGACCCTGGTACTGGGCATCAGCGGCGGCGTCGACTCACTGACCGCCGGCCTGATGGCCCAGCGCGCGGTGCGCGAGCTGCGTGAAAGCACTGGCGACAACGGCTACCGCTTCGTTGCGGTGCGTCTGCCTTACCACGTGCAACAGGATGAACACGAAGCCACCGCCGCCGTGGACTTCATCAACCCGGACGAGCGTCACACCGTGAACATCGCTCCAAGCGTCCAGGCGCTGGTCGCCGAGGTTCGGGCCTTCGATGCGCAGCACGCCGGTGCGGTGGACTTCGTGGTGGGCAACACCAAGGCACGCACCCGTATGGTGGCGCAATACACCATTGCTGGCGCATACCAGGGGTTGGTGATCGGCACCGACCACGCCGCCGAAGCGGTGATGGGCTTCTTCACCAAATTCGGTGACGGCGCTTGCGACCTGGCGCCTTTGAGCGGCCTGGTGAAAAACCAGGTACGGGCGATTGCCCGCAGCTTCGGTGCACCGGAGTATCTGGTGGAAAAAGTACCGACCGCCGACCTGGAAGACCTGGCACCGGGCAAGCCGGACGAAGCCTCGCATGGCGTGACTTATGTCGAGATCGATGCCTTCCTGCATGGCCAGCAGGTCAGTGAAGAGGCGTTCCGGATCATCAGCGAAACCTACGCCAAGACCGCTCACAAACGCGAACTGCCTTACGCGCCGTAACAGGCTGAACCAGCGAACTCATCCGCAACAGGGATGAGCTCGCCGGGCGGGTCACTTGAGGATCAAGTCGCCCTGCATCATCGCCACATGGCCGGGGAACGAGCAGAAGAACTTGTATTTTTCTGCGGCATCGAGCTTGGTCGCATCGAAGGTCAGCGATGTGGTTTCGCCGCCGCCGATCAGTTTGGTGTGGGCGATGATCCGCGCATCGCCCTCTTTGAGGTAATCCTTGTCGACCCCGGCGCCCATGCCGTCGGTGGCGATGCCCTGCACATCCGCCGCCTTGCTCAGCACCAGGTTATGGCCCATGACGTTCTTGGGCAGAGTGCCGACGTGCTTGAGTTCGACCGTGAACGTCTTGCAGCTCTTGTCGACGTCAATGGACTTGCTGGTGAACTGCATCATGTCGTTGGAATCGACAGTGGCCTTGCATTCGGCCGCCAGCAGTTGGCCGCTGGCCAGCGTCAGCAAAGACACGGCGAGAAGTTTGCGAATCATGGAAATCTCCTGAAAGGGTACTCGGTCTTGCTCCAAGACTGCCTGATAGACGGGCCGGTTCCAATGACCTGCGTCAACGTGCCTACCGCCGGGCACTATCGGTGCCATACAGACAATCAAACAGCCAGACGGCGGCCAGCCTACTAGGCTTGCGGCATCAAGTCATGGAGCCATCATCATGTCGGTAAGCGAACTGTTAAGCCGTGTTTTCGCCGCCTATGCCTGCGCTGCCAGCGCGCATTGTCCATACGACTCTCTCGACCAGCCATAGGTGCTGCGCTTTCGCGGTGAAGGACGAGGTAATGCCGATCAGTTAAGGTCGGCGCAATCTCTGTGGGAACGAGCTCGCTCGTGAAGAGGCCGGTAAAGTCACAGCATCTGCTGCGAATGCGCCGCTGTCTTCGCCAGCAACCGGAGCGCCGTTCGGCCTCGCCTACGCATTGCGCATCTGCGCTTCCTCCAGCGGCATCACGGTCACTCGCACTTCAGGGTCATGGCTGCCGCCGCCGAGGATGACGCCACGCAGCGGCGACACGTCGGAGAAGTCCCGGCCCCAGGCCAGAGTGATGTGTTCCAGCGCTGGCTGGATATTGTTGGTCGGGTCGAAATCGACCCAGCCTGACGCCGGGCAATACACCGAGACCCAGGCGTGGGAGGCGTCAGCGCCGATCAGGCGTGGCTGGCCAGGGGGTGGCTGGGTCAGCAGGTAGCCGCTGACGTAACGCGCCGCCAGGCCGCGTGAGCGCAGGCAGGCGAGCATCATATGAGCGAAGTCCTGACACACCCCGCGACGCCGCTCGAGCACCTCCAGCAGCGGCGTCGCCACTTGCGTGGCTTCGGCGTCGAAGGTGAATTCACGAAAGATCTTTTCCATCAGCGCCTGGGCCCCCTGCAGCACCGGCCGGCCGGGCGGGAAGCAATCGGCGGAAAATTCGGCAAAGGCCCGTTTGAGATGCACATAAGGCGACTCGAAACGGAAGCGGCAGGCATCCAGGCTGCCGGCATCCATCGGCCGGGCGCTGTAGCTCAATGCCGCGCAGGCCAGCTCCCATTCGCTGGACAGGCGAAAGTCCAGCTCCGGACGCGCCAGCACCTCGACCTGCAAGCGGGCGTTGATCTGTAGTTCATCGTGCGGGCGCTCGAACGCCAGCCGGGTGACCGGGTTACCGAACACATCCAGCTCGTCGCGACGCATGGTGGGTATCGGGCTGATGTCCAGATGCTGTTCAGTGCAGTGCTGCCAGCGATTGCTGCGCGGCCAGAGATGCGCCAGCTGCTGCGCCAATGACACCGCACTGTCATAGCGGTAATGGGTATCGTGGAAAATCTGGTAACGGGCACTCATCAGACGGACACCGTGCGCTGGCTGATATCATCGACATGGGCAAAATGGCGCAATGCCAGGCGATCGGACACCAGCCCGCTGGCATCGCCGACGCTTTGCAACAGCTCAGCCAGGGCGTCGAGTGCAGCCTGCACGCCGCTGTCGCCGAACAGCGGATTTTCCAGGTTGCCGAGGTCGACACTGGCCAGGCGCCTGGCCAGGTTCGCCAGGCTGTGATCACGCGGCGCGTCGAAGGCTTCGTTCAGCCGGCGCAGCGAGCGCGACACCTGTTTGAGCTGGAACAGCACGGCATGCGGGTTTTGCTCATCGAGCAGCAGCAGATCAAGGACCGGAATCAACTGCGGCACCGCCATGTAACGCGAGCGGTAGGTGATGCTGCTGTTGCCCAGTTCCAGCAGCCATTCCAGCGCGGCCTGATCCTTGACCGCTGCGCCACGCAGGTAGCCTGCCAGCGCAGTGCTGAGAAACCGCAAGCGCTCGATGCGCCGGCCGATCATCAGAAAGCTCCAGCCTTCATCACGGGTCATGTCGTCCAGGGCAAAGCCGGACAAGGCCGCCAGCGACATGACCAGACGGTTGAGAAAGTCCAGCAACTCGCCAAAGTCCGGCTCGGCGGTTTCCAGACTCTGAGCCTCTTGTTGCAGTTCGACCAGCGCCTGCCAGTTCTCCCTCGACAGCTTGCCGCGCACCTGCGAGGCCGCCCACTGCAAGCGCTGCAGGTTGGCGCGCAGGCTGAACACCCATTCCTTGCCCGCCAGCGCACTGAACAGTCGCTGCGGCAGGGTCTCGCCCTCCTCGGCATCGGGCAGCAAACCCAGACGCTCGGCCAGCTCCACCGCCGCTTGCAAGGCCAAGGGGTCGTCACCGTCGACATAGCGGGTCAGCATGATGCGCAACAACCGCGCGCTGTCGTCGCAGCGCTCACTGTAGCGACCGAACCAATAGAGGTTTTCCACCACCCGCGAAGGCAGGTAAGGATCGCGGCGGATCAGGTCATGCACACCGATCACCCGACGCCCCTTCCAGGGTTCGCTGGCCGGCGTACGCTCACCCAGCACCCAAGTGTCCTTGCTGGCCCCGCCGCGCTGCATCGAGACCGCATCGGCATTGGCCAGTGCTGCCACCCGGGTCAGCCCACCCGGCAGCACCCGATAGCCCATCGTATCCGCCACGGCGTAAAGCCGCATGCCGATGGCCCGCGCCTGCAGGCTCTGCCCATCGTCCTGCAATACCGGCGCCTGGGATAACTGCGCCAGTTCCTGGGCCACGTAGGCATAGGGCCGGGCCTGGATGCGCTGCGCCAGCGTATCACGCTGAGCCTCATCCAGATCGCGGCCAAGAATCGGGATAAAGCGCTGCGAAGGAAACGCCGGCTTGAACAGTAGCTCGGGCATCTTTTCCAGGGCCTGGGCCAGCACCGGTGGCTCGCCGCACCACCAGGTGGCAATCGACGGCAGGATCAATGGCTCGCCCAACAACCGCTCACTGATTTTCGGCAGAAAACCCAGTAACCCGGGCGACTCCAGCACCCCGCTGCCCAGCGCATTGGCCACCAGTACCTGGCCCTGACGCACCGCCTCCAGCAACCCCGGCACCCCCAGCGCAGAGTCGGTGCGCAGTTCCAGCGGGTCGCAGAAGTCGTCATCGAGACGGCGCATGATGGCATGCACCCGGCGTAGCCCACTGAGGGTCTTCAGGTAGACACGCGCATCACGCACGGTCAGGTCGCCGCCTTCGACCAGCGGATAACCCAGATGGCGGGCCAGGTACAGGTGTTCGAAATAGCTTTCGTTGAAGCGCCCCGGCGTCAGCACCACCACCAGCGGCGCCTCATCGCCAGCCGGCGCCTGACGGGCCAGGGTCTGTTGCAACGTGTCGAAAAAGCCGGTCAGGTGCCGGACCTTCATGTCACGGTAGCTGTCGGGCAACGCCCGGCCAACGATCTGGCGGTTCTCCAGAGCATAACCGGCCCCCGACGGTGCCTGGGTACGGTCGGCGGTCACCCACCAGCGGCCGTCGGGCGTGCGTGCCAGATCCACCGCATACATGTGCAGATAGGTGCTGTCTGGCGTCAACACACCCTGGCAAGGCCAGAGGAAGTTGTTATGGCCAAATACCAGCTCGGCAGGCAGCAGACCTTCGGCGATCAGGCGCTGCGGGCCGTACAGGTCGGCCAGCACCGCGTTGAGCAGGCGTGCGCGCTGGGCGATGCCGGCTTCGATATGGCGCCACTCGTCGGCGTCGATCACATGCGGCAGCAAGTCCAGCTCCCAAGGCCGGTCAGCGCCCTTGGGGTCGGCATAGACGTTGTAGGTGACGCCGTTTTCCTGGATCTGCCGGCTCAGCAATGCCTGGCGCTGCATCAACTGCGCCGGGCTGCTGCGTTGCAGTTGCTCGTGCAAACGGCGCCAGTGACTGCGCAACTGCCGCTGTTCATCGAGCATCTCGTGGTAGGTTCCCGATGAAAACGGGTAGCGATCGAGCAGATCAGGCATGCAGGTCTCGGCAGGCGACTATGAGGACTTCAGGTTAACTCACACGCGTTTCATTTGCGGTGTCGCCAGGCAGCCGGCGGTAAAGCCAGGCTGCCGTTCATGCTCAACTGCGGCGAACGGGTTGATGACGACGCATATCCAGCGTCATCGGCAGCTCGTCGCTAATGTTGAGCGGCGCCACACTGATCTTGCCCGGTGTATGACCGATTCGCTGAAAACGCGCCAGGCGTCGACTCTGCGCTTCATTGCCATTGACTGGCAAGGTCTCGAAGTTGCGGCCGCCCGGATGCGCGACATGATACTCGCAGCCACCCAACGAGCGCTGCATCCATGTATCGACCAGATCGAACACCAGCGGCGCGTGCACACCAATGGTCGGTTGCAGGCAACTGGCCGGCTGCCAGGCGCGATAGCGCACCCCGGCGACAAACTCCCCGGCCTGCCCGGTCGGTTGCAGCGGCACCGGTATACCGTTGCAGGTCAGCACGTAGCGCTGCGGCGCCAGCCCCTTGAGGTGTACCTGAACGCGCTCCAGTGACGAATCCACATAGCGCACAGCGCCGGAACCTGAGCCTTCCTCCCCCAGTACATGCCAGGGTTCCAGCGCCTGATGCAGTTGCAGCTCGATGCCATTGACCGCGTAGTCGCCCAGCTTGGGAAAGCGAAACTCCAGGTGTGCGGCGAACCACTCGCTCTTGAGCGGGTAACCGGCCTGGTTGAGTTCGGTGATCACATCCGCGAAATCCTGCTCGATGAAGTACGGCAGCATGAACCGGTCATGCAGCTCTGTACCCCAACGCGCCAAGCGTTGCGGCGCGTAGGGTTCACGCCAGAAACGCGCCACCAGTGCCCGCAGCAACAACTGCTGGGCCAGACTCATGCGGGCATGCGGCGGCATCTCGAAGCCGCGCAGTTCCAGCAGCCCCAGGCGACCGCTGCTGCTGTCCGGCGAATAGAGCTTGTCGATGCAGAACTCCGCCCGATGAGTATTGCCCGTCACATCGATAAGCAGGTTACGCAGCAAGCGATCGACCAGCCACGGCGCGACGTCTTCACCCGGTGCCGGGAACTGGGCAAAGGCGATCTCCAGCTCGTACAGCGAGTCATTGCGCGCTTCGTCGATGCGCGGCGCCTGGGAGGTCGGGCCGATGAACAGCCCCGAGAACAGGTAAGACAGCGAGGGGTGGTTGTGCCAGTAGCTGATCAGGCTGCGCAGCAGATCGGGGCGGCGCAGGAACGGCGAGTCTGCCGGGGTAGCGCCGCCCAGCACGAAGTGATTGCCACCCCCGGTGCCGACATGCCGGCCGTCAATCATGAACTTCTCGGTGGTCAGCCGCGTCAGGCGTGCTTGCTCGTAGAGAAAGCCGGTGCGCTCGACCAGCTCGCTCCAGCTCGCCGAAGGCTGAACATTGACCTCGATGACCCCAGGATCGGGGGTGATCCTGAAGTTCGCCAGCCGCGGGTCGCCGGGCGGCTCGTAGCCTTCCAGCAACACCGGGCATTTGAGCTCTTCGGCGGTGGCCTCGATCACCGCCACCAACGCCAGATACTCTTCGAGCTTCTGCAGCGGCGGCATGAACAGATACAGGCGCCCGTTGCGGGCCTCGGCGCACAGCGCGGTACGGGTCAGCCAGTCGGCCGACTCATCAATGAGCGGCGCATGCTCATTCTCCTGGCTACCAGACAGCGCAGGCTCATCGGCAAGTTCAGCCAGCTCGGCAAACGGCTGGTTCGGGTCTTCAGGATGGATAAACGGATACTCGGCCGCGCTCACCCAGGGCTGCGAAGCCAGCGGCAAACGGTAGCCCAGCGCCGAGTCACCCGGCACCAGACGGCAATGCTGGCCGCGCAGATACCAGCGCCCGCTCTGCCAATGCTTGCCGTCCGCGGTGCGGGCCAGTGGCAACACCTGGCCGACCACCTTGTCCAGCCCCTGAGTGAATACCTTGCGCAGCCGGGCGCGCTCTAGCTCATCGTCCAGCCGTGAGTCTTCAGCGCTGACATTGACCGGCAACTGCCCTTCACGCCAGAGGTAGTAAAGGTTGTCTTCATAAGCCGCAAACACGAAGCGCGGGGCTACGCCCAAGCGCTCGGCGACACTGGCCAGAAAGCGCCCGGCCAGCTCGCTGTCGGCGCCATGGTCGCGGTTTTCATCAGCGATCAGCGCCGGGTTGCGCCACACCGGCTGGCCGTCCTTGCGCCAGAAGCAGTTCAGCGACCAACGCGGCAATTGCTCGCCGGGGTACCACTTGCCCTGCCCGAAATGCACCAGTGACTGCGGCGCGTAATGCTCACGCAGGCGCTGGAACAGTTCAGCCGACAGACGCCGCTTGTTCGGCCCCAGGGCTGCGGTGCTCCACTCCTGACCATCACGGTCGTCAATCGACACGAAGGTCGGCTCGCCGCCCATGGTCAGGCGCACATCACCTTCTTGCAGGTCGTGATCGATCTGTTCGCCAAGGGCCAGAATTTCGGCCCATTGCTCATCGCTGTAGGGCTGGGTGACCCGCGGCGCTTCCCAGATCCGCTGCACTGACATGCTGTGGCTGAACTCGCTTTCGCACGGCTCCAGAACCCCGCTGATTGGTGCCGCCGAGGAAGGCTCGGGGCTGCACGCCAGTGGAATATGCCCTTCGCCCGCCAGCAAGCCCGAGGTCGCATCCAGGCCGACCCAGCCCGCGCCTGGCAGGTACACCTCGCACCAGGCGTGCAGATCGGTGAAATCGACATCGGTGCCCGACGGCCCGTCGAGGGCCTGGACGTCAGCCTTGAGCTGGATCAGGTAGCCCGAAACGAAACGCGCTGCCAGGCCTAAATGACGCAGCAGTTGTACCAGCAGCCAGGCCGAGTCGCGGCACGAGCCCGAGGCATTCTCCAGGGTTTGTTCAGGGGTCTGTACACCAGGCTCCATACGGATCAGGTAGCTGATGTCAGCGTGCACGCGCTGGTTGAGCGCCACCAGAAAGTCGATGCTTGCCAACGGCTCACGGCTGATGCCGTCAAGATAGGCGGCAAACTTCGGCGTCAGCGGCAGCTTTTCCAGAAACGAGCTCAGCTCGCGCTGCTCATCAGCGCTGTAGGCGAACGGGATCTTCTCGGCATATGGCTCAAGAAAGAAGTCGAACGGGTTGAACACCACCATTTCCGCGACCAGATCGACCTCGATACGCAGTTCGCGGGTCTTCTCGGGAAACACCAGACGGGCCAGGTAATTGCCCTGCGGGTCCTGTTGCCAGTTGATGAAGTGCTCTTGCGGTTGCACCTTCAGGGAGTACGAGAGGATCCGCGTGCGGCTGTGCGCCGCCGGGCGCAGGCGAACCACCTGCGGCCCCAGAGCAATAGGGCGCTCGTAACGGTAATGGGTAACATGGTGCAAGGCGATGTGAATCGACACGGCGAGCCTCCTGCGAGCCTGGACAGTCCCTGGGCCGCGCAAGACTTATGCCATCGTCGGCATGCACGACGCCCGAGGCGTGGGTGATGGCTAGTCAGTCAAGCAGAGCACCAGGATTACGCCACACCATGCTCTGAATAGGGGTGGATGCACAAGAACGGAGCCGAAATAAAAACGCCAACCCGAAGGTTGGCGTGTTCATTTAGCGCGGCAGCACGGGCTGACGGGCCGGCTTCTTGCCGCCCTTCTTGTTGGCCTGGGCGCGCTCGCGCGCGGCTTCCTTGTGGCGGGCTTCGGCGGCGGCCTTGGCCTGCTCGCGCTTGTCCCACGGCTTGCTGCCATCGCTGCCACGCGGTGGCAGGCCGGTGTGCTGGGTCAGGATCTTGCCACCACCGTTCCCGGTCGCGCTGCCCTTGCCCACCTTGTGGCTGCCCGACGGCGTGGAGTTCTTGCGCCGGGCACTCTGGTAGCTGTCGGTGGCCGGCTGATGCAGCGGAATCAGTTGATCCTTGCCCGGCCCGATCAGGTCGCTACGCCCCATGCGCTCCAGCGCCTCGCGCAGCATCGGCCAGCCTTTGGGGTCGTGATAGCGCAGGAACGCCTTGTGCAGACGGCGCTGCTCATCGCTCTTGACGATGTTCACCCCTTCACTCTTATAGGTGACCTTGCGCAGCGGGTTCTTGCCCGAGTGGTACATCGCGGTAGCCGAAGCCATCGGCGACGGGTAGAACGCCTGTACCTGGTCGGCGCGGAAGCCGTTGCGCTTGAGCCACAGCGCCAGATTCATCATATCTTCGTCGGTGGTGCCGGGGTGGGCCGCGATGAAGTACGGAATCAGGTACTGCTCCTTGCCCGCTTCTTTCGAGAACTTCTCGAACATGCGCTTGAAGCGGTCGTAGCTGCCGATGCCCGGCTTCATCATCTGGTTGAGCGGACCTTCCTCGGTATGCTCCGGGGCAATCTTCAGGTAACCGCCGACGTGGTGGGTTACCAGCTCCTTCACATACTCCGGCGACTCCACGGCCAGGTCGTAACGCAGGCCCGAGGCAATCAGAATCTTCTTCACCCCCGGCAACGCGCGAGCACTGCGGTACAGCTGGATCAGCGCAGAGTGATCGGTATTGAGGTTCGGGCAGATGCCCGGGAACACGCACGATGGCTTGCGGCACGCGGATTCGATTTCCGGGCTCTTGCAGGCAATGCGGTACATGTTGGCGGTCGGCCCGCCGAGGTCGGAAATCACCCCGGTAAAGCCTGGCACCTTATCGCGGATCTCTTCGATTTCGCGGATGATCGACTCGTGGGAGCGGTTCTGGATGATCCGCCCCTCGTGCTCGGTGATCGAGCAGAAGGTGCAGCCACCGAAGCAGCCACGCATGATGTTCACCGAGAAACGGATCATCTCGTAGGCAGGAATCTTCTCCTTGCCGTACGCCGGGTGCGGTACTCGCGCATAAGGCATGCCGAACACGTAGTCCATTTCTTCGGTGGTCATCGGAATCGGTGGCGGGTTCAGCCAGATATCCGTGTCGCCATGCTTCTGCACCAGCGCCCGCGCGTTGCCGGGGTTGGTTTCCAGGTGCAGCACGCGGTTGGCGTGGGCGTAGAGCACCGGGTCGTTGCGCACTTTCTCGAAGGACGGCAGACGGATCACGGTCTTGTCGCGGGTCATGCGCGGGCTTTCGAGGATCTGCACGACCTTGGCTTCGTTGGGGTCCTCGACCTCGCCCTTGGCCTGCTCGATGGCGCAGGCCTGGGTGTCCTGAGTGTTCACATAGGGGTTGATGATCTTGTCGACCTTGCCCGGCCGGTCAATGCGGGTCGAGTCGACTTCATACCAGCCTTTGGGGGTATCACGGCGCACGAACACAGTGCCGCGAATATCGGTGATGTCTTCGATCTTCTCACCCCACGACAGGCGCTGGGCCACCTCGACCACGGCGCGCTCGGCGTTGCCGTACAGCAGGATATCGGCGCAGGCATCGACCAGGATCGAATGCCGCACTTTGTCCTGCCAGTAGTCATAGTGGGCAATGCGGCGCAGCGAAGCCTCAATGCCGCCGAGGATGATCGGCACATGCTTGTAGGCTTCCTTGCAGCGCTGGCTATACACCAGGCTGGCGCGGTCCGGACGCTTGCCGGCCATGCCGCCGGGCGTATAGGCGTCATCGGAACGGATTTTCTTGTCCGCCGTATAGCGGTTGATCATCGAGTCCATGTTGCCCGCTGCAACGCCGAAAAACAGATTCGGCTCGCCAAGCTTCATGAAGTCGTCCTTGGACTGCCAGTCAGGCTGGGCAATGATCCCGACGCGGAAGCCCTGAGACTCCAGCAGCCGGCCAATGATCGCCATGCCGAAGGAGGGATGATCGACATAAGCATCACCGGTAACGATGATGATGTCGCAGGAATCCCAGCCCAGTTGATCCATCTCTTCCCGGCTCATCGGCAGGAAAGGCGCTGGTCCGAAACATTCGGCCCAGTACTTGGGATAGTCAAATAACGGCTTGGCTGCTTGCATGGCGGTGCCCAGTCTCGGAGTGCAGGAAAATCGCGGGCGCGGAATATAGCACAAATTTTGACCACATCCGACGGTAATGGTCGGATTTGTCAGCTTGTTTGGGGTTGCTGCGCACCCGGCAAAGCTTCGCGTTTTTATATGACAGCCGGGCCGGTGTGGAACACCAGGCCGACAAGCTGTCACCAGAACAAAGTGCCGGCAGGATCAATCATCGTCGAACTGATAACTGCCCGGCGCGAGGTTTTCGAAGCGGGTGTATTTACCGATGAACGCCAGCCGTGACGTGCCGATCGGGCCGTTACGCTGTTTGCCGATGATGATTTCCGCAACCCCCTTGAACTCGGTCTCCGGGTGGTAGACCTCATCGCGGTAGACGAACATGATCACGTCGGCGTCCTGCTCGATCGCTCCGGATTCACGAAGGTCGGAGTTGATCGGGCGTTTGTTCGGCCGTTGCTCCAGAGAGCGGTTGAGCTGCGACAGGGCGATGACCGGGCAGTTGAATTCCTTGGCCAGTGCCTTGAGGGAGCGGGAAATCTCGGAGATTTCGTTGGTCCGGTTCTCGCCGCCGGCACCTGGAATTTTCATCAACTGCAGGTAGTCGATCATGATCATGCCAATATCGCCATGCTCGCGGGCGACGCGCCGGGTTCGGGCGCGCATTTCCGACGGGCTGATGCCTGCGGTATCGTCGATGAACAGCTTGCGGTCGTTGAGCAGGTTGACTGCCGAGGTCAGACGCGGCCAGTCATCATCGTCCAGTTGCCCGGAGCGGATCTTGGTCTGGTCGATACGCCCCAGCGATGACAGCATCCGCATCATCAGCGATTCGCCTGGCATCTCCAGCGAGTAGACCAGCACGGCCTTTTCGCTGCGCAGCACGGCGTTTTCGACCAGGTTCATGGCAAAGGTGGTCTTACCCATCGATGGACGACCGGCAACGATGATCAGGTCGGCCGGCTGCAGCCCGCTGGTTTTGTCATCCAGATCGGTATAGCCAGTGGACAAGCCGGTGATCGCATTGTTGCTGTTGAACAGCGTGTCGATGCGGTCGATGGCGCGGGTCAGCAGGTCATTGACGCCGACCGGGCCGCCAGTCTTGGGACGCGCCTCGGCGATCTGGAAGATCTGCCGCTCGGCCTCGTCGAGAATTTCCTCGGCAGTGCGGCCTTCAGGGTTGAACGCGCTGTCGGCGATATCGTTGCTGATACCGATCAGTTGCCGCAGGGTCGCACGCTGGCGGACGATCTGCGCATAGGCCTTGATGTTGGCCACCGACGGGGTGTTCTTGGCCAGCTCACTGAGGTAGCCAAGGCCACCGACCTGAGAGGTCTGGCCTTCCTTGTCGAGTTGCTCTGACAGGGTCACGACGTCAATCGGCAGGTTCTGATCGGCCAGCCGGGCAATGGCCCGGAAGATCAGGCGGTGGTCATGTCGATAGAAATCGCCATCGGATACTTGATCGAGCACACGCTCCCAGGCGTTGTTGTCCAGCATCAGACCACCCAGCACAGCCTGTTCGGCCTCGATGGAATGCGGCGGCACCTTGAGGGCAGCGGTTTGCAGATCGTATTGCTCGGGGGCGGAAATGTCGTTCATGGCCACTGGAATTAGTAGTTACTCATTTCAGAAAGACAAAGGGCACGACCTGTAAACAGGATCGTGCCCGATGTTAATCCTCTGGCGGGCCAGCCGCCAGAGCATCACGTACTGCTTACGCAGCCACCACGACAACGCGAACGGTCGCATCAACGTCGCTGTGCAGGTGCACGGCAACGTCGTACTCGCCGACGTTACGGATGGTGCCGTTCGGCAGACGAACTTCGCTCTTGGCAACTTCAACGCCGGAGGCGGTCAGTGCGTCAGCGATGTCGTGGGTGCCGATCGAACCGAACAGCTTGCCTTCGTCGCCAGCGGTGGCAGTGATGGTCACTTCCAGCTCGGCCAGTTGGGCAGCGCGGCTTTCAGCCGAAGCTTTCTTGTCTGCAGCCAGTTGCTCCAGCTCAGCACGACGCTCTTCGAACGCAGCCAGGTTGGCTGGGGTCGCAGGGGTGGCTTTGCCGTAAGGCAGCAGGTAGTTACGACCGTAGCCGGCCTTAACGTTTACTTTGTCGCCCAGGTTGCCCAGGTTGGCGACTTTTTCCAGAAGGATCAGTTGCATGTGGAAATCCTCTAAACTTTTAACCTTCACCGTTCGCAGGACCGTTACCGGCGTCTTTCGACCCCCGGCGGCCGCGAAAATCAATCAGGCTGTCGACAATGGCCAGAACCACGAGCAACGGATAGATCAGTTGCATGAATAACAGCAGCGCGACATACATCCCCACCAGCCAGAATTTGCCAAGACGCTTTTCAGCGACCAGGCCATGAACCAGTGCCAGCCCTGCAAAGACCAGCGGCACGCTGCACAGAGGTGTCAGCATGGCCATGTGGGGACCGAAATTCGGCCCGACCAGCATGGCAACCACCAGTACCAGCATCGGTATTGGCGACAGTCTCACGGCACGAAATTCGCGCCCGAAACCGCCAGGGTTGTACAACAACGCTTGCCAGTAACGCCCCAGCATCAGGGTCAGCACACTGACGATCTGCAACAAAGCCGCTATCAGGCCATTGAGTACCGGTGCAATCAGGGATCCCAGACGGGCCCGCTCTTCTACGCTCATTTGCTCGTAGAGGCCGGCGAGCATTGTCGGCAGGTGTTTCTGAATCTCCTGCGACAACAGCTCGATAGGTTCGCGGAATACCGCTCCCAGGATCACTGCATACATCAGTCCCCACGCCACACTGGCGAGTAACACACGGGCCCAGGACTCGCTGGCACGCAAAACCATTGCCAGGCCGAGCGATCCGACCAACACCATGGCGGTGCGCGGTTCGCCGAAATACCACCAGGCCAAAGCCGGCAGCAGAGCCCAGGCCAGGATGCCGGCGGCATCGCTGAACCCGCGTCGCAGAAGCACCAAGCATCCTGCGGCAGCACTCAACCAGAACAGCAGCGGCAATGCCGCACATCCGACCACCACGAAGGTGGCCTGCATACGGCCGCGCATGATCAATTCAGCCAAGGCACGCATGCGATCTATCCCTTGTTACGCTTGTCGACGACCCGGTCTCAGCGGCCGTGGCTGTCGGTGTAAGGCAGCAAGGCCAGGAAGCGGGCGCGCTTGATAGCGGTGGCCAGCTGACGCTGATAGCGAGCTTTGGTACCGGTGATACGGCTTGGAACGATTTTGCCGGTTTCCGATACGTAGGCTTTCAGAGTGTTGAGATCTTTGAAATCGATCTCTTTCACGTCTTCAGCGGTGAAGCGGCAGAATTTACGACGACGGAAGAAACGTGCCATTTAATAGGCTCCTCAAAAGGTCCGTGGATTACTCGTCAGCGCTATCGCTAACGTCGCTGTTGTCGCTGTCGTCGCCATCGGCGCTGTCAGCGTGCTCAGGACGATCGCGACGCTCACGGCGCTCGCTGCGGTTTTCTTCAGCCTTGAGCATCTCGGACTGGCCGGTAACAGCTTCGTCACGACGGATGACCAGGTTACGGATCACGGCGTCGTTGTAACGGAAGTTGTCTTCCAGTTCGGCCAGAGCCTTGCCGGAGCATTCAACGTTCAGCATCACGTAGTGAGCCTTGTGAACGTTGTTGATGGCGTAGGCCAGTTGACGACGGCCCCAGTCTTCCAGGCGGTGGATCTTGCCGCCGTCTTCTTCGATCAGCTTGGTGTAACGCTCGACCATGCCGCCGACTTGTTCGCTCTGGTCCGGGTGAACCAGAAAGATGATTTCGTAATGACGCATGAATGCTCCTTACGGGTTGTAGCCTGCCGCTTGCGCGGTCAGACAAGGAGTGAATGACTCGTTCTGATCTTGCTCGTCACAGGCGCATGAACGCCTGCCATGACAGCAAGGGGCGCAATTGTAGAGAAGCGCCAGAAGCGGCGCAAGGACATTGGTGATTATTTGAGCAACGCACCCCGACGCACCCCGATTACGGGTCAATCTGCTTTTTACCGCTCGCGATAGCCGTTGCGCTCCTGCCAGAATGACTCGTTCGGCCAGCGCTGCTCACGCCGATAGTGATAACCGATTTGCCTCAGATAGGCTTGGCGAACGCTGTGCAACACCGACACATAAGACTCCGCGGCCTGCAACTGGCCTTGCAAGGCCTTGTCCACCGCCTCGGCACCGCGCAAAGCGGTATAGAGGGCATTGAACAGTCCCTGGGACGACAACGGGTCGAATGCCAGCGCCGCATCACCCACGGCCAGCCAGCCATCGCCGGACCACTGCCGCAACTGGCCGCCACTAGCATCGCAGGCACGCGGCAGGCTCCACTGGCTGTCCAGGCACGACCGCAGGTGCCGGGTGCCCTCCAACTGCTCCAGCCAGGCCCGCCGGCAGCCCTGTATCGCCGCCGCGTGATCGGCACAGGTGTGCAAGGCAGCCACACACCGACCGTCAGGCAACGACGCCCGATACCACCACCCCTTGTCCACAGACTCGATCAGCGTGCGCCGGTCGCGATTATCGCTCTGCGCCCAAGCATACACCGCTACCAACGCCTGATCCCTGACCCGTCCAACCCCCAGACGCCTTGCCACAATCGAAGCCCTGCCACTGGCATCAATCAGCCAGCGTGCAGTAATGCTTTTGTGCGCCCACTGCAGTTGCCAGCCGTCCGTACTACTGCTGACCCGCCCAAGACGCTCACGCCACCATTGAACGCCTGCCAAAAGGGCCGCTTCGCGCAGTAGCTCATCAAAGCGGGCACGATTCAGGTGCCACCCTGCCCCATGCGGATCGACCATGAAATCATGCGTGAGCAAGTGCGCTCCCCCCCAGGCCGAGCGATTGCCGATACAAGCCTGCGGCAGGCTGCGTTCCAGGTGCTCCAAAAGCCCAAGGTCACGCAGCAATGGCCGCGCCGCACCCGGCAGGCTTTCACCTACGCGCGGCACCTCGGGCACCGGGCCTATCAACACCACCCGGTACCCGCACAACGCCAACTGCCGCGAAGCTACCGCTCCAGCCGGGCCAGCACCGATCACGGCAACATCGATCGCCGTCAACGCTTGAAAATCCGGCAGAACTCTTCGTATTGCTCGACACTGTCCCAGCCCGCCAGAATCAGGCTTTGCAGCTCATCACCAAAGGCGCCCTGTGCAGCGGCGGCCGAAATCGCCACCGGCAATCGACCCGAGGCCGCGCTGGCTGCAGATCGGCGCTCGATTTCGACATGCATGACAGCTGGAAAGTCCTCGTCATCGACAATACCCGGACGAGCCTCCACAACACCCAACACGCCGACATCTGCAACCACCGTCATGGCCTGATCGATAAACCTCTTCGGCAGTTGACGTCCCCAGTGAGCCCTTTTGTTGAACAACGCCAAGCGCTGCTCACGCGGCAGCGATTCATCAATGACCAGATTGTAATCGGCCTCACTCAAAACCTGGTTCGGCACTTGCGCAGGCCAGAAAGTCGGCAGGTAGGGGTCATAGTCCTTGTCATAGCCAGAGCGACAACCCACCGCATCGACCTGCCAGGGCAACGCCATCCAGCGACTCAGCCCCCCAGGAGGCTGGGCATGCAAAGGCCCCTCGGCACTCAAGGCCTTTTTCTGATCCAGCACCAGTCCATACTCGGGCACGGGCTGACCATCCGGTAGAGCCTTGATACGGAATGGCGCGCGATAGATCGAAGCGTGGCGCATCGGCCAGCTCAATTCGATACCAGGGTGAAACGCATCGGCCACGCAAAAATGCAGCGCCGCCTGATCGAGCATCGCCGGCTGCATGGCCACTGGCAACCTGTCGAAGGAGGCTACCGGAGCAGGCTCTGCCTGCCAGTCATTGATGAAGTCTCCAGCAACCCAGCGCTTCAATATGCTGCTGCGACCCGCTGATAGCGCCAGATGATTACCGGGCAAGTCCTCATCGCCACCAAAAGTATCCCCGTATAGCCAGGGCCAGGTGCGCTGTTCGTGAACACTGTTGTCAGCCGCGCGAAAAGCGTTGAACACTGTACGCCGCAGATGGCTGTAGGTTTCGTCAGTCAGGGACAATTTGGCCAGCAGTTTTCGATTGGTGAAATCCATCGGCGCGCCATAACCGTACAGGCTGGCGAAGCCTTTGTTGACCCATTGCAAGCCGCTCAAACGTTGCAGCACTGGCAAGACATCGCGCTGAAAAGAGACCGTCTCGACAGGCTGCATCCAGCCACAATCGATGTAGGTGTCGACCAGCAGATCATAGAGCGTTCGCCAACCGACCACATGAGGCGCGAAGCTGGGTTGTGCGGCAACGACCCATGCCGGCTCCACCGGCAGGGACTTGCCATTGAGCACGACCGTGGCGCTGACCGGGCCGTCGGACGTGTCATCGAACCACTCGCTGGCATTGGCAAAGCTGCCCTGCTCATCCTTATCGTAAATCAGTTTGCCGGTGGGCGACGCAGACTGCGCAAAACCGCCCAACACCAGCAAGCGCCCGTCTGAGTCGGTGCGCAGCTCACCCAACGGAACTTTGCCCCCCATGAATTGGCCGGTGTCAAACTGATAATCCTGACCGCTACGATTTTTACCACTGATGGACCGGGCGCCAGGGTCGATGACCAGCGCCTCTCGCTCAGCACCGGCGATATGATCGTTGCGCAGCTTCATTTCCAAGTCCCCGGCCTCAGGAAGATCCATCGCCATCTCGAACCTGTACCACTGGGCCTTGCGATTAGCCAGGTGTACCTGCCAGTCGATCTGTGCCTGGGCGGCGGTGAGTTCTGCTACCACCCGGTCATTGGCGTCATAACCATAAATGCGAAAGCGTGCGGCCTGGCGCATCAATGCGCCTGTGTCGTCGCGCGCATCGCCCAGCACACCGCTGCCGAGCTCCAGAGTTTCAGGCCCGATGAAAAAACCATCGGCTTCCAGGCTGCTACCAAGCCGGGCGATGCCGATTCCCGGGTGAATCACGGCTCGTACAATAGTTCCGAGATCGGGTGCTGATGTTTCTTCGCGAGTCGTATTGCTGTTATCCATCGTGTCCATCCTTGAACGGAGTGTCGTAGAAAAGGGTTATTCAAGCAGCGTGGGCCTGGGAAGCTGTGGCTCACCCAGCGTTTGTCCGTTGTAGTTTCTGCGCACGCTTGCCGAGGCCTGATAAATCACTTTTCTAGCCTCGGCGATGCTGCCGACCGGCTCATGCTCCTTGAGGGTCCGCCACGGGTTGTAGGCAAGTGCCTCGCCATATTCGGTCTGGCTGCGCGCATCAATGTCCTGCATGGGCAATGTCAGGGTGGCCACGTGCACAGCAGGCATTGCAGCTTCATCCCACAGCGCCATGGCATCGTCTACGGGCGCGGTCTCGCTCGACGTCCAGTGCTGCACCATGAAATGCAAGCGCGCCTCGCCTGTCGCCAGCCGTTTGCGCAGATCCTTGCGCAAGTAGCCGGGATCGGCATCGTCGGGCTCATCTGCCGGCGGCGCATACTCCGGCACGATCTTGTACTTGCAGTAGCCCGAGTCCCCAAAACGATAAGGGACCACACTCCAGAGCTCACTTAGCAGCACACTGGGTACGGCTTTTCTCATTGCATCGAGCTCCTTACGGGTTTCTGGATGCTCACGATCCCAGGCGTCGGGATCCCGAAAGAATTCGCACATGTCCCTGGCGGTCCTGACGAAGAACACCGGATGGTTTTGCAGCAGAAAGTCCAGGGTCGGCGTGTGCTCGTCCGGCGCCAAAGACTTGAGACCCGGCACATCGAACAGTTTGATACCTAACCCTACCGTCGCCTTGAAGTCCGGCTCGTCATCAGGGATATCGCAGGAATATCGGGCCCACGCCGGGTAGCTACCCGCCTTGGCAAACAGCCCGACGCGCAAGGATTCGGGAAGGTTGCCCAGCACGTCGAAGCGTCCATGAGCAACGCCATTGAGGCGCAGGAACACGGGACGTCGAACCGGGCACTGGCCCTGGCGAATGCGGGCTTTCTGGGTCTTTTCGATAAACAGGTATTCAAGACAGGCAATCGCCTCGTGGTCAGGGTCGTGTGACCCTGTGAACGCGACTTCGGATGCAGGCTCTTTCATGGCGAGATTCCTTCTCCAGGTGCATGGCACTTGATGTGTGCATGACTAATGGATAGGCGCTCGCCCTCTCGAAAACCAGTTTTCAGAGAAAAACAGATATGCCCTACAGCGAAAGAAGAAAAGCCTGCACGCGCCGGTAAATATTGCCCCTGAGATGTTTCATACGGGCAAAAAAATGCCCCGAACCAGTCGGGGCACTTTTATCAGGCCAGCCTTATTTCTTGCCGGCCGATTTGGTGCCGCGCTGGCGCAGGGCTTCGAACAGACACACACCGGTCGCAACCGAGACATTGAGGCTGCTGACGCTGCCGGCCATGGGCAGGCGCACCAGAAAATCGCAATGCTCGCGGGTCAGACGGCGCATGCCTTTGCCTTCGGCGCCCATGACAATGGCGATCGGCCCGGTAAGATCCTGCTGGTACAGCTCCTGCTCGGCTTCGCCCGCAGTGCCGACGATCCACACGCCGCGTTTTTGCAGTTTTTCCAGGCTACGCGCCAGGTTGGTTACCGCCACCAGCGGGATGACCTCAGCGGCACCACAGGCCACTTTACGCACCGTGGCATTGAGGGTTGCCGATTTGTCCTTGGGCACGATCACCGCCAGCGCACCGGCGGCATCGGCGGTGCGCAGGCAGGCACCGAGGTTGTGCGGATCGGTCACGCCGTCGAGCACCAGCAGCAATGGCGTGCCTTCATGACGCTCAAGCAACTCATCGAGCATCGCCTCGCCCCAGACCTGGCTGGGGCTGACTTCCGCGACCACACCCTGATGCACGCCTTCAACCCAGGCGTCCATCTCGCGACGCTCGGCCTGACCGATCTGCACGCGGTTCTGCGTGGCCAGTTCAACCAGGTTCTGCACCCGCGGCTCGCTGCGCCCTTCCGCCAGCCAGATCTGCTTGACCCGTTTGGGGTGATGACGCAACAACGCCTCTACGGCATGCACGCCGTAGACTTTTTCCAGCTCACTCATGACTTGCCCTTGGACTTGGACCGCGATGGCCCCTTGCGATGCTTGGTCGGCTTGCCTGCAGGCTCACCGCTGTGCGATGAGGACTTGCCTGAAGACTTGCCAGCGCCCTTGGCTTCGGCCAGCAGCGCCTTTTTCATTTCCCGGCTCTTGCGCACCTCGGCGTTTTTGGCCACGGCATCGCTCGGATAGTAAGCATCAGCCACCGCACGTTTGCCTGAAGTGGCGCGCCGCTCTTTTTTTGCCGGCGCTGCAGGCGGCTCACTGAAAGGCGATTGGCTCTGCCCCTGATTTTGCCCCTGCAACTGACGCTTGCGCGGTGCAGCTGCAGTCGCTGAACCGGCCGGCACTTCGAAGTCGATCTTGCGTTCGTCCAGATTGACGCGCATGACCTTCACTTCAATGCTGTCGCCCAAGCGGTAGCTGCGCCCGCTGCGCTCACCAGCCAGGCGATGGTGCACAGGGTCATAATGGTAGTAGTCGTCCGGCAAGGCAGTGACATGCACCATGCCTTCGACATAGATGTCAGTCAGCTCGACAAACAGGCCAAAGCCGGTCGCGGCGGTGATGACACCCGGGAACGTCTCACCCACGCGGTCTTTCATGTACTCGCACTTGAGCCAGTTGACCACGTCGCGGGTGGCCTCGTCGGCACGGCGCTCGCTCATCGAGCACTGCTCGCCCAGTTGCTCAAGGCTTGTTTCGTCGTACGGATAGATCCGCGCCTTGGGAATGGTCGCCCCGCCAGCACGCCGCACATGGGGCGTCTCGCGCTTGGAACGGATCACACTGCGGATCGCACGGTGGGTCAGCAGGTCCGGATAGCGACGGATTGGCGAGGTGAAGTGCGTGTAGGCCTCGTAGTTCAGGCCGAAGTGGCCGTTGTTGTCGGAGGTGTAGACTGCCTGGCTCAACGAACGCAACATCACGGTCTGGATCAGGTGATGGTCCGGGCGTTCACGCACGGTTTCCAGCAGCGCCTGGTAATCCTTCGGGGTTGGCCCCTCTTTGCCCTTGTGCAGCGAAAGCCCCAGCTCACCAAGAAAGGCACTGAGCTTTTCCAGACGCTCTGGCGGCGGGCCGTCATGCACCCGGTACAGGGCAGGAATCTCGTGCTTCTTGAGGAATTCGGCAGTGGCCACGTTGGCCGCCAGCATGCACTCCTCGATCAGCTTGTGCGCATCGTTGCGGGTGGTCGGGCGGATCTCGGCGATCTTGCGCTCGGCACCG
Source organism: Pseudomonas sp. StFLB209 (assembly GCF_000829415.1). Lineage (NCBI taxonomy): Bacteria > Pseudomonadati > Pseudomonadota > Gammaproteobacteria > Pseudomonadales > Pseudomonadaceae > Pseudomonas > Pseudomonas sp. StFLB209. Next base: position 2,640,593 of record NZ_AP014637.1, on the reverse strand, counting down.
AAGATGATGCGGGTTTCCTGGGTTTCGAAATCGATGGCACCACGCGCATGCCGTGCGCCCAGCAGCACCTTGTACAGTGCATACAGTTGCTTGAGGTCCGGCACCACTTCGTTGTATTGCTCACGCAGCTTGCGTGCTTCGGAAGTACGCGAGTGCTCAAGGATGGTGCTGACCTTGTTATAGGTCAGGCGCGCATGGGAGTGGATCACGGCTTCATAGAACACGTAATCGACCATCTCGCCGGTCTTGGAGAAATCCATCTCGCAGACCATGGCAAGGCGATCGACATGCGGATTCAGTGAGCACAGGCCATTGGACAGTTCTTCCGGCAGCATGGGCACGACGCGCTCGGGGAAATACACCGAGTTGCCACGCACCTGGGCCTCGGCATCCAGCGCCGAGTCAACTTTCACATAACTGGAAACGTCGGCAATCGCCACGTACAGCTTCCAGCCGCCAGAGAACAGCCGCAGTTTGCCGGGGCGCGCTTCGCAGTACACCGCATCGTCGAAGTCGCGGGCATCTTCGCCGTCGATGGTCACGAACGGCAGATGGCGCAGGTCGATGCGGTTGGCCTTGTCGCGCTCTTCGACTTCGGGCTTGAGGCGCCCGGCCTCCTTGAGCACCCCTTGCGGCCAGACATGCGGAATATCGTAGCTGCGCAGCGCAACGTCGATTTCCATGCCCGGAGCCATGTAGTTGCCTACCACTTCGACCACGTCACCTTGAGGCTGGAAGCGCGGGGTCGGCCAGTGGGTAATCTTCACCGAGACGAACTGGCCCACCTTGGCGCCACCGTTACGTCCCTGGGTGATCAGCACTTCCTGCTGGACCTTGGGATTGTCAGGCACCACGAAACCAATGCCGCTTTCTTCGTAGTAGCGACCCACGATGGTTTCATGCCCACGGGAGATGACTTCGACAATCACCCCTTCGCGGCGACCACGACGATCAAAACCGGCCACACGCGCCAGGCCACGGTCGCCGTCGAACACCAGGCGCATCTGCGCCGGGCTCAGGAACAGGTCATCGGAACCATCGTCCGGAACCAGAAAGCCGAAGCCGTCACGGTGGCCCGACACGCGACCCAGGATCAGGTCCAGCTTGTCGACCGGCGCATAGGTGCCGCGACGGGTGTAAATCAGTTGACCATCGCGCTCCATGGCCCGCAAACGGCGGCGCAGGGCTTCGATCTGGTCTTCGGTGGTCAGACCGAATTCGTCGACCAGCTGCTCACGGGCAGCGGGCGAACCACGCTCAGCGAGGTGATGCAGGATCAGCTCGCGGCTGGGAATGGGGTTTTCGTATTTTTCCGCTTCACGGGCGGCCTCGGGATCGAGGGATTGCCAATCGGCCATTAGTATTCGTTCACCTTATCTGTAAGGGCGCAGTTTCGCATATACGGGATTGAAACGCTAAATGAAGGCGTCTAACCCCATCCAGTCACTTTTTTTCAAAAACCTTAAAAAGAGCTTTACAGGCTTTCATGCCATCCCTATGATGCGCACCACAACGACGGCACAGCCTACGTTGAGTTGTGACAAGCTTTGATTTCAAACGAAATTAAAGCCAAATGCAACGAGTTGCCCAGGTGGTGAAATTGGTAGACACGCCAGCTTCAGGTGCTGGTGGCCTTACGGCCGTGGAAGTTCGAGTCTTCTCCTGGGCACCAATTCAAACATTCAAGATAATGTCTTGGATGTAGCTGAAAAAGCAAACGCTGCAAATGCAATATCCGCCCAGGTGGTGAAATTGGTAGACACGCCAGCTTCAGGTGCTGGTGACCTTACGGTCGTGGAAGTTCGAGTCTTCTCCTGGGCACCAATTCAAACAAAACCGAGCCACTGGCTCGGTTTTGTGCTTTCTGCGATCCGGTTTTTCATCACCCTAACCGACAATCAATGCCGCCCTAGCGCCACCTACGCAAATCCCCCGCCACACAAATCAGTGGCGACCGAAGCCGCCACCCGCATACCAGCCCCATCAAGCCCGGAACTGCCCCAGGCTCGCCTTGAGCTGCGCCGCCAGACCACTCAGCACTTTACCACTGGCAGTGGTTTCCGATACCGCCTGCGCTGCGCGCTCCGCCTGGGCATGGATCACCTCGACCCGACCACGCACCGCCTGCGCACCTTGCGCCTGATGCACCGCGGCCTGAGTTGCCAGACCAATGGCCGCATGCACCTGCTCGACCGACTCCTGCACCGACTGCTGCAACCTGGAACTGTCACGCAACACCGCCAACCCCTCTTTGGCCTGCCGGCCGGCCTGATCAATTGCCGCCACCGCCTCCTTGGCGCCGCGCTGCAACGCCACGATATGTTCCTGAATATCGCCTGTGGAGCTTTGAGTCTTGCTGGCCAGCGCCCGCACCTCGTCCGCCACCACAGCAAAACCACGTCCGGTTTCACCGGCCCGCGCCGCTTCAATCGCCGCGTTCAGGGCCAGCAGGTTGGTCTGCTCGGCAATCCCGTGAATCACCTCAAGCACCACTTCGATCTGCTGACTCTGCTGGGCCAGACGCTCAATCACCTGAGCACCGGTCTCGACCTGCCCGGCCAGCGCCTCGATCAGACCGCCCACCTGGTTGGCAGTGCGCGTGGTTTCATCGGTCGCCTGCTTGATTCCCACCACTTGCTGCAACGCACTCTGCATCACCTGGCTTTCGTTCTGCGCCTCATCAGCCATACGCTCCAGCGCCTGCAAGCTGGCGGCGACTTCGTCACGTTGCCGCCCGGCTGCCGCATCAGCACCGGCATTGCGCTCGCTCATCACGCCGATTTCGACACCGGTACGCTGGGCCACCTCACCCGCCTCACGCACGATTGGCTGCAGCTTGTCGACAAACCGGTTGACCGCTGCCGACATATCGCCAATTTCGTCATCGCTGTCGAGCTTGACCCGCTTGGTCAAATCACCCTCACCCGCTGCCAGGTCATTCAGGGCCGCAATCAGCAAGCGCAGTTTGCTGACCACCCGCCGCCCAAGCACCACAGCCACCAACAGCAGCACACCCAACCCGACCAGCGCCAGGCTCAGACCAATCCTCCAGCGCAGTGATTCAGCTGCTTGCTGCACCGCCAGCCGGGTATTGCCCGCCATGGTGTCGGCAGTGTTGTGTGCCTCCTGCAAGCGGCTGCGCAGCGCCGTCGAACTGCCTGCCGAAGCACTGGCCAGGCTCTCTGAAACCAGTTGCTCGCTACTGCTGATGAGGCCCGAAAAGCGCTTGTCCAGCGCAGTCAGGTTTTCTTCCACCGCACTGGTAGAAACCCCCATGCGCACCTTGCCGATCTCGACGCCATTGGGGCTGATCGATGCTTCGACGTAATACACACCCGGATCGGTTTTCGCCGCATCCAGGACCTTGTCCATGGCCCGCTCGCCCTGCCCCTTGGCCAGCAGCGCCTTGATCTTGGCGTTATCTCGATCCAGGTAGCGAGTCAGGTGCTCACCGGCCGCATCGTCATAGACGACGAACAACACGTTGGGATTGCGCTGCGCCCGGCGGGCGAATTCGGAGAGGGTCGGGGTGTCGTTATCCCACATGGCACGCGGCGCAACCGCCGCCAGCAATTCGGCCATGTCATTGGCAGACTCGTGCAGGTTCTTTTCCAGCGTGGCACGCAGTTGCCCCTGCTCATCCTTCAAACGAGTGGACAAGCCCTGACTCAAACGCTGGCGGGTATTGGTCGATAGCGCTTCCAGGCTGGAAGCAACTTCGTTACTGGCACGCTCCAACTGAGTCGACAGCTGTTGCGAATCCACACCCAGACTGCGGGCAAGATCAGCCTCCAGCGCAGCCACCGTGCTGCGTGTCAGCGCAACAGCGACCAGCACTTGCACCAGAAGGGCAATACCAAGAGCAATGAATACAGGACGCAACAAACGACTACGCAGCAGAGAAAGGACAGCAGACACGGGGGAACTCCTTCCACCAACAAACGCCATCAAACTGATAGCATCTTTTCTGACGTTTCTACAGCAATAGTCGTGCCCACAGCAAGTAACACATTTATGAGCAACTCAGCTGCCCAGAAACGACAAAGGGTCGCAAATGCGACCCTTTGTCGTGTAGCGCGATCAGATCAGGCGAACGGATGACGCAGGACGATCGTCTCGTTGCGGTCAGGACCGGTCGAAATGATGTCGATCGGAGCACCCACCAGCTCTTCGATGCGCTTGATGTAAGCCTGGGCAGCAGCCGGCAGCTCGGCAAGGGTCTTGGCGCCCAGCGTCGATTCGCTCCAGCCCGGCAACTGCTCATATACCGGACGCAGGCCTACATAGCTGTCGGCATCGGTCGGCGCTTCGATCACCGCACCGTTTTCGTTCTCGTAACCGACGCAGATATTGATGGTTTCCAGACCGTCGAGCACGTCCAGCTTGGTCAGGCACAGGCCCGAGATGCTGTTGATTTCGATGGCACGGCGCAGGATCACGGCGTCGAACCAGCCGCAACGACGAGCGCGGCCAGTGGTGGAGCCGAATTCATGACCACGCTTGGCCAGGAACGCACCGGTGTCGTCGAACAGTTCGGTCGGGAACGGACCGGAACCTACGCGAGTGGTGTAGGCCTTGGTGATGCCCAGAATGTAGTCCAGGTACAGCGGACCAAAACCGGAGCCGGTGGCGATACCGCCAGCAGTGGTATTGGAACTGGTCACATACGGGTAAGTACCGTGGTCGATGTCGAGCAACGAACCCTGAGCACCTTCGAACATGATGTCCTTGCCGGCGCGACGCAGGTCGTGCAGTTCGGCGGTCACATCGAGCATCAGCGGTTGCAGCTGCTCGGCGTATTCCATGCATTCGTCCAGCGTTTTCTGGAAGTCGATAGCCGGCTCTTTGTAGTAATTGACCAGCTGGAAGTTATGGTAATCCAGCAGCTCACCCAGCTTGGCAGCGAAACGCTCGCGATGGAACAGGTCGCCCACACGCAGGCCGCGACGAGCAACCTTGTCTTCGTAGGCCGGGCCAATACCGCGACCGGTCGTACCGATCTTCAGCTCGCCACGAGCCTTCTCGCGCGCCTGGTCCAGCGCAACGTGGTAAGACAGGATCAGCGGGCAGGAAGGGCTGATACGCAGGCGCTCACGCACCGGCACGCCTTTTTCTTCGAGCTTGACGATTTCGCGCATGAGCGCGTCGGGCGCCACGACCACACCGTTACCGATCAGGCACTGTACGCCTTCGCGCAGTACACCGGACGGAATCAGATGCAGTACGGTCTTCTCACCATCGATCACCAGGGTGTGGCCAGCATTGTGACCGCCCTGATAGCGAACTACGGCGGCAGCATGTTCGGTCAGCAGATCGACGATCTTGCCTTTGCCCTCATCACCCCACTGGGTGCCCAGGACTACGACATTCTTACCCATAACACTCGTCCTCATTCACGCAAACTTGGTGCCGGCGGCAGCCGGCAGGAATACTCAAGAGGCCAGTGGCATTACCTGCCAGCCCTCACCATGCTGAATCAATTGCCGGTCGCAGCCAGCTTCACGCGCGGCGCTTACCTGCTGCCCAGGCAACGCCTGAACGACACGTTGCCCGTCTTTGCGCAACTGGCAGATGGACTGCCAGAGCGCTGAATCATTACTGTCCGGCACCCAGATACCGCCGGTCGGCACTTCGATTTCGGCCTGCCCCAGAGTGACCAGGGTTTTCAGATCGGTCGAGAAGCCGGTAGCCGGACGTGCACGACCGAAATCGGCACCGATATCGTCGTACCGGCCACCCTGAGCAATCGACTCGCCTACACCCGGCACAAACGCGGCAAACACAACACCGGTGTGGTAGTGATAACCGCGTAACTCACCCAGGTCGAAATACAGCGGCAACTGCGGGAAGCGCGCGGTCAGGCGTTCGGCCACCACCAGCAGGTCATCCAGTGCCGCCAGTACCGGTGCAGGCGCACCCGCCAGTCGTTCACGGGCCTCGGCCAGCACCTCACGGCCGCCGCACAGCCCGACCAGCGCCTGCAGCATGGAAGCCAGGTTGGCAGGCAGACCGGTGGTCAGGCTCACGACCTCGTCGATGGCCTTGCGCTGCAGTGCATCGAACAACTGCTGCTCGACCTCGCCAGACAAGCCGGCTGCACGCGCCAGGCCGCGGTAGATACCGACATGCCCCAGATCCATATGCACATCCGGCACTTCGGCCTGCTGCAGCATCGCCAGCATCAAACTGATGACTTCGACGTCACTGCTGGTGCTTGCATCGCCATAAAGCTCGGCACCCAGCTGGATCGGGCTGCGCGAATTGGACAATGCACGCGGCTTGGCATGCAGCACGCTACCGGCGTAGCACAGACGTGTAGGACCTTCACGCTTGAGGGTGTGGGCGTCGATACGCGCCACCTGCGGCGTGATGTCGGCGCGAAAGCCCATCTGCCGCCCCGACTGCGGATCGATCACCTTGAAGGTACGCAGGTCCAGATCGGAACCGGCGCCGATCAACAGCGACTCAAGGTATTCGATATGCGGAGTGACGACGAATTCATAGCCCCAGCTCTGGAACAGGTCCAGTACCTGACGTCGTGCGACTTCAATGCGTGCAGCATCGGGTGGCAGCACTTCTTCAATGCCATCCGGGAGCAGCCAGCGGTCAACCGTTGCCATTAAGCCCTTCCCCTTATCCGGGCGGCCAGCCTTCGGGCAAGCCTTGAATGAAGCAGAGAGCGGTCGCCATACGACGGGCACGACAAACACCCGAAACCAGGCCTCGGACCCACTCTCCTTGAAAAATCCTGCCGCCTGCACTCAGGCAAACGGCCAATCAAACATGCAGACGCAAAAAAGCCGGGAATATCCCGGCTGCCGCATGATACACACGTTTTACCGTACGTTCACCCCATGAGACAGATTTGCCGCCCAATGGGGTGATGCGGATTACGGCTTGGCTTTCTCCAGGTAGCGGAAAAACTCGCTCTTGGGGTCCAGCACCAGCACGTCACTCTTGCTTGCAAAGCTTTCACGATAGGCCAGCAGGCTGCGATAGAACGCGTAGAACTCCTGATCCTGACCATAGGCCTTGGCGTAGATCGCAGCGGCCTGGGCATCACCATCACCACGGGTCTCTTCAGACTCACGATAGGCTTCAGCCAGCAGCACACGGCGCTGACGATCAGCGTCGGCACGAATACCTTCAGCCAGCTCGTTACCCTTGGCGCGATGCTCGCGAGCCTCACGCTCACGCTCGGTGCTCATGCGCTCGAACACGCTGCGGTTGACTTCCTTGGGCAGGTCGATGGCTTTGACACGTACGTCAAGGACTTCGATACCCAGCTCTTTCTCCGCCATACGGTTCAGCGAGCCGGTGATGTCTGCCATCAGCGCGTCACGCTCACCCGATACCACTTCATGCAGGGTGCGCTTACCGAACTGGTCACGCAGACCGGACTCCAGACGACGCGACAACCGCTCGTCGGCAATCTGCTTGAGGCCCGAGGTCGCGGTGTAGAAGCGCTCGGCATCCTTGACCCGCCACTTGGCGTAAGCATCGACCATCACGGCCTTTTTCTCCAGCGTCAGGAACCGCTGGGTGGGTGCATCAAGGGTCAGCAGACGCGCATCGAACTTGCGCACCTGATTGACGTACGGAACCTTCACATGCAGGCCAGGCTGTACGTCAGGCTGTACGACCCGACCGAATTGCAGCAGGACCGCACGTTCGGTCTGCGCAACGATGTAGAAGCTGTTCCAGGCGACAACCGCCAGCACCACGCCCACGATGAGCGCAAACAGTGACTTATTGCTCATCAGCGGCTCTCCCTGGTACGCGTTTCACGCTGCTGGATATCGACCGGGCGAGCAGCATTGTCAGCACTCACGGCAGAGCCGTTATTGCTGGCAGGCGTCGCGGTATTGTTGCTGCGACCGCTCTCGACCATCTTGTCCAGCGGCAGATAAAGCAGGTTGTTCTGCCCCTTGTCACCGGTGACCAGCACTTTGCTGGTATTGCTGAACACTTCCTGCATGGTCTCCAGATACAGACGCTCGCGAGTGATCTCAGGAGCCTTGCGGTACTCAGCTACCAGCTTGGTGAAGCGCTCGCTGTCACCCTTGGCCCTGGAAATCACTTCATCGCGATAACCGTTGGCGTTCTCGATGATGCGCTGGGCCTGACCACGCGCCTCAGGAATCACGCCATTGGCGTAGCCTTCGGCCTGGTTGCGGGCACGCTGCTCGTCTTCACGGGCACGGATCACATCATCGAAGGCTTCCTGCACTTCACGCGGTGCCGCTGCGCTTTGCACGTTCACCTGGGTGATGGTGATACCGGTACGGTAGGTATCGAGGAAACGCTGCAAACGCTCCTTGATCTCGGTGGCCATCAGCTCACGACCTTCGGTCAGTACCTGATCCATGGCCGTGGAGCCCACGACATGGCGAAGGGCACTTTCGGTGGCATGCTGCAGGCTCACTTCAGGCTGATCCACATTCAGCACGAAGTCCTGGAGGCTGGAAATCCGGTATTGCACGGTCAACGGCACTTCGACGATGTTCTCGTCTTCGGTCAGCATCTGACCCTGCTTGCTGTAAGCGCGCTCGCGGGTGACGTTTTCCATGTACTTGCGGTCGAACGGCGGGAAATAGATGTTCAGGCCGGGACCTACAGTCTCGTAGTACTTGCCGAACCGCAGGACGACGGCCTGCTCCTGCTCGTCGACAACATAGACGGCGTTGTACAACCAGAAGGCCAGGACCACGAACAGGCCGATGCCCAGCAGGCCAAAGCCGCCGCCCTTGCTGGAGCTGCCGCCGCCACTGCCATCACCACTGCGTTTCTTACCGCCGCCGAACAACCCATTCAGGCTTTCCTGCAGCTTGCGGAAGGCTTCGTCGAGATCCGGCGGCCCCTTGCGATCGCCACCACGACGGTTGCCACCCCAGGGATCCTGATTGTTCGAGTTGCCACCCGGCTCATTCCAAGCCATAGCGCTCTCCATCTGATAAAGCAAAGACGCGCCCTCGGCGCGCCGCCCCATGCTACCGAATGCTCGGGAAAGGCGTGCTATCGCTTTCCCGCGCTTTTATTGCAAAGTGTGTTGCTCAATGAACTCCAGCGGCTGCAATCCTTCGCGACTCACCAGTCGATTGAGTTCGACACGTGGCAGACGCACAGCCAGCAAGCTGGCCCCTTCTTCATCGTGCACCTCGCTTTGCACAGCGCCGACTTCAAAGAACCTTGCCCGCAGTCGAGCAAAACGCTGCGGTAAACGCAAGGTTGCAACAAAAAGATCTTCACCCAACAGCTCAGCGATCGCCTGCTTGAGCAGGTCGAGACCACGACCGTCGCGGGCCGACAGCCAGACCCGCTCCGGCTTGCCATCAGGGGTTCGCTGGATATGCGGCTCGACATTCTCGAGCAGATCGAGTTTGTTATACACCTCAAGTATCGGCAAGTCCTGGGCGCCGATCTCGACCAGCACGGCCATGACCTGTTCGATCTGCGCATCGCGCTCAGGCTCATGGGCGTCGATCACATGCAGCAGCAGGTCGGAATTGCTCGATTCTTCCAGCGTGGCGCGAAACGCCTCGACCAGTTTGTGCGGAAGGTGGCGAATGAAACCCACGGTATCGGCCAGAACAATCGGCCCCAGGTCGTCAAGCTGCAGACGACGCAGGGTCGGATCGAGGGTGGCGAACAACTGGTCGGCCGCATAGACCTCAGAATCGGTCACTGAATTGAACAGCGTCGACTTGCCTGCGTTGGTATAGCCGACCAGCGAAACCGAAGGGATATCCGCCCGCTTGCGCCCGCGCCGCGCCTGATCGCGCTGGCTGCGCACCTTCTCCAGACGGCCCTTGATCTGCCGCAGGCGCACCCGCAGCAAACGACGGTCGGTTTCGAGCTGGGTCTCACCAGGACCGCGCAGCCCGATACCACCCTTTTGCCGCTCAAGGTGAGTCCAGCCGCGAACCAGGCGGGTACTCATATGCTCAAGCTGGGCCAGTTCAACCTGCAGCTTGCCTTCATGGGTACGCGCACGCTGGGCGAAGATGTCGAGAATCAACCCGGTACGATCGAGCACCCGGCATTCAAAGACACGTTCGAGGTTACGCTCCTGGCTGGGCGTGAGGGTGTGATTGAAAATCACCAGATCGACATGACCGGAGCGGACCTGGTCGCGAAGTTCCTCGACCTTGCCGGTTCCGATCAGGTATTTGGCCGATGGACGATGCCGTGGCACGTTGACCAGTGCGACGGTATCGGCGCCGGCCGACAGAGCCAGCTCCTGAAACTCCTGCGGATCTTCGCGCGCCTCAGGGTCTTGACCTTCCAGATGAACGAGCAACGCCCGCTCACCACCGCTGTGGCGCTCAAAGAACAAGGCAGGCTCCTATCAGGCGTTACCAGGCTCGGAATCACCTGCTTCATCGGTAGCACTTGGCAGGCGGATTGGACGGACCGGAACAACAGTGGAAATAGCATGCTTGTACACCATCTGGCTGACGGTGTTTTTCAGCAGAATGACGAACTGATCGAACGACTCGATCGTACCTTGCAGCTTGATACCGTTGACCAGATAGATCGAAACGCCGACCTTCTCTTTGCGCAAGGTATTCAAGTAAGGGTCTTGTAGCGAATGCCCTTTTGACATGTGCCGCACTCCTTTAAGGATCAATAATAGTAAAACGAATTCGATTGGCTTGGACCGCCACCCCCCAAGGATAGACAGCCATTGCAGGGACTCAGTCCAATATGGAGACCGATCCCAGGTATTTCAAGGTGCGTGGCAGATTGTCGCGATCCAGACTGTCAAGCCAGTGCAGGTTCTTCCAGCTGCGTAGCCAGGTGAACTGCCTCTTGGCCAACTGGCGCGTGGCAATGATGCCGCGTTCCTGCATCTCTTCACGTGTAAGCTTGCCATCCAGATGATCCCAGACCTGGCGATAACCGACGGCTCTGATGGACGGCAGATCTGCGTGCAGATCGCCTCTTGAGCGCAGTGCCAGTACTTCGTCCAGAAATCCCTGTTCCAGCATTTGCACAAAACGTAAGGCAATGCGGTCATGCAATACCTTGCGATCAGCCGGAGCTATCGCAAGACTGGCGACAGTATAGGGCAATTGTCCCTGTCCCGATGCTGATCCTTCGGCACTTTGCGCAATTTGTTGCTCGCGGTGCGCCGTCATGCTCATTCCACTGACCAGATAAACCTCCAGCGCGCGAATCAACCGCTGCGGGTCATTGGGATGAATACGCGCCGCCGACACCGGATCCACCTCGGCCAACCGGTCATGCAACGCCTGCCACCCGTGAGCCTGCGCCTGGGCTTCAAGCTGTGCGCGTATCCCGGCATCGGCGGACGGCATGTCGGCCAGCCCCTCCAATAGAGCCTTGAAATACAACATAGTGCCGCCGACCAGCAAAGGAATATTGCCGCGCGCGGTAATTTCAGCCATGGCCTCAAGAGCATCGCGGCGAAAATCGGCTGCCGAGTAGCTTTGCGAGGGGTCGAGAATGTCAATCAAGCGGTGTGGAAACTCGGCCAGTTGCGCCTTCGACGGCTTGGCCGTGCCGATGTCCATGCCGCGATAGACCAGTGCCGAGTCGACGCTGATCAGTTCACAAGGCAGGACCCTGGTGAGTTCAATGGCAAGATCAGTCTTGCCCGCAGCGGTTGGCCCCATGAGAAAGATGGCCGCAGGTAAAGCATTCATTCAACGACCGCGCAGGAAAAGTTTGTCCAGATCATCCAGGCCCATCTGGGTCCAGGTGGGCCGCCCGTGGTTGCATTGGCCACTGCGCTCGGTATTTTCCATGTCACGCAGCAAACCGTTCATTTCCGGGATCGCCAGCCGCCGGTTGGCACGTACCGCGCCGTGGCACGCCATGGTGCCAAGCAACTCGTTCATGTGTGCCTGGACCCTGTCACTGGTGCCGTACTCCATCAGATCGGCCAGCACGTCGCTGACCAGCCGATTGGCCTCGGCCTGTTTGAGCAGTGCCGGAATCTGCCGGATCGCCAGGCTTTCCGGCCCCAGCCGCTGTAATTCGAAGCCCAGCTGCCGGAAGGTATCCAGGTGTTCCTCGGCGCAATCGGCTTCGCGCTGACTGACCGCAATCGACTCAGGCACCAACAGCGGCTGACCACTGAGACCTTCATGGGCCATCGCCACCTTCAAGCGTTCATACATGATCCGCTCATGCGCGGCATGCATATCCACCAGCACCAGACCATGGGCATTTTCGGCCAGGATGTAGATCCCCTTGAGCTGCGCCAGGGCATAGCCCAGCGGCGGGATGTCGCCGCTTGACTCCGGCAGCGACGCCACCTCAGACGCCGGCGCGGCGCCGGCCAGTGGCGCATAGAATTCGCGGTAGACGTTCTGGGTCTCAGCAGTCGGCAGGCTGGAAGTGGGCCGCGGCGTGTACTGATACTGGTAACCGCCAGAACCGCCGCCAGCGGCCCCTGCGCCACCTGCCGGCGCGCCATAAGCCTGGCCTTGCGGGCGCTCCAGCGCGTGCGCAGCCAGGCTCATCTCGCCTTGTGGCCCGAACTCGCCAGCCTGCAGACCGCTCGGCCGCTGGATCGGTGCCTCGGGTTGCGCCTCGGGCAGGTGATCCTGCGGCCTTACATCGCCCAGCGCCCGGTGCAGGGTGCCGTACAGGAAGTCATGGACCATGCGCCCGTCACGAAAACGCACTTCATGCTTGGTCGGGTGGACGTTGACATCCACTGCTGCCGGATCGACCTCGAAAAACAACACGAAGGTCGGATGACGACCATTGAATAGCACGTCGCGATAGGCTTGCCGCACCGCATGGGCAACCAGCTTGTCGCGCACCGCACGGCCATTGACGAAAAAATACTGCAGGTCGGCCTGGCTGCGCGAAAAGGTCGGCAAGCCGACCCAGCCCCACAGGTGCAGGCCGTTGCGCTCGATATCAATCGGCAGCGCCTGCTCCAGAAAACCCGGACCACAGATGGCCCCGACACGCCGCGCCTTGGCCGTGTCGTCATGGGCTTCATGCAGGCTCAGGACGCTTTTGCCGTTGTGGCGCAGGTGGAAGGCCACGTCGAAACGCGCCAGCGCCATACGCCGGATGACTTCCTGCAAATGATCGAATTCGGTTTTTTCGGCCTTGAGAAACTTGCGCCGTGCCGGGGTGTTGAAAAACAGGTCACGCACTTCGACCGATGTCCCCACCGGGTGCGCCGATGGCTGGACCCTGGAGTTCATCTCACGACCTTCGGTTTCGACCTGCCAGGCCTGATCGGCGTCCCGGGTTCGGGAAGTCAAGGTCAGACGCGACACCGAACTGATCGACGCCAGCGCCTCACCACGAAAGCCCAGGCTCATCACCCGCTCAAGGTCTTCGAGCTCGCGAATCTTGCTGGTCGCGTGGCGGGCCAGCGCCAGCGGCAGATCATCCGCCGCAATGCCTCGGCCGTCATCACGCACCTTGAGCAGCTTGACGCCGGCCTGCTCGACATCGACATCAATGCGCCGGGCACCGGAGTCCAGGCTGTTCTCCAGCAGTTCCTTGACCACCGAGGCCGGGCGTTCGACCACCTCACCGGCAGCAATCTGGTTGGCAAGGCGCGGGCTGAGCAACTGGATACGCGCCGCAGGAGAAACGCTTGCAGCGTCCTGTGCGGGTTGGTCGTCGACAAGCAGATCCGTCATGGCTGGGTGGCAACCTCGACGCTGGGGATTCGCAGGTCCTGACCAATGCGCAGATCGTCAGTCTTGAGCCCGTTGGCACTGCGCAGGGTCGCCATGCTCATCTCATAGCGCGCAGCAAGCATGGCCAGGGTTTCACCGGAGCGTACGACGTGGTTGCGCGGCCCCTGAGCCAGTTTACCGTTATCACGCAGCCAGGCGATGTAGGTGCCCTGCGGCGGGTTCTGCTGGAAGAACTGCTTGACCCCGGCGTTGATCGAACGGGCCAGCGCCTGCTGGTGCGAAGTGGTGGTCAGCTTGCTGGCCTCGTTGGCATTCGAGATAAAGCCGGTTTCGACCAGGATCGACGGGATATCCGGTGACTTGAGCACCATGAAGCCGGCTTGCTCGACACGGGATTTGTGCAGCGGCGTAATCCGGCCGATGCTGCTCAAGACCTTTTGCCCGACGTTCAGGCTCGACGACAGCGAGGCGGTCATCGACAGGTCAAGCAGCACACCGGCAAGCATTCGGTCCTTGTCGTCAAGGCTCACGGCACCGGCACCGCCAATCAGGTCGGAACGGTTTTCACTGTCGGCCAGCCAGCGTGCGGTTTCCGATGTTGCGCCGCGATCGGACAAAGCGAACACCGAGGCGCCGAACGCCGCCTTGGACGGCGCGGCGTCAGCGTGAATCGACACGAACAGGTCAGCCCCCTTGGCGCGGGCGATCTCGGTACGCTTGCGCAGCGGAATGAAGTAGTCGCCAGTGCGGGTCAACTCGGCCCGGTAGCCCTTCTCCGCGCTGATCTGGCGCTGCAGCTCTTTGGCGATCGACAGCACCACATGCTTCTCGATCTGCCCTTTGCCGCCCGAGGCTCCCGGGTCTTCGCCGCCGTGACCGGCATCGATCACCACCACAATGTCGCGCTTGCCGCTTGGGACCGGAGTGAGTTTGACATCGGGCTTGGCCGGGCTGATTGGTACCGCTGGCGCAGTGGCCACTGTGGTCTCCGGCAGGCTCGGCGGCGGGTTGGCATCGGCGGCGTTGTCGAACAGGTCGACCACCAGACGATTGCCGTACTGCTGGTTAGGGGCCAGGGTAAAACTCTTGGGGGTCACAGCCTTGTTCAGGTCAACGACCACGCGCAAATCCGTAGGGGTGCGCTGCGCCGAACGCACACTGGTAATCGGCGTATTGGCGGTCGCCACGTTCAATGGCCCGCTCAGGGTCGCACCATTGATGTCGATCACCAGCCGATCCGGAGCGGTCAGCGTGAATACGCTGTGCTGCACCGGCCCCGACAGGTCAAAGACCAGCCGGGTGTTGTCCGGGGCGCGCCACAGGCGGACACTGCGCACCTGGGTCGCGGCCGCCCACACATCGACGGCCATGGCCATCAACAGCAAACCAAGCACCGCCAGCGGCGCGCGCATGCGCATATTCATCCCCATATCAGTAAAAGTTCTCTGTGAATTCTGCCTGGCTCATCAGGCCAGGGCCGCGCACCAGCGTTCGCCACGCGGGCCTTGCGGGTTGAGGGTCACCGTACGACCGGCACCCTGGTGCGTAATGGTAATGGTCAGGTCGGGCTTTGGCAAAAACCCCTTGCCACGGGCCGGCCATTCGATCAGGCACAGTGCATCATCGGCGAAGTAATCGCGGATGCCCATGTACTCCAGCTCTTCAGGGTCGGTCAGCCGATACAGGTCGAAATGAAAAGCCCGCAGCGCGCCGATTTCATAGGGTTCGACCAGGGTAAAGGTCGGGCTTTTGACCGCCCCTTCATGGCCCAGGCCGCGGATCAGGCCGCGTGACAGGGTGGTCTTGCCCGCGCCCAGGTCACCTTCGAGAAAAATCACACCCTTTGCCGCAGTGAGCTGCGCCAGCCGCGCGCCCAATGCCACCATGGCGTCTTCGCCATCTACCTGCAGGGTTACTTCAGACACGGTTGCAGCTCCTCCAACAGGCGACGAATGATCACGATCAGGTCACTGGCGAGCAGCCCACGCCCCTCCAGGCCTGCCAGCTCACCGGCCCTGGCATGCAGCCAGACGCCCAGGCAAGCCGCTTCGAATGGTTGCATGTGCTGCGCCAACAGGGCACCGATCAGACCGGACAGCACATCGCCCAGCCCGGCACTGGCCATGGCTGGATGCCCCCGATCACAGAGCGCCAGGCGCCCCTGCGGATCGGCAATCAGGCTGCCACTGCCCTTGAGCACGCAAACAGCCTTGAACTGTTCTGCAAGACGGCGAACCGCTGCGGGCCTGTCGGCCTGCACCTCGGCCGTCGTGACACCCAGCAGCCGCGCCGCCTC
The DNA here is from genome assembly GCF_000829415.1 of Pseudomonas sp. StFLB209. Lineage (NCBI taxonomy): Bacteria > Pseudomonadati > Pseudomonadota > Gammaproteobacteria > Pseudomonadales > Pseudomonadaceae > Pseudomonas > Pseudomonas sp. StFLB209. The sequence goes on along the minus strand of NZ_AP014637.1, from coordinate 2,624,657 downwards.
ACCAGGGTGCGGGGTGATGACACAGCCCGACGGCAGCCTGACCTGGCCGGCCGCCAACAGGTTGAGTGCATCGGCATCCCACACCTGCGGCGTGTCGGCACCGGCAACGACAGACAGCAGGCTGCGTGCCCAACTGCCCTGCCCCAGACCAGGACCTGCCACCAGCACATCAGCGGCAGCGACCAACCCGGTCAATTGATTGGCAGAATGAATTGCGGCGCTCATGATTTCCGGCATGCGCACCAGCGCAGCCGTGACGTGTTCAGCGCGGGTTGCCAGGGTCAGCATCCCGGCGCCGCTGCGCAATGCACTTTCGGCGCTCAACAGCGCGGCGCCGCCAAAGCCGTGATCACCGCCCACCACCAGCACCCGGCCGAACTGCCCCTTGTGCGCAGTACGCGGGCGCGGCGCCAGAGCCGCCAGGTTGGCGCTGTCAAGCCGTGTTGCGGTGGCCGGCGTCTGGCTGAGCGACTGCGGGTCAGCCTGCAAATCCTCACACAGCAGTTGCCCGACATGATCGGCCGCAGCGCCGGTGAACAGGCCCAGCTTCAGAGCGATAAAGGTCACGGTCAGATCGGCGCGTACGGCGCAGCCCAGCGCCTGCCCCGTGTCAGCACTCAGACCGGAGGGGATATCCACCGCAACCACCGGCAGGTCCGCCGCATTGATTGCTTCGATGGCCGCTTTATAGGGCTCACGCACCTCGCCGCGCAGCCCGGTGCCCAACAGCGCATCGACTACCACCCCGACCAGCGGCTGGCCCAGCCACTGGAGGATTTCGACAGCCGCTGCGCGAGCCTGCTGATGAGCCGTGGCGGCATCGCCATGCAGAGCAGCCGGATCACCCACCGCCAGAACCCGCACCACCCAACCAGCCTGATGCGCCAACTGTGCCACCAGATACCCGTCGCCGGCGTTGTTGCCATGCCCGGCCAGCACCGTCAGCACGCCCGCCTCGGGCCAGCGTCGGCGCACTGCACGCCAGGTCGCACGGGCCGCACGCTGCATCAGCTCCAGACCTGGCGTGCCGGCGGCAATCAGCCGCGCATCGAGGTCACGGACCTGTTCAGCGGTGTACAGCGCGTCGGGTAAATGGCTTTGAGTATCTGGCATGCGTGTGTGGGCTCCGATATCTGGCAGAATTATACGCACCTTGGTCTTATTTTCTCCTTTCGCATGCCCGCCACTACCGAACAACTGACCGGCGACGAACTCGCCGAACTTGCCCTGTCGATCAAGACCTGGGGCCGCGAACTGGGCTTCCAGCAGGTCGGCATCAGCGGCCTTGATCTCAACGAACATGAACAGCATCTGGAGCGCTGGCTCGACGCGGGCTACCACGGCGAGATGGACTATATGGCCGCGCATGGCAGCAAACGTTCCCATCCCGAGCAACTGGTGCCTGGCACCTTGCGCGTGGTGTCGCTGCGCATGGACTACCTGCCAGGCGACAGCGAGATGACCCAACGCCTGGCTGAACCGGAAAAAGCCTACGTGTCGCGCTACGCGCTGGGCCGCGATTACCACAAGTTGGTGCGCAAACGTCTGCAGCAACTGGCCGAGCGCATTCAGCAGGCGATCGGCCCGTTCGGTTACCGGGCCTTCGTCGATAGCGCCCCGGTACTGGAAAAAGCCATTGCCGAACAGGCCGGGCTGGGCTGGATCGGCAAGAACACTTTGGTACTCAACCGCAAGGCCGGCAGTTTCTTCTTTCTTGGCGAGCTGTTCGTCGACATGCCGCTGCCGGTGGACCCGCCCCACGCCACCGAGCATTGCGGCCGGTGCAGCGCCTGCCTGGACATCTGCCCGACGGCAGCGTTTGTCGGCCCGTATGTGCTCGATGCCCGGCGTTGCATTTCCTACCTGACCATCGAGCTGAAAACCGCCATTCCTGTCGAGTTGCGAGCACTGATCGGTAACCGGGTATTCGGCTGTGATGACTGCCAGATCGTCTGCCCATGGAACCGCTTCGCCAAACCCACCGAGCAAAGCGATTTCCAGCCGCGCCATAACCTCGACAATGCCGGGCTGGCCGAGCTGTTCATGTGGGACGAAGAGCGCTTTCTCAGCAGCACCGAAGGCTCGCCCCTGCGCCGCACCGGCTATGAGCGCTGGCTGCGCAACCTGGCCGTCGGGCTGGGTAACGCGCCCTCGACCATCAGCGTGCTGCAGGCCCTGGAGGCACGACGTGAGCACCCGTCAGAACTGGTCCGTGAGCATGTCGAATGGGCCATAGAGCAGCACGCCCTGCGGGGTAGGAGCTGCGTTCAGTGGTCATCCTTGTAAACGAACTTCGGCATTTCCCATTTGAAGCGGATCGCCAACAGGCGCATCAACAGGCCGCCGAACAGGGTAATCAGGATCGCCTGCTCATCTGACACGCCAAGGTAGCGACAAGCCAGGAAGCACCAGGCAGCAAGAAAGGACACGCTGGCATAGAGCTCGCGGCGGAAGATCAGCGGAATATCGTTGCAGAAGATGTCGCGCAGAATGCCGCCGAACACTCCGGTGATCACGCCACAGACCGAAGCGACCAGCATGCCGTGCCCTGTTTCCAGGGCGGTCAGGCAGCCAATCAGGGTGAAAGCCACCAGGCCCACGGCATCGAGCACCAGAAACAGCGAGCGCAGATGCCGCATCAGCGGCGCGATGAAGATCGTCACCAGCGCCGCGACGCTGGTCAGTACCAGATATTCGGGGTGTTTCACCCAGGTCAGAGGGTAATGACCAAGCAGCACATCGCGCACAGAGCCACCACCCAACGCAGTGACACAGGCAATCAGCACCACGCCAAACCAGTCCATGCCCCGCCGTCCTGCGGACAACGCGCCGGTCATGGCCTCGGCGGTAATCGCCATCAGATACAGCATCAACAACATGGCGTTACCCCCTGCGACAAAGCCGCGCAGTCTACCCGGCGGCCCGACGCACTGAAAGGGTGCAAAGGGCTTTGTTGACTGCGCGCTTGAAGCAGCGTGCTTACTTGATGAAGTTTTCGCGGTAAAAACGCAGCTCAGCAATGGATTCGCGGATATCGTCCAGTGCCAGGTGAGTGCTGCCCTTCTTGAACTTCAGCTCTGGCGACCAGCGGGCCGCCAGCTCCTTGAGGGTCGAAACGTCAAGGTTGCGGTAGTGAAAGTAGTTTTCCAGCGTTGGCATGTGCCGGTACAGGAAGCGCCGGTCCTGGCAGATGCTGTTACCGCAGATCGGCGAGCTGCGCTCCGGCACCCATTGCTTGATGAACGCCAGCGTCAGGGCCTCGGCCTGGGCGCTGTCGATGGTGCTCTCACGGACCCGCTGAGTCAGCCCCGAGCCGCCATGCTGACGGGTGTTCCACTCATCCATGCCGGCCAGAATCTCGTCACTCTGGTGCACCGCAATCACCGGGCCTTCGGCCAGGGTATTGAGCTCGCTGTCAGTGATGATGGTGGCCATTTCGATGATTACATCGTTGTCAGGGTCCAGGCCGGTCATTTCCAGATCGATCCAGATCAGGTTGCTCTTGCTTTGCATATATTGGCTCCTCAGCATAGGCGCGCAGTTTAGCTCAGCGTCGGCATGCTAGTATCGCGCGTTCGAGCTCATTGACCGGGAATCCCATGGCCAAACGCCAACTCAACCGCCGCCAGAACTGGCGCATCGAAAAGATCCAGGGCGAACGCGCCGCTCGCGCCGCCAAACGTGAGACCCAGGCGCTGGAGATTCTGGAAGGCGGCGACCTGGGCCCGGAAGAGTTCGGCCAGGTGATTGCTCATTTCGGTGTGCAGGTCGAAGTCGAGGCCCAGGACGGCGAGCATCGCGGCCAGACCTACCGCTGCTACCTGCGCGCCAACCTGCCGGCACTGGTCACTGGCGACAAAGTGGTGTGGCGGGCCGGCAATCAGGGCGTTGGCGTGATTGTCGCGCAACTGCCGCGCAGCACCGAACTGTGCCGCCCTGACAGCCGCGGGCTGCTCAAGCCGGTCGCGGCCAACGTCGACCTGATCGTCATCGTCTTCGCGCCGATGCCTGAGCCGCATGCCAACCTGATCGATCGCTACCTGGTCGCCGCCGAACATGCCGGCATCCACCCGTTGCTGCTGCTCAACAAGGCTGATCTGATCGACGAACACAACAGCGTGGTACTCAACGACCTGCTGTCGGTGTATCGCGGCCTGGGTTATCCGGTGCTCGAAGTATCTGCCCATCAGGGCGATGGCATGCAGCAGTTGCAACAGCAACTGGATGGCAAAGTGAGTGTATTTGTCGGCCAGTCCGGGGTCGGCAAATCATCGCTGGTCAACAGCCTGTTGCCGGAAGTCGGCACCCGGGTCGGGCCGCTATCGGAGTTTTCCGGACAAGGCACCCACACCACCACCACCGCACGCCTGTTCCACTTCCCGGGCGGCGGTGATCTGATCGACTCGCCGGGTATCCGCGAATTTGGCCTGGTGCATGTGAGCCGGGACGACGTCGAGGCCGGCTTTATCGAGTTCAATGATCTGCTGGGCAAATGCCGCTTTCGCGACTGCAAGCATGACCGCGAGCCGGGTTGTGCGCTGCTCAATGCGCTGGAACAAGGCCGCATCCATCCGCAACGGATGCACAGCTACCGCTCGATCCTGGCCAGTCTGCCGCAAGACGAATACTGAGACTGGCGCAGCAAAGCTGCCAGCCGCCCCTGCTGCACGCTACAGGGGCGGCCTGACAGCCAGGCAGATTACGGGTTGCTACCCGGCGCCCTGAGTGGCCCCTGATCGAAGATATTGACCCGTTCACGAACCTCATGCGGCAGCACGGCCGGCGCCTGGCTGCCGTTCGCCGCGCCAGGCGCAGCGGCTCCAGGCGCCGCAGCACCCGGTGCCGCCGGGGCTGGATTGACCGGCGGCGCACTGCCTTGGTCACCATCCATACGCTGCTGGGCCTTGCGGGTCAGCACGATGATATCGATACGCCGGTTGACCGGGTTCAGCGGATGCTGGCGATCGAACAGCGCCGAGGACGCGTACCCCACCACTCGTGCCACCTGCTGCTCAGGGTAGCCACCGGCGATCAGCGCACGACGGGCAGCGTTGGCGCGGTTGGCCGACAGCTCCCAGTTGCCGAACTCACCGGTACCGGCAAACGGCTTGGCATCGGTATGACCACTGACGCTGATCTTGTTCGGCACAGCCTTGATGGTGTCAGACATCGCCAGCAGGATGTCTTCGAAGTAAGGTTTGAGCCGCGCACTGCCGGAGTCGAACATTGGCCGGTTATCGGCATCGACAATCTGGATACGCAAACCGTCCTGAGTGATCTCCAGCAGGATCTGGTCCTTGAACTTTTGCAGCTCCGGACTCTCTTCAATCTTGTTCTGCAACTCCAGCAGGAGCATTTCCATGCGTTCCTGCTCGACCTGCTCGGCCTTGGCTTCGGCAGACTCGGCCTCGATCGGCACGGTGTCCGGGCTCGGCGTACTCTTGACCTCGGGGTTGAGGGTCTGGTTAGGAGACATTTCCGGCGAGCCGCCCAGGTCGATGACATAGGGCGAGCCACTGTCGCTGAAGCCGACCGGGTCCTTGAAATAACCGGCCACGGCCACCAGTTGTTCCGGAGTCGCAGCCGACAACAGCCAGAGCACCAGAAAGAACGCCATCATTGCTGTCGCAAAGTCAGCAAAGGCGATCTTCCAGGCACCGCCGTGGTGCCCCCCGCCAAAGCGCTTGACGCGCTTGACGATTATTGGCTGATTATTTTCCATGGTTTAGCGACCACGTACGGCTTGTTCCAGCTCGCTGAAGCTGGGGCGGTGGGCGGGGTAAAGCACCTTGCGACCGAACTCGACGGCCAGTGATGGCGGCATGCCGGAAGCCGAGGCCACAAGAGCCGCCTTGATCGACTCGTAGACGTTCATTTCTTCCTTGGCATCGTGCGCCAGGCAAGAAGCCAGCGGACCAAAGAAGCCGTACGCCGCGATGATACCGAAGAAGGTACCGACCAGTGCCGCCGCCACGTGCTGGCCGATGGCGGCCTTGTCACCGGTTCCCAGCATGGCCATGGTGATCACAATACCCAGTACCGCAGCCACGATACCAAAACCGGGCATACCGTCGGCAATGCCGGTCACGGCGTGGGAAGGATGCTCAAGCTCTTCCTTCATGCTCAACAGTTCCATGTCGAACAGGCCTTCAAGCTCGTGAGGAGCCATGTTGCCGGACGACATGATGCGCAGGTAATCGCAGATGTAGGCGGTCATGCGCTCATCCTTGAGTACGCCAGGGTACTTGGCGAAGATCGGACTTGAAGCCGGCTCTTCGATGTCCCCTTCGATGGCCATCATGCCTTCGCGGCGGCTCTTGTTGAGAATCTCGTACACCAGACCCAGCACTTCGAGGTAATAGGCATGCGTGAAGCGAGTGCTGAACATCTTCAGCGACTTTTTGAACACATGCATGGTCATATGGCCAGGGTTGGCCTGCAGAAAGGCGCCCAGCGCTGCACCACCAATGATGACGATTTCAAATGGCTGGAACAGCGCTGCCAATTGACCGTGGGATAGCATGTATCCGCCGAGAACGCTCGCGAAAACGACAATGATGCCGATGATTTTGGCCATAGGTACAAATACTTGTTGAGTCGGGTTCAGGGAGATGTGCGGTGATTCATGAAACTGTTGTTCTGCTTATCGGCCCGCCTGAGCCAGACTATAGGCTGTTGCCGTGAAAAACCTGTTTTGCTATCGAAACAGGGTGTAACAATACATGACGCATCCATATATGAAAAAGCGTATCCACTGCTGAACGATCTCAGCCGCACAGGCCTTCCGTATGCCGATAGCCAGCACATCGCACCTCCCACGCCCCAAGACACTTGAAGCCTGGGTCAAACAACTGGATGATCTTGCCCTGCCCGTTGCACAGGCCAATCACGCCCGTGTGCGCGCCGCACTGAACGACAGCCGTCGTTCGTTGCGTGATATTGCCGACATGATGCAAGACAGCCCGGCGCTGGTGCTGAGCGTGCTGCGCGAGGCCAACCAGCACAGCCATGGCATCACAGAGCCGGCCGAAAGTCTTGAAGTGGCGCTCAATCGCCTGGGCCTGGCCCGCACCGAAGTGCTGCTTAATCGCCTGCCGGCCAAACAGGCGCAGGAAGTCCCCCAGGCTTACCGTCAACTGATTCTGATCAGCCAGCATGCCACCCAACAGGCCAATGGCCTGTTCGCCAGCCGTCTGGCGCGGCTCTGGCAGGATATTCATCTGGGCAGCCTGCTGTTCCTCGCACCGCTCTGGCCACTGGCGCTGGCCCACCCCAAGCTGCTGGAAGAATGGGAACTGCGGGTCATTCATAAAGGCGAATCAAGCCGCACGGTCGAGCTTGAATTGTTCGGCGTCAAGCTGCTGGACTTGTGCCAGGCACTGGCCACGGTCTGGCGCCTGCCGGTCTGGGTCACGCGTGGCTATACCGTACTGATCAAAGAGCGCCGCGAATGGGTCAAGGCGCTGCGTATCGCCAGGGAAAATCACGACCCGCTGCAACAGCAGCGCGACATGGATGCCAACGCCGATCTGCAACGCTGGTTCAACCAGCCAGCCAATACGGTATTGATGGGTAATGGCCTGGCGCTGGCCGCACAGCAGGCCTGGAACAGCCCGCACTGCCTGCGCTGGGAACTGCTGAGCAGTCTGTACCTGCAACAGTCAATGGACCAGACCCAGCAACAGGTACACCAGAACGCTGCCAGCAGCGCTCGCCAGCATGCGGCGGACGATCTTTGGCATCCCGCCCAGGCGCTGCTCTGGCCGTGGGATTTTCGGCGCATCAGCAATGGCCATGAACCCGCTGCCGCACCTTCTGCCGATGACCTGCAACGCTGGCGCAAACTGTGCGCCGACATGCTGGTCGAGCCCTCCCCGTTCAACAACGCCATGCACCTGATCAGCACCGCCCGCGATGCGCTGGTGGCGAGCGGCATGCAGCGGGTCATGCTGCTGATGCCGGACAAGAACACTGGCCTGCTGCGCGTGCATCAACTGGCCGGCCTGGGTGCGGAAAATGCCGCATTACAGTTTCAGATCAAAGACAGCAAGGTACTGGAACGACTGCTGGCCCAGCCGACCCAACTGCGTCTTACACCGGCCAACCACGCACAGTTCGCAGCCTTGCTGCCGCCGGCCTTCAAGACCCTGTTCAAGGGCCAGCACTTACTGATCCGCTCGCTGAGCTGCAACGGCAAAGTGCTGATCCTGGCGATTGCCGACCAAGGTGGCAGCCCGATGTCGGAGATCACCGTACAGGCATTCGCCAAGACGTCGCAGTGTGTGGAACGTGCCCTGGTCAACTTTACCCAGCTCAAAAGCACCGGCCGGGCGAAACCTGTGTGATCGCTGGCGGGGCTGACAGGTTCAGACTGTCTTATCGGCGTGCAGGCCTTTCCGGCTCTGGGCTACAATCCACGCCTTTGCTCATGAAGGGAGGCTGGAAATGTCCGTGTTTAACGACTTGCCACTGGTTATTGAAGCCAGTGACCTGCAGCCTCGCCTGGAGGCGCCGGAGCTGATCCTTGTCGATCTGACCAATCAGGCCCGCTATGACGCAGGACACATTCCCGGCGCCTGTTTCATAGAGCCCAAGCGCACCCAGCTGGGCCAGCCTCCCGCTCCGGGCCTTGCGCCCGCGCTGAGCGATCTGGAGCGCCTGTTCGGCGAACTGGGGCACCGCAGCGATGCGGTATACGTGGTCTACGACGATGAAGGCGGTGGCTGGGCCGGGCGGTTTATCTGGCTGCTGGACGTCATCGGCCACTCCCGCTACCACTACCTCAATGGCGGACTGCTGGCCTGGGAGGCCGCCGGGCTGCCGCTGTCCAGTGAAGCATCGCCCACCCGCCACAGCGCAGTGAGCCTGAGCCTGCAAAGCGCGCCCACCGCCACCCGCGAATACCTGCAGAGCCGCCTGGGTGCTGCCGATCTTGCGATCTGGGATGCCCGCGGGCCCGAGGAATTTACCGGCAGCAAAGTGCTGGCGGCCAAAGGCGGACACATTCCCGGCGCGATCAACTTCGAGTGGACCGCTGGCATGGACAAAGAGCGTCAGCTGCGCATTCGTACCGATCTGCGCCAGACCCTGGAAGCACTGGGTATCACCCCGGACAAGGAAATCATCACCCACTGCCAGAGCCATCGCCGCTCAGGCTTTACCTATCTGGCCGCCAAAGCACTGGGCTACCCGCGAGTCAAGGCCTATGCCGGCTCCTGGAGCGAATGGGGCAACCACCCCGACACGCCTGTGGAGCAATGAACCTACGGCCTGCCCCGCGCAGGCCCCATCAAGCTGTTAGGAATATCAATGAAAGAGCGTCTGTTTATCCTGAGCCAGTACCTGCTGCCCCACCACCTGCTGTCACGCCTGGCTGGCTGTGTGGCCGAATGCAAGGTGAGCTGGTTCAAGAACGCATTCACCGCCTGGTTCGCCCGCCGCTATCAGGTAGACATGTCTCAGGCCCAAGTCGAAGACCTGACGGCCTATGAAAACTTCAACGCGTTTTTCACACGCGCACTGAAACCCGATGCTCGCCCTCTGGACGACACCCCCGGGGCAATCCTGTGCCCGGCCGACGGCGCCATCAGCCAGTTGGGTCCGATCGAACAAGGCCGGATTTTCCAGGCCAAGGGCCACAGTTTCAGCGTGCTGGAGCTGCTTGGCGGCGATCCGCTGCTGTCTGCGCCGTTCATGGGCGGTCAGTTCGCCACCGTCTATCTGTCGCCCAAGGATTACCATCGCGTTCATATGCCACTGGCCGGCACCCTGCGCGAGATGGTCTATGTGCCAGGGCGCATTTTCTCGGTCAACCAGACCACCGCCGAAAACGTACCTGAGCTGTTCGCCCGTAACGAGCGGGTAGTCTGCGTATTCGACACCGAACGCGGCCCGATGGCAGTAGTGCTGGTCGGCGCGATGATCGTAGCGTCGGTAGAAACTGTCTGGGCAGGCCTGGTCACGCCACCCAAGCGCCAGCTCAAGAGCGTGCGCTACGACGAAGCGGCACGGGCGCCAATCCAGCTGGAAAAAGGCGCCGAAATGGGCCGTTTCAAGCTGGGCTCCACAGCCATCGTACTGTTCGGCCCTGAGCAGGTGAAATGGGCCGAAACCCTGACGGCCGGCTCAGCGGTACGCATGGGCCAGGCTCTGGGTCGCGCCGACCAGGCGTGATCGTGGCTGCCGGCCAGGATCGTGCCTGGCCGGCAGCGGTGTCCATGCAACCTATTGCGGCGGGATTAATCATAAGGTCATGGCCCTGTGCCAGATTAAGCTGCGGGCGCAGGCCGATGCTGTTAAAGTCGACCCATCGGTGTTGTAGGACACTTCGCAGTCTATTGATATTGCCCAGCGCTCTCCCCCCTCGACGCATTGGCACCTTATCAATCTGACGCCACCGTTCAGGCCATCAACACGAGGGAGTTGCCTGTCACATGAGTAATATGAGCTTTCCGCTGCTGTTGCGCGTTTCTACGCCGACTCAGTCGAGCCTGACATTCTGTGAAGCCAACCCCCGCGACCTGAAACGCTGGATCTCGACCCTGCCCAAGGCAAACCTGGGCGAAATGGCCCGCCAGCTGTATCAGGGCTTGAGCGAACTCAACCAGTTGCTGACCTCCAGCGATAACCGCCTGCTGCTGCTCGAAGAGCTGCGTCCGGAGGTCTATTTCGTCTGCAAGCACCTGGAGCGCCACTTCCTCAACCAAGCCATCGTTCTGGACGAGCGCCCGCGCAAGGTCGCCAACCTGTGCCAGGCGCTGCAGAACCACCTGGCCACCGGCTATAAGCTGATTATCAACAGCATCGCGCCGCGCTACACGCGCGAAAACAGCACGTTGCTGACCACTGCGCTGCAACGTGCTGCGCATTGCCTGAACGGCCCGCTGATTCGCGCCAGCCAGCTGTATTGCCCGGTGCAGGACGGGCTGTGGCTTGAGCTGCACCAGATCTATCAGATCGCCCGCCAGTATCAGTTGCACCAGGTGCCGGTCAACGAGCCACAGGCCGTCCATGTTCGCAAGTTGAGCATTGAGCAGACCTACATCATCTCGCTGATGATGGGCAGCTCACGCTGCAACCAGATGCGCCAGCTCAATATTGGCAAGCTGGGCGAAGTGCTTGAGGCCTGGAGCAGCATGGTCAAACTGCAGGCAGCCAACGAACCAGGCACGTTGTTCGCCCTGGATCCAGCCGCCGACAAGCCGCCGCTGTATCGCACCCTGTTCGATGAGCAGCTGCTGCCGCGCCTGCTGGGTATCAACCCGCTGGCCCTGGCCGTGGCCCTGGAGCAGTATTTGGAGCTGCCCGCCGAACAACGCTCGCAATCCGGCCTGAGCGTACCGCCGGGCGTCAGCACAGACCTGATCCAGCATCTGGCAGCCGCCTGGGGTGATGTCGCCGAGCGCACCTTCCAGCGCATGGCCGGGCACGGCACGCTGAAGATCTGCATCGGCATGAGCGCCCTGCATTACTACCTGGCCGGCAAGAAGTCGTTCAGCGAACTGCTGCAGTTGCCCGCCGTGATCCAGGCCGCCGACTTCACCCTCAAGGTCGCCAATGAGAACAGTGACGACCCATGGTCGCAGGCGTTTGATGCCCACCGTGGCGGCACCTCGTCGACTTTGCTGCCGTTCGAGGAAATCGAATACCCGCAGGTCGACGCCGACCATGACCCCGGCAACGCGCAACACGACTTTCCGATGTTCGAGCTAAGCATCGTCAATCACAGCCCGGGGGGTTATTGCCTGGCCTGGCACAAAGAAGTGCCAACTCAACTGCAAGCCGGTGAGCTGGTCGGCATTCAGGACGAAAGCGCGCAAAACTGGAGTATCGCCATCGTGCGCTGGGTACGCCAGGTACGCAGCGGCGGTACCCAGATGGGGATTGAACTGATCGCTCCATTTGCCCAGCCATGCGGCATGCAATTGATCCGTGAAGAGCAGAACAGCCAGTACCTGCGCAGCCTGATGCTGCCGGAGGTGCGCGCCATGAGCAAACCGCCCTTGATGCTGGCGCCACGTCTGCCGTTCAAGGAAGACAGCAAAGTACTGATCAACATCAATGGCGAAGAAAAGCGCGCAGCGCTTAAAACCCGGCATATTGCTAGCGCCAGCTACAACCAGTTTGAATATCAGGTCTTCGAGGCGCCGAAATCAGCGGCGCCCGAGAAAAAGATCGGGGAAGAGTTCGAATCGTTGTGGGGCAGCCTGTAGGCGCTGCTTCAGCAGCGAAGATCGCTCAGCCACCTTCGCCGCCAAAGCCCTTGACCTCAAGCCCGCCTCAGTTACGCCCTTCGCGGTCGCGCAAGCCCAGCAGGTAGAGAACCCCATCCAGCCCCAGGGTCGAGATGGCCTGTTTGGCCGATTGTTTGACCAACGGTTTGGCACGAAATGCCACGCCCAGACCGGCAATGGCCAACATCGGCAGGTCATTGGCACCGTCGCCCACGGCGATGGTCTGCTCCAGGCTCAAGCCTTCCTTGTGCGCCAGCTCGCGCAGCAGGTCAGCCTTGCGCTGCGCATCGACGACAGGCTCGACGGCCACACCGGTGACCCGGCCATCCTCAACTTGCAGTTCGTTGGCAAATACATAGTCGATGCCAAGCTTTTCCTGCAATTGACGGGCAAAGTAGGTAAAGCCGCCCGACAGAATCGCGGTTTTGTAGCCCAGCCGTTTGAGTTCCGCGAACAGCGTTTCGGCACCCTCGGTCAGACGCAGCGAAGCGCCGATTTCGTCGAGCACGCTGACATCCAGGCCTTTGAGCAGCGCCAGACGCTCTTTGAAACTGGCGCGAAAATCCAGTTCGCCGCGCATGGCCCGCTCGGTGATTTCCGAAACCTGCTCACCCACGCCGGCGGCTTTGGCCAGTTCGTCGATGACTTCGGCTTCGATCAGGGTCGAGTCCATGTCGAACACGGCCAGGCGCCGATTACGCCGGAACAGCGAGTCTTGCTGGAACGCGATGTCGACATTCAGCGCCTGAGCAACACTGAGAAACTCGGCCTGCATGGCCTTGAGGTCCGCCGGTTCGCCGCGCACCGAAAACTCGATGCAACCCTTGCCCTGATCCGCCGGGGTGTCGAGCGGCATACGCCCGGACAAACGGTCGATATGGTCAATATTGAGCCCGTAACGGGCGGTAATCGAGCTGACACACTGTAACTGCTCGGCCGTGACCTTGCGGGTCAGCAGGGTCACGATGTGCCGCGCCTTGCCCTGGCCTTCAACCCAACGCTGGTAGTCCTGTTCCGACACGGCAGTGAAGCGCACCTGCTGGTCGAGCTTGTAGGCGGTGAACAACACGTCTTTGAGGACCGATGAGCCTTCGTCGGTGCCCGGGATTTCGACCAGAATGCCAAACGACAGGGTGTCATGGATCACAGCCTGACCAATATCGAGAATGTTCACGCCACCCTGGGCGAGGACGCCGGTAATGGCCGCAGTGAGACCGGGACGGTCTTCACCAGTAATGTTGATCAGGACGATTTCGCGCAAGGCGCACCCCCGCAGGTGGAAAAAAACCGCATTCTACCCGCTTTCAGTGACCATCGGGCACAGCCAGCGCTTTGCCACGTCTGGGCCGCTCGCTATACTGCGCGGCAACTTCATTATCGAAAGAGCCGCGCTCAGTGAACCGGCCCACGCCTATCAAGACCGATAACTTCTTCCTGTTGATCTTCCGTGCCCTGCGTCATCGCCGCGTACCGATCGCCCTGCGTATTGCCAGCCACAACGTGATTCTCGTGGCTCTGGCATTGGTGATCTATGCCGGCGTGATGGGCTTGCAGTTCAAACAGGCCATGCACGAGCAGGCAGACGCGCTGGGACAGTCCCTGACCATCCAGACAGCCAGCTCGGCGACCGAACTGCTGGTGTCCAACGACATCCTCAGCCTCAACGTGTTGCTCGGCAATCTGGTGAAAAACCCGCTGGTGGCCCACGCGGCGATCTACAGCGTCGACAACCGCATCCTCGCCGAAGCCGGGCAGCGCCCGAAAAACAGCCTGCTGGGTGAAACCCAGGGGCTGTACGAGATCAAGATCACCTTCCAGGACGTCATGGCGGGGCATCTGCGGATCAGCCTGGACATGTCGCAGTTCCAGCAGCCGATGACCATCAGCCTGCAGAGCATGGGCATCCTGGCCGGCATCCTGCTTGCGTTGGCCCTGGCCCTGAGCCTGCGCCTGGGCCGGCATATCTCGACCCCGCTGCTGCAACTGCGCCTGTGGCTAAGGGATATCGACCCCTACACCCCAGGCACCGAGCGCCAGGATGAGGTGGGCGATCTGGCCCGCCAGCTACGCACCTCGTTCGCCCCGCCGATACCAGAGCCTGAGCCGATCCCTGAGCCCGAACTGTTCGACGAAGATCTCGAAGAGCACGACGAGCCCGAGCCGCGCAGCCAGGTTGCCGAACCGGCCCGGCCGCGCCTGCCAGCCGCTGCTGCGCCGAGACGCGTGGTGGCCGAGGAAGACCTCGAAGACGAAGAAGACCCGTTCGCCGACCTGCGCGATAACTCCACTCCCGTCGCCCGCCCGGTTGCGTCCTTGCCAGTACCTGCCGCAGCGCCCAGCGAGCCGCAGTACAGCGCAATTCTTGCCGTGCAACTGGGCGGCCAGGACCAACTTCGCCGCCTGCCCAAAGCACGGCTGACCGACCTGCTGCAGCGCTATCGCGACTGCCTGGACCAGGCCACGTCACTGTATGACGGCGAGCTGCACACCTTGAACGACGGCAGCACCCTCATGCTGTTCCACACCCAGACCAGCGGCGAGGATTACCTCACCAATGCAATCTGCTGTGGCGAGCTGCTGCGCGCCCTGAGCCATGCCCTGCAGATCGAAGTCGCCGACAGCGGCATCACCCTGCAACTGCAACTGGGCCTGACCTTGAGTGACGGGGTGGCGGGCCTGAGCCAGATCGATCTGCTGCTGACCGACAAGGCGCAAGACGCTCTGGCCCTGTCGCAACACAGCCGCAACCTGCTGCTGGTCGAGCGCTCGGTAAACGATGACGAACTGCTGCGCCAGCGCGCACGCATCCGGCCGATCGCCAGCCCCGAAGGCGCCTGCTGTGTCGAACGCCTGATGGAGCCCTACCCGTCGATGCTCGAACGCCAATTGGCGCGCATGCACGACGCGCACAAGGTCTGATACAAGGTCTGATTGCAGAGATAAAAAAACCGCGCCAGGCGCGGTTTTTTTATGCGTGTCTTTAGAAACGGAACACTTCAAGATCGGTTCGAATGGGCGATGCCATTGGAATCTTGGGCTTTTCCGGCTGCGGCTTGGCACGCACCACCGGCGCAGTTTTCTTGGGTTCCTCAACCGGCGCCCAGGAAATTGGCTTGATGGCGGTGCTGACCTGATCGGCCAGACGCTGCAGCAGAATGCCCTGCGCCTTGACCTGCGAAGCCGTTGTCCCAGTGTGGACCTCTTCGAGGTGCACCAGGCGGCTGTCACGGACATTACCCTTGCGGTCGAGCAGGCGCCACTGCGCATCGAGAATCGCCGGCTGCTTGCTACCGGAGTCCAGCCGGGTGATGGACAACAGCACCTGTACGTCCGGCGTGAAGTTGGCAACCGTGGGCGACAACACCACCCGCTGACTGTCGAGCTTCCAGGAAATCTGGCGCAACAGCAGTTGATCGATATCCGAAGACAGGTTACCGGCCCAGCGTCCATCGGCGGCCGCGGTCAGCGTGCCATCAGGCTGACGTTGCAGCAGGGTTTCGCGTTGCAGGTAGTCGGCAATCGAAACCGGCCCCAGCAATACTGCCAGCCCAGCAGCCTGCTTTGGCTGGCCTGGCTCACCGCTGTCGAGCTGGTAGAGCGCAGCCGGTTGATGCACGCTGCACCCGGCAAGGCCGAGCACACCCGTCACCAACAAAATCATGGGAAGGCGTAGAAGATTCATCGTCCCGTCCAACCTGCGTTCGGCAGGTCAAAAATTGAATACGCATCAGGGTCATGCAGGCATTGAGCCACGCCTGCTCCTGAAGACCCCATATCATCCGTGAATATTCGCTGTGACTCCAGCGATTATGCGGCGATCTTCATGGCAGAACGAAGATCGCTGACCGCAAACGATCATTCTCAGCCGTTTTCCACCAATAAGGCGTCCACCCGCTGGAAACCGCGTGGCAATTTATTACCACGCCGCCCGCGCTCGCCCTTGTAGTGTTCCAGATCATCGGCCTTGAGCGACAGTGTACGCTTGCCGGCTTGCAGCACCAGCGTTGCGCCTGACGGCACGACGGCCAGATCGGTGACATATTCTTCACGGCTGGCCACCCGGTCACCCGGCACACCGATGATCTTGTTGCCCTTGCCCTTACCCAACTGCGGCAGATCGTTGATGCGAAACACCAGCAGGCGACCCTCGGTAGTCACTGCCGCCAGCCAGTGATTTTCGCGGTCGAGCACCGGACGCGGAGCAATCACCTTCGAGCCGGCCGGCAGGGTCAACAGCGCCTTGCCGGCCTTGTTCTTGGCCTGCAGGTCTTCACCCTTGACCACAAATCCGTAACCGGCGTCGGACGCGATCACATACAGCGCATCGTCATCGGGCAACAGCACGCAATCGAAGGTCGCACCGGGTGGCGGCTGCAGCTTGCCGGTCAACGGTTCGCCCTGGCCCCTGGCCGATGGCAAGGTATGCGCGGCCACCGAATAACTGCGGCCGGTGGAATCAATGAACACCGCAAACTGATTGGAGCGCCCTATCGCTGCGGTTTTGAAACCATCGCCGGCTTTATAAGAGAGCCCGGTCGCGTCGATGTCGTGGCCCTTGGCGCAACGTACCCAGCCCTTTTCCGACAGCACCACAGTGACCGGCTCGGTAGGCATCAGCTCGTTTTCCGACAGCGCCTTGGCTTCGGCACGCTCGACAATCGGCGAACGGCGGTCGTCGCCATAGGTTTCAGCATCGGCGATCAGCTCAGCACGCACCAGTTTGCGCAGTTTGGTGTCGCTGCCCAGCAATGCCTTAAGCTTGGCCTGCTCTTTGAGCAATGCATCCTGCTCGCCGCGCAGCTTCATTTCTTCGAGCCGCGCCAATTGCCGCAAGCGCGTGTCGAGAATGTAGTCGGCCTGGATTTCCGACAGGTCGAAACGGGCAATCAGGTCAGCCTTGGGCTGATCCGAGGTGCGGATGATGTGAATGACCTCATCGAGGTTCAGATACGCCGTCAGCAAACCGTCCAACAGGTGCAGGCGATGTTCGACCTTGTCCAGACGGTACTGCAGGCGGCGGCGCACGGTGGCGATGCGGAACATCAGCCACTCATTAAGCAACACCTTGAGGTTCTTGAGCTGCGGCTTACCGTCCAGGCCAATGATATTGACGTTGACCCGGTAGCTGGACTCAAGATCGGTGGTGGCGAACAGATGCTGCATCAGTTCGGCGGCGTCGACCCGGTTGGAGCGCGGAATGATCACGATCCGGCAGGGGTTTTCATGGTCCGACTCATCGCGCAGGTCGGCCACCATGGGCAGCTTCTTGGCCTGCATCTGTGCAGCGATCTGCTCCAGCACCTTGGCACCCGACACCTGGTGCGGCAGCGCCGTGACCACAATGTCGCCATCCTCGACGCGGTACACCGCGCGCATGCGCACCGAGCCCTTGCCGGTTTCGTAAATCTTCAGCAGGTCAGCCCGTGGCGTGACAATTTCAGCCTCGGTCGGGTAGTCCGGGCCCGGAATGTGTTCGCAAAGCTGCTCGACCGTGGCTTTGGGATCGTCGAGCAAATGCACGCATGCACTGGCGACCTCACGCAGGTTGTGCGGCGGCACGTCAGTCGCCATGCCCACGGCAATACCCGTGGTGCCATTGAGCAGGATATTCGGCAAACGGGCCGGCAACACCGCGGGTTCTTCAAGGGTGCCATCGAAGTTCGGCACCCAGTCAGCGGTCCCCTGGCCCAGCTCGCTGAGCAGCACTTCGGAATACCGCGACAGCCGGGCTTCGGTATAACGCATGGCCGCAAACGACTTCGGATCGTCCGGTGCGCCCCAGTTACCCTGGCCATCGACCAGCGTATAGCGGTAGCTGAACGGCTGAGCCATCAACACCATGGCCTCGTAACAGGCCGAGTCACCATGCGGATGGAACTTGCCGAGCACGTCGCCGACCGTACGCGCCGACTTCTTGTGCTTGGCGTCGGCGCCCAGGCCCAGTTCGCTCATCGCATAGACAATGCGCCGCTGTACCGGCTTGAGACCGTCACCGATATGCGGCAGGGCACGGTCCATGATCACGTACATGGAATAGTTGAGGTAGGCCTGTTCGGTGAAGTCAGCCAGGGACCGGCGTTCTACGCCATCGAGACTGAGGTCAAGGGAGTCGCTCATGCGGGCCTCATCATTGGGTCGTCTGGCGCAGCAGCAAGGTGCCGCTGCGCTGGGTAAATTCAAGTTGTTTCATGGCGCTCATGCCGAGCAGGATTTCTCTGCCTTCAAGACTTGGCGTCACCAGAGCGCGAACATCGTGCAGGACGATCTGGCCCAGTTGCAGACGCTCGACGCGGGTCCGAAACCCCTGGACCCGGCCATTGGCGGTATTGACCGTGACCGGAACACCGCGCTCCAGGCCCAGTTCGTCGACCACCTCGGCCGGTATCGCCACATCGGTGGCGCCGGTGTCGATCATGAATGCGACCGGGCGACCGTTGAGCTGCGCTGTCCCGACAAAATGCCCCTGACGGTTACCTGCCAGACGCACCTCGACATAGCCATCGCCCTGCTCAGAAAGCATTTCGCTGTTGGGATTATGCTGCCGGTCTTCCCACTCACCAAAAAAACGGGTGGCCAGGAACAGACCTGCTATCCAGGCAAGCATCATCAGGACCTTGCCGGCCCGCCGGCCTGGGGGTGACTGGCTCATGGCGCGCTCCAGCCACCGGTCGGGGCGGCGAAGCGCCATACCACCGGCCGCTTTTCGCCATCGGCACGTGCACCAAAGTTGTTATCGGTGCCGATCCAGGCGCCGCTCTCATCAACCACCAGTGCTTCGGTCAGACCATAGGGTTGCTCATAGCGCCGGTGCGGCTTTTTCGCCTCGGCACCGAATGACCAGCAACGTTCAAGCTCGCCGTCTTGCAGGCTGCGCCGGCAGACCCGGTACACCGAGCGCTCAAGGGTGAACAGCTTGCCGTTGTACAGCGCCAGGTCGGAAAAGTCCGGAAAAGCACTGCCCTTCGACGCGGCCTGATCCACTTCGGCATACAGCACGCAACTGCCGGTGCATCGCCATTGCCCGTCTTGCTGATCCACTCGCAACAGCCCGCGCTGTTCGCGCTCGGCGGCCAGCCAGAGCTGTTGCCCGTCGGGGCTCACGGCAATGCCTTCATACAGCGCATTGAAGCGCTGCAACATGCCCTTTTCCCGGGCCTGACGGATCACATCTGCTGGCAGTGGCAGCCAGTTGGCCGCGCCTTGCGCGGTGACTTTGAGCACTGCGCCATGGGCCTCGCTGACCACATAGCGGTTGCCTGCCGCATCGCAACTGATGCCTTCATAGTCCATAGCACCACCCCGCACCACCGACGACAGGCTGGCCATCGAGCGCAGGCTGGCCGGCAGGTCGCTGTGCGCTGCGGGCACCTCGATGATTTCGGCTTCGGCCTGCCAGACGGGTTGCGAGCGGTCCAGGCGATACAGCACCCGGTCATCGCGGTCCGACACCGTCCACAACTCGCCGTTACACAGCGCCAGACCCGACAGGTTACCGCCGGTCATGCCGTCGATCGGATGTTCCGAGACCAGCTTGAGCTGCTCAAGCGGCACCGCGAAAGCAGGTGCCGCCAGCAAGGCCAGAAGGGCGAACCAGGCCGCTCTCAAATCATGACCTCGGCCAGGTTGCCCTTGGTTTCGAGCCAGGACTTACGGTCTGCGGCGCGCTTCTTGGCCAGCAACATGTCCATGATTTCCCGGGTCGTATCGAAGTCGTCCAGAGTCAGCTGTACCAGCCGCCGGGTGTTCGGGTCCATGGTGGTTTCACGCAGCTGCGGCGGGTTCATCTCACCCAGGCCCTTGAATCGGGTGACCTGTGGCTTGCCGCGTTTTTTCTCGGCCACCAGACGGTCGAGAATCCCGTCGCGCTCGGCTTCATCCAGGGCATAGAAGATTTCCTTGCCCAGGTCGATGCGGTACAGCGGCGGCATCGCCACATAGACGTTACCGGCATCCACCAGCGGGCGGAAATGCTGGACGAACAGCGCACACAACAAGGTTGCGATGTGCAGGCCATCGGAGTCGGCGTCGGCCAGGATGCAGATCTTGCCATAACGCAACTGACTGATATCCGTCGAACCCGGATCCACCCCGATCGCCACGGCAATGTTGTGCACTTCCTGGCTGGCCAGGACTTCACCACCATCGACTTCCCAGGTATTGAGGATCTTGCCGCGCAACGGCAGGATCGCCTGGAACTCCTTGTCTCGCGCCTGCTTGGCCGAACCACCGGCCGAATCACCCTCGACCAGGAACAGTTCGGAACGGGCCGGGTCCTGGCCTGCGCAATCAGCCAGCTTACCGGGCAGCGCCGGCCCCTGGGTAATGCGTTTGCGCTCGACCTTCTTGCTGGCTTTCAGGCGCCGACCGGCATTGCTGATCGCCAGCTCCGCCAGTTGCATGCCAAGGTCCGAGTGGGTGTTCAGCCACAGGCTGAACGCATCCTTGACCACCCCGGAAACAAAGGCTGCGGCCTCACGGGACGACAGACGTTCTTTGGTTTGCCCGGAGAATTGCGGCTCCTGCATCTTGGTCGAAAGCACAAAGGCAATCCGCTCCCAGACGTCTTCCGGAGCCAGTTTCACGCCACGCGGCAGCAGGCTGCGGAATTCACAGAACTCGCGCATGGCATCGAGCAAGCCCTGGCGCAAGCCGTTGACGTGGGTGCCGCCCTGCGCGGTCGGAATCAGGTTGACGTAACTTTCCTGGAGGCTGTCGCCGCCTTCAGGCAGCCATAACAGCGCCCAGTCCACCGCCTCCTTGTTACCGGCAAAGCTGCCGCAGAAGGGTTCTTCCGGCAGACGCAGGAAGTCGTTGACCGAGTCCTGCAGGTAGGAGCGCAGGCCATCTTCGTAGTGCCACTCGACCTTCTCGCCGTTGGACTTGTCTTCGAAACTCACCAACAGGCCAGGGCACAATACAGCCTTGGCCTTGAGCACATGCTTGAGACGGCTGACGGAAAACTTCGGGCTGTCGAAATACTTCGGGTCCGGGCTGAAATACACACTAGTGCCGGTATTGCGCTTGCCCACGGTGCCGACCACTTCCAGCTCCGAGGCTTTGAAGCCGTCGGCGAAGCTCATCTGGTATTCGTTGCCGTCACGCTTGACCTTGACCCGCACCTGGGTCGACAGCGCGTTGACCACCGAGATGCCCACCCCGTGCAAACCGCCGGAGAACTGGTAGTTCTTGTTGGAGAACTTGCCGCCGGCATGCAGCTTGGTAAGGATCAGCTCGACACCTGAAACCCCCTCTTCGGGGTGGATATCCACCGGCATGCCGCGACCGTCGTCACTGACTTCAAGCGAGTTGTCAGCGTGCAGAATCACTTGCACCGAACGGGCGTGACCGGCCAGAGCTTCGTCGACACTGTTGTCGATGACCTCCTGGGCCAGGTGGTTGGGCCGCGAGGTGTCGGTGTACATGCCCGGACGTTTGCGAACCGGGTCGAGGCCCGAGAGGACTTCGATGGCATCGGCGTTATAAGAGCTAGCGCTGGGAGTGGCCATGGGTTCTCGTCATCAATGGTTCATGAAATGTTGCATATTTGCATGCGCGCCTTTCACTGGGGTGACAGGCGGGCGGATTACAGCGGCGTCTGAGCAAAACCGGCTATCGCCAGCAACTCGGGCATGCGCGCCTCAAAGCCTTGATAGCTGTGGTCCCCGCCTTCGCGAATATCCAGCTTGCACTGAGCATAAAACGCAGCGGCGCGGCGGTAATCCAGGGTCTGGTCACCGGTCTGCAGCCAGACCTGGATGTCCTGCGGCTGATTTGGCGCAGGCACCTCCAGCTCGGCCAACGCCTGAATATGATCCAGGGTCAGTTCCCAGCGCTGTCCGGTATAAAGGTTCTGCTGAGTGCCCAGATAGCCATCGAACAACTGGTGCGGGTTGACCGCCGGGTTGATCAGCACCGCTTTGAGCCCGTGACGCTGCGCAAGATGGGTCGCATAGTAGCCGCCAAGCGAGCTGCCGACCAGTAATGGCCGGCCCAACGCCTCAATGGCCTGTTCAAGCTGGGCCAGCGCCTGGCGAGGATGATGGTGCAGTTCAGGCACGCGCAAGCGCTCTTGCAGCCCCAGCGAATGCATCAGCGCCGCCAGCCAGGTGGCCTTTTTCGACAGGGCCGAGCTGTTCAGGCCATGGATATACAAGAGTGCGGGGGTATGGCCGGTCATGCCTTGGCTCCGGTTTGCGCGTCATGATTAAAGCCGCACAGTTTACAGGAGTAAGGCCCGGGAGCTGCACCGGCAAATGTTTCAATAGCCGGTTCCGGACAGATCAACCTCGAAATGTACGCCGACTAGCCGCGAAACACCGGTCTCAAGCCGCCCGTCGTCATGCAGACGTAACCAGCGATAGCCTGGCGCGGCGGTATCAAGGGCAAAATCTACGCTGCCCGGTGCGAACTGAATGCAGGTCGACGGCGTGGCCAGCAGCCGAATGCCTTGACGCACTTGATCAAATTCCTGATGCACATGCCCCCAGAGCACCGCCCGGACCTGGGGATAACGCTCCAGCACGGCGAACAACGCATCAGCGTTATGCAGGCCGATCGGCTTCATCCATTCACAACCAATAGCGACCGGATGATGATGCAGACAAACCAGATGATGGCGCTCAGGCGCCTCACGCAAGGACTGCTCCAGTAACTGGAGTTGTTCATCCTCCAGATAACCGAACACCGAACCTTCGACCTCGGAGTTGAGCATGGTCACCCGCCAGCGGCCGACATCGGTCACCGGCTGTAAGGCGTCACAGCCCTGCGCGGCTTCGCTCATCTGTGGCCAGTGGTCATGGTTACCGGGCAGCCAGCGCACCGGCGCGCCAAGCACCTCGCTCATCTGCCGGAACGCCTGATACGACTGCAGTGAGCCGTCCTGGGACAAATCGCCGGTCATCAACAGCAGATCAATAGCCGGTTGCTCGGCCTGCACCTGCTCAATGACCTTGTGCAACCCCTCGCGGGTTTTCATGCCCAGCAGCGTGCCGTCCGCGTCAGCGAACAAATGACTGTCAGAAATCTGGACCAGCAGGACTGAAGAGTCCTTGATTGATGAACTCGGCAACGGCCGTCTCCCCCGGACGATTCGCTGCGATTATGGTAGTTGATACGGAGCGCGGCAAATCTGCGAATGAGTGACGGATCACAAGACCGCGCATTGAAATGCCAGTATTGATCCGGCGCACACCCCGAGAATCGGCGGGTTCAACGCACTGCCTCATACTCATGCCCGCACGCCAGGCAGTGGCTCAGCCATTCACCGAGAAACAGGTTGAGCTGGGATTTTTCGTCTGGTTGGTGCATGTGTGCATTGGGGTACGGATAAATGCCCTGGAAGCGCCGCGCATGTTCGGCGCCGATCACTTCGGCCATGCGCGCGTCGTGATAGACCTGCACTTCCAGGCTGGGCACCGGCAGCCAGGGCAGGCTGTGCTCCTGGCGCACCTGCAAGGTGGTGGTGTACGGGCAGTCGAGCACCACTTCAAGCGTCAGCACCCCCAGCATCTGGTCGCCTTGGGTCACCGCAATCCGGCGCGAGCTTTTTTGTGTCCGCATGTCTGGCAACAAACGCATCAGGCGGGCGTAATTGGCCTCGCAGGCGGCCTGCAGCCCGGCAAGATCGACACGGTAGCGCTCGCGCAAGAGATTCACGACCATAGCCCCCTGATTTCATTGCGGTTCAAGGCCAGCCACTGGATGGCGATGATGGTTGCCGCATTCATGATCCGGCCATCAGCCACAGCCTGCAAAGCGTCGTCGAACGACCAGACCGTGACGCGGATGTCCTCCCCCTCCGACTCCAGGCCGTGCACGCCGCCGGCGCCCTGGCTGTCGCACTGCCCCAGAAACAGATGCACATACTCATCGCTGCCGCCCGGCGAAGGAAAGTACCGGGTAATCGGCCACAAGGCACTGAATTGCAGACCAGCTTCCTCTTCTGCCTCGCGATGAGCAACTTCTTCCGGTTGCTCGTCCTTGTCGATCAGACCGGCGACCATTTCAATCAGCCACGGGTTGCCGGATTTCTCGGCAGCGCCGACCCGGAACTGCTCGATCAGTACCACTTCGTCGCGCCTGGCGTCGTACGGCAGCACACAGACCGCGTCATGACGGACGAACAGTTCGCGGCTTAGTTCCCGCCCCATACCGCCATTGAACAGCTCATGGCGCAAGTACAGCTTGTCGAGTTTGTAGAACCCCTTGAAACAGGTTTCACGCCGGGTGATCTCGTAGGCCGTGGGGGTCGATCGGGTGCTCTGGGTCATGAAAGTCTCGCTGCGAAAGATTTGGCTTGGGGCCATCCTAACGCGCATCGCAGGCCTGATGCAGCCCCTTCCTTACCTGCCAGAGTAGACGCGCGGGCGTAAAGCATTTCTAATCCGTCGCGATGGCGAACCGAACACCGGTTTTGCAGTCCAATCGGCCTGGATGCGTATCGCGCAGCCGCTTATTTTGATACTGCCAAGGATCATCATGTCGTTAACGAAGATCGCTGCGCTGGCTTGCCTGGCCGTCACTCTGGGTGCCTGCCAAAGCCTGTTCAAGCCCAACATGCGTGCCCCGCTGCAGGTCGAACGCGAGGCCTGGGAGCAGATCAAGCCGGGCTGCAGCAGCGCCGACTGCCCGCTGGTGAACATCGATACCGTGCATTTCCCTGACGAGCCGCGGCTCGATGCCATTGTGCAGAAGAACCTCCTGCAGATGGCCCCGACCCGCCCGGGTGCAGCGCCAGCGACGTCCCTGAAAGCCTATGAGCAGCAGTTCCTCAGCCAGTCCGAAGGCCGCAACAGCAGCTACCTGCAAGCCAAGGTACGCGAGCAGCATGACGGTATCGTGGTGATTGAACTGTCCAGCTACCTCGACAGCGGCGGTGCCCATGGTGATCCGGGCCGGGCGCTGTTCAATTACTCGCGCCAGCAGCAGAAAGTCCTGACCCTGGCCGACATGGTAGTGCCCGGCAAGGAAAACGAGTTCTGGCAAAAAGCCCAACTCGCCCACCAGGCCTGGATGGTTTCGACCAAAGCCAACGAAGACCCGCAGTTCGCCAGCACCTGGCCGTTCAAGCGCACACCTAACGTGGCATTGACCTATGGCGCGGTGATCCTCAAGTATCCGGTGACCACCATCGCGCCCTATGCCATGGGCCATATCGAGCTGAAGATTCCCTATCCGCAGCTCAATGGTGTGATCAGGCCCGAGCTGTTCCCCGGTCGCGGCTGAAACCACGCCCCAGCAAAAATAGCAGGGCACCGGCAACCAGCAGGGCGGGCAACGTGGCGCCCACCTGCGGGTACAGATTGGCCAACAAGTGATAGGTGCTGACGCCGCCCAGCCAGGCCAGCAGGCTCAGACCGTACAACGCCGGCAGCGCAGCCGGCGTACGGCGGCGACGGACGATAAAATGATCGACCAGCACCACGCCGAACAGCGGTGCGAACAGCGAGCCGATCAGCAACAGAAAGCCTTCGTACTGTGCCAATGGCGCAAAACAGGCAATCAAGGTACACAGTACCCCGATTGCCAGTGCCAGGTGTTCGACCTTCAACCCCGACAACATCGCACTGGACACCGCCGCCGAATGAATATCGGCAAAGGCTTTCTCTGATTCGTCGAGCAACACCAACAGCAGCGGAATGCCCATCCCCGCGCCCGCCAGCGCCAACAGCAATGCATTGGCTTCACCGTCGGCAGCGAACGCCAGGGTGTAGGCCACGCCCAGGCTCATCAGCCAGCAGTTGCCGATGAAGTAGCCCAGCACCGTGCCGACAAAGACTGGCTTGGCCCGACGCCCAAAACGTGAATAGTCGGCGATCAACGGTAGCCACGACAGCGGCATGGCAATCGCCAGGTCCAGACCGGTGGCAAATGGCATCGAGCCATCCCCTGCCCTGGCCCACAACGCGCTCAGGTCGGCCTTGCTCAACAGGTTCCAGGTCAACCACAGGCAGGCTCCCAACAGCAGCCAGATCCCCCATTGGCGCAGAATCTTGCGCACGAAGGTCAATGGCCCGCTGACCGCCAGCAGCGTTGCCAGGCCGCCGAACAACAGCGCCCAGAGCAGTGGGCTGCTCCAAAGACCCGCAGCGCCGAAGGTGCGCCCGGCCAACAGGCTGGCTGCATCGCGCATGACGATGATCTCGAACGAGCCCCAGCCAATCAGTTGCAACAGGTTGAGAACCGCCGGCAGCATCGCCCCACGCCGTCCCAGGCTGAGCTTGAGCGACGCCATCGACGACAGCCCGGTGTCAGTACCAATCACCCCGGCGCTGGCCAGTAACAGCACGCCGATCAGCGTGCCCAGCGCAATCGCCAGTAGCGCCATGGCCATGCCCAACCCCGGAGCCAGCAAGGCACCCGCTTGCAGGACCATCAGGCCGATCCCTAATGAAAACCACAGGGAAAACAGATCGCGCCCGCCGAAAACCCGTTTGTCGCCGGGGACCGGCAGGTCAGGGGAGTAAGTGCCAGGTGTGTTCACATTAACGCTCGGTAATAGAGTGGAATACGGTAGGAGCTCGCTCGCGAAGGGGCCGGTTCAGGCGATACACCATCACCACCGTCAGAGACGCCTTCGCGACCAAGGTCGCTCCTACACTTTCTGGTACAGCTGGCTGCCTTCCTGTTTGAAGCGTTCGGCCTGTTCGCGCATGCCGTCTTCCACCGCGACATCCACCGCATCAATGCGCTGGTTGGCGGCGTATTCGCGCACTTCCTGGGTGATTTTCATCGAGCAGAACTTCGGCCCGCACATCGAGCAGAAATGCGCGACCTTGGCCGACTCCTTGGGCAAGGTTTCGTCGTGATAGGCACGCGCAGTGTCCGGGTCCAGGCCGAGGTTGAACTGGTCTTCCCAGCGGAATTCGAAGCGCGCCTTGCTCAGTGCGTTGTCGCGGATCTGCGCGCCGGGGTGGCCCTTGGCGAGGTCGGCAGCATGTGCGGCGATCTTGTAGGTGATGATCCCGGTTTTCACGTCATCCTTGTTCGGCAGGCCCAGGTGTTCCTTCGGGGTGACATAGCAGAGCATCGCGCAACCGAACCAGCCGATCATCGCCGCACCGATGCCCGAGGTGATGTGGTCGTAACCCGGCGCAATATCAGTGGTCAGCGGGCCGAGGGTATAGAACGGCGCCTCGTCGCAGCACTCCAGCTGCTTGTCCATGTTTTCCTTGATCAACTGCATTGGCACATGGCCAGGGCCTTCGATCATGGTTTGCACGTCATGCTTCCAGGCGACCTTGGTCAGCTCGCCGAGGGTTTCCAGCTCACCGAACTGCGCGGCGTCGTTGGCGTCGGCAATCGAACCCGGACGCAGACCGTCGCCCAGCGAGAAGCTGACGTCGTAGGCCTTCATGATTTCGCAGATGTCTTCGAAGTGCGTGTAGAGGAAGTTTTCCTTGTGATGCGCCAGGCACCACTTGGCCATGATCGAGCCGCCGCGGCTGACGATACCGGTGACCCGCTTGGCCGTCATCGGCACGTAGCGCAGCAGCACACCGGCGTGGATGGTGAAGTAGTCCACGCCCTGCTCGGCCTGCTCGATCAGGGTGTCGCGGAACAAATCCCAGGTCAGGTCTTCGGCGATACCACCGACCTTTTCCAGCGCCTGATAGATCGGTACGGTGCCGATCGGCACCGGTGAGTTGCGGATGATCCACTCGCGGGTTTCATGGATATGCTTGCCGGTGGACAGGTCCATGACCGTGTCCGAGCCCCAGCGGATGCCCCAGGTCAGCTTGGCCACTTCCTCTTCGATGGACGAACCCAGCGCACTGTTGCCAATGTTGCCGTTGATCTTCACCAGGAAGTTACGGCCGATGATCATCGGTTCCAGCTCGACGTGGTTGATGTTGGCCGGAATGATCGCCCGGCCGCGGGCGATTTCTTCACGCACGAATTCGGCAGTGATTTCCTTGGGAATACTGGCGCCGAAGCTGTGCCCGGCGTGCTGCTGCTTGAGCAGCCCGGTGGCGCGGGCCTCCTGGAGTTTCATGTTTTCGCGGATGGCGACGTATTCCATCTCGGCGGTAATGATGCCCTTGCGCGCATAGTGCATCTGGCTGACGTTGGCGCCCGCCTTGGCGCGGCGCGGATTGTTCACATGGGCAAACCGCAGGGCTGTCAGTTCGGCATCGTTGAGGCGCTGCTGGCCGAAATTGGAGCTCAGACCGCCCAGCCGCTCGGTGTCGTTACGCGACTCGATCCACGGCGAGCGCACATCGGCCAGGCCCTTGCGCACGTCGATGATCACATTGGGGTCGGTGTAAGGCCCGGAGGTATCGTAGACGGTGACCGGCGCGTTGATCTCGCCGCCGAAATCGGTAGGCGTCACGTCCAGACTGATCTCGCGCATCGGCACGCGGATATCCGGGCGCGAGCCCTGAACATAGATCTTCTGCGAACGGGTAAAAGGCTGGACCGAACCCGAGTCGACCTGGGCCGATTCACTCAGATGGGGGGCGTTATTGGTTTTTCTTGTCGTCATCACGGTCTCTCCTGACATCCTGCACGGATTGATTGTCGGAGTGACCTGAACGGACGGAGGGCGTCATGCATGCAATGACGCAGAGTGACGCGGCGCGAAGTGGTGCATAAATATTGAACGCACGACCCCGGACGACACTCAAGAGGACTCGCCGGGAGCGAGCAATCTTGTTCCCTACGCAGGCGTTAACCTGATCAGGTTCAACGGGATCCGGTTTAACCGATCTCAGCCTCATAGCAAGGCACCCCGACAAGAACGGCGCCAGTCTATGCCGGCTCGGGAGCGAGCGCCAGTCCCAAATGCAACACCTGCGATAAGTGGCTGAAATGGCCGAAATAGCTGATTGTTGCGCCGAACATCTGGCTCTACACTCGCCGACTGCGATCATCTTCTGGAAAAGGAACGCCCATGCTGCGCAAATTGCCGTTGGCCTTCGCCGTGTCGTATGCCTGCATTGCCCCGAGCTGGGCCACTGATGCACCACCGACGGCGTTGACCGGGCTGGTGAATGTCTATCAGCAGGCAGTGGACAACAACGCCGATCTGGCCGCCGCCCGTGCCGATTACCAGGCGCGTATCGAAGGCGTACCCCAGGCCCGTGCCGGCCTGCTGCCCAACCTCTCGGCCAGCGCCCAGAACAGCAGCACCCGCACCAGCATCGACCAGCCCAAGGCCACCGCCACCCGCAGCGGCACCCTGTACCAGGCGACCCTGAGCCAGCCGCTGTTCCGCGCTGATCGCTGGTTCCAGCTACAGGCGGCCGAGGCGGTCAACGAACAGGCAGCGCTGGAGCTGTCAGCCAATGAACAGAACCTGATCCTGCAATCGGCGCAGAGCTATTTCGGTGTCTTGCGCGCCCAGGACAATCTGGCGACTGCCAAAGCCGAGGAGTCGGCGTTCCGGCGCCAGCTTGATCAGGCCAATGAGCGCTTTGACGTCGGCCTGTCGGACAAGACCGATGTGCTGCAATCCCAGGCCAGCTACGACAGCTCACGGGCCAACCGCCTGATCGCCCAGCGTCAGGTGGACGATGCCTTCCAGGCCTTGGTGACGCTGACCAATCGCCAATACAGCGCGATCGAAGGCATTGTTCACAGCCTGCCGGTGCTGCCGCCGTCACCCAACGACGCCAAGGCCTGGGTCGACACCGCCGCCTTGCAAAACCTCGACCTGCTGGCCAGTAATCACGCCGTCGATGCCGCACAACAGACGCTGCGCCAGCGCAAAGCCGGGCATGCGCCAACCGTGGATGCTGTCGCCACCTGGCAACGCGGCGATAACGATCTGCAAGGGTTTTCCAATCCCAATTACACGGGCACCAACTACAGCGGCGATGTCGAACAACGCACAGTGGGTCTGCAGGTCAATATCCCGCTGTACAGCGGCGGTCTGACCAGCTCCCAGGTACGGGAGGCCTATGCGCGCCTGAGCCAGAGTGAACAGCGCCGCGAAAGCCTGCGCCGCCAGGTGGTGGAGAACACCCGCAATCTGCATCGTGCGGTGAATACCGACGTGGAACAGGTGCAGGCGCGCAAGCAGTCGATCATCTCCAACCAGAGTGCGCTGGAAGCGACGGAGATTGGTTATCAAGTGGGCACCCGTAATATCGTCGATGTGCTCGATGCCCAGCGTCAGTTGTATGCGTCGGTGCGTGACTACAACAACACGCGCTATGACTACATCATCGACAGCTTGCGCTTGAAGCAGGCGGCCGGGACGTTGAACCCTGGTGACTTGCAGGATTTGGCGCGCTATCTGAAGCCTGACTACAACCCGGACCGGGATTTTCTGCCACCGGATCTGGCGGCCGAGGCGCGCAAGAACTTTGAGCGGCCGGCCAAGCGTTGAATATGTCGTAGGAGCTCGCCCGCCGCCTCGGCGCCCCGCTGTCGCGTAGCAAACACGGACCTCGTAGGACCGGCTTTAGCCGGGAAGCCTTCGCGGCTAAAGCCGGTCCTACAGGATCTCGTGTTTGCTGTACGACCGCGCGGCACGTCCCCTAGGCCACCAACCGATCAATCAACGCCAATAGCCGCTGCAAGGCGCCCTGATTGGCTTTCATCACCTGCAAACCGGCCTCGGCCATGCGGCGGGCCTGGTCGGGCTGCTCGAACAGGTGCTGTACGGCCTTGGCCAGTGCGGTCGGGTCGCTGGCTTGCTGCAGGGCGCCGGCGGTGCGCAGCATGGCGGCGATTTCCAGGAAGTTGAACAGGTGCGGGCCGCTGAGTACCGGTTTGCCCAGCGCGGCCGGTTCCAGCAGGTTGTGACCGCCATTGGGCACCAGGCTGCCGCCGACAAAGGCGCAGTCGGCCAGTGCATAGAGAAACAGCAGCTCGCCCATGGTGTCGCCCAACAGCACGGTGGTCGTGGCGGTCACCGGCTGGCCGCTGGAGCGCCGGACCGTGTCGAAACCTTGCTGGCGGCACAGCTCGTGCACGCTGTCGAAACGCTCGGGGTGGCGCGGGACCAGGATCAGCAAGGCCTGCGGGTGGCTGGCGAGCAATTGGCGATGGGCCGCCAGGATGCTCTCGTCTTCGCCCGCGTGGGTACTGGCGGCGATCCATACCGGCCGGGCCGTGGCCTGCCATTGCTCGCGTAAGTGCGCAGCCTGTACCGGCAACTGTGGGTCGATGGTCAAGTCGAACTTGATCGAACCGGTGACCGTCACGCATTCGGGCCGCGCGCCTAGGTCACGAAAGCGCTGGGCTTCGGCCTCTGTCTGTACGGCAAAGCCGTTCATTTCTGCCAGCATCGGCCGGGTCAGGCCGGCAAACCGTGCATAACCCCGTGCCGAACGTTCGGACAGCCGGGCATTGGCCAACACCACCGGGATACCGCGTCGCGCGCACTGGTGAATATGGTTGGGCCACAGCTCCGTCTCCATGATGATGCCCAGCCGCGGCCGTACATGGTCCAGAAACCGTCCTGCCGCCCACGGCAGGTCATAGGGCAGGTAGCAGTGCTGAATCCGCGGCTCATTGGCGAACAGCGCCTGAATCCGCTCGGAACCGGTGGGCGTCATGCAGGTCAGGGTGATGGTCTGCTGCGGGTACGCCTTGAGCAGCGCCCGGACCATCGGCGCAGCAGCAATGCTCTCGCCCACCGACACCGCATGCACCCAGATCCCGCCCTGGCGCATCGGCGGCAGACCGAAGGCAAAGCGTTCTTTGATACGCCGGGCATAAGCAGGCGCCTTGCGCGAACGCAGGAACAGGCGCAGCGCAACCAGCGGCAGGCCCAGGTGAAACAGCAGGGTATAGAGAGTTCTGTTCATGGCGGCGAAGTTTACAAGGATCCGGGGTCGATGATCAGCCAATCGCCTGCAAATGCACCGCAAAGCGCTCGGCCAGCCATTTTGCCGCCGGCCCCAGCGGTGTATCGCGACGCCAGGCCAGTTCCACCACCAGCGCTGGCGGGCGCCATTCGCTGGGCAGTTCGACCATCTGGCTCTGGTAGGTGGGGTATTGCACCACGTGCCGGGGCAGCCAGGCCCAGCCCAGACCGCGCATCAGCAGTTCGGCCATGGCGTAGAAGCTGTCAGCCCGCCAGACCTGAGAACTGAGCGCCTCGCCGCCGGGGTAGTCGCTTTGCTGGGCGGTGATCAGCAGTTGCCGGTGACGGGCCAGTTGCTGACAGGTTACCCAGCGCTCTTTGGCCAGCGGGTGATCAACCGCACAGACCGTGACCATTTCCACGCTGCCCAGCGAACGGCGTTCCAGTGAGGCTGGCACATCGTCATGGCTGAAGAACAGGCCGATATCGGCCCGCCGTTCGACCAGCTTGCGGGCCACATCGCCTTGGGCACCGCTGGCCAGTTGCACTTGCAGGAAAGGAAAGCGGTTGGCCAGCCCATCGAGGCTGTCGATCACCGGTTGATGGGGCATGGCTTCGTCCTGGGCGATGCGCAACAACGCTTCCTGGCCGCGCATCAATGCAAGCGCGTGGCCATCCAGCCGCTCGCAGTGGCGCAGCAGTTCACGCACATCCTCCAGCAGCGCTTGACCATGTTCGGTCAAACTCGGCTGGCGACCGCTACTGCGCTCGAACAGGCTGACACCAAGGTCTTGCTCAAGCAGAGCAATCGCACTGCTGACGGCCGATTGCGCCTTGCGCTGCTCGCGAGCCACGGCCGAGAACGAGCGTAACTCGGCGACGCGGGCGAACAGGCGCATCTGTTCCAGATCCCATTGTCCTGCCATCAACCTATCTCCATAACAGATAGGTAATGACTTTACCCCATCCATGGACATTCTAGAATGCGCGCCACTGAACAGGAGTCCGCCCATGAATGCCTATTACCTGCTGGCCATTGCCATTTGCGCCGAAGTTGTCGCCACCACCTCGATGAAAGCCGTCAAGGGCCTGAGCGCCCCACTGCCGCTGCTGTTGGTCATCTGTGGCTATACCGTCGCGTTCTGGATGCTGATCATCGTGGTACGCACCATTCCGGTGGGGGTGACCTATGCCATATGGTCGGGCATGGGCATCGTGCTGGTGAGCATCGCCGCGCTGTTCATCTACGGCCAGAAGCTCGACTTGCCAGCGGTACTGGGCATGGGCCTGATCGTGCTTGGCGTGGTAGTGATCCAGTTGTTCTCGAAAACCGCAGGGCACTGATAACCCCCTATAATGGCCGGCATCGTTTACGCCATGAGGTGCCCATGCCATCTGTTATCTCCACCGACGTCCTTATTGTGGGCGGCGGGGTCGCCGGTCTCTGGCTCAACGCCCGCCTGCGCGGTCAGGGCTTTGCCACTGTGCTGGTGGAAAACGCCAGCCTCGGCGGCGGGCAGAGTCTCAAGTCGCAGGGCATCATTCATGGCGGTGCCAAATATGCGCTGCACGGAGCCCTGACCGGCGCTTCGGAAGCCATCGCCGATATGCCGCGGCGCTGGCGCGAAGCTCTGGCCGGTAATGGCGAGCTTGATCTGGCCGGTGTCAGGTTGTTGTCCGAAGCCCACTACCTGTGGTCGCCGGGCACCCTGGCCGGCAACCTCACCAGCTTTTTTGCCAGCAAGGCGGTGCGTGGCCGCGTCGATCAGGTCAAGGGCAATGAATTGCCCCCCGCTCTGCAACACCCGAAATTCAAAGGCAAGGTTTACCGTCTGGCCGAACTGGTGGTGGATGTGCCGAGCCTGATCGAACGCCTGGCGCAACTGGCCGGCGATAGCCTGCTGGCCGGCCAGCAGATTGAACCGCTGCTGGCCGATGGGCAACTGGTCGGCCTGCGGGTGGATGGCCGCGACATTCAGGCCCAGCGCATTGTGCTCAGTGCCGGTGCAGGGACTGCCGACCTGCTGCAAACATTGAGCATCAACCAGCCGAAAATGCAGCGTCGTCCATTGCACATGGTGCTGGCCAAGGGCGCGGCCCTCAAGCCACTGTTCGCTCACTGCCTGGGCGGAGGCCCCAAGCCACGCATCACCGTCACCACCCACCCAGCCGCCGATGGCCAGAATGTCTGGTATCTGGGCGGTGATATTGCCGAAGCCGACGGTGTCGCCCGCGAGCCGGCAGCGCAGATCGCTGCAGCCCGGGAAGAGCTGCACAAGCTACTGCCGTGGATCGATCTGGATCAGGTGCAGTGGGCCACGCTGCGGGTCGACCGCGCCGAGCCAGAACAATCAGGGCTGGTCCGCCCCGACAACGCCTTCGTCGCTGAGCAGGGCCGTTTGCTGGTCGGCTGGCCGACCAAGCTGGCCCTGGCGCCAGACTTCGCCGACCGGGTCCTCGCCGCGCTGAGCAAGGACGGCATCCAGCCAACCGCGCAGCCTGCGGCCAATGACCTGCCCAAGCCGCCACTGGCCATACCTGTCTGGGATCAACTGCTGCCATGACCTTACCGACTTTGCATGAACTGCACCGCCCGCTGGGCAGCACTGGCCTGAACGTTTCGCCGTTGGGCCTGGGCACCGTAAAACTGGGCCGCGACCAAGGGGTCAAGTACCCCAACGGTTTCAGCATCCCCGATGACCAGGCAGCGGCCAGCCTGCTGCGCCAGGCACGCGAGCTGGGCATCAACCTGATCGACACCGCTCCGGCCTATGGCACCAGTGAGCAGCGTCTTGGTCCGCTGCTGCGCGGCCAGCGTCACGACTGGGTGATTGTCAGCAAGGTGGGTGAGGAGTTCGACAACGGCCAGTCGCACCATGACTTCAGCGCAGCGCACACCCGGCTCTCGGTCGAGCGCAGCCTGAAACGTCTGGAAACCGATTTTATCGACCTGGTGCTGGTGCATTCCGACGGCAATGATCTGGCGATTCTCAACGACAGCGAGGTCTACCCGACCCTGGCCGAACTCAAGCGCGAAGGCAAAATCCGCCACTTCGGCTTTTCTGGCAAAACCGTCCAGGGCGGCCTGCTGGCGTTGCGTGACGGCGACTGCGCAATGGTGACCTATAACTTCAACGAGCAGACCGAAAAGCCGGTTCTGGACTACGCTGCGGCGCACGGCAAAGCAATTTTGGTGAAAAAAGCGCTGGCCAGCGGTCATATCTGTCTGGAACCCGGTGTCGACCCGGTGCGCGCCAGTTTTGAACTGTTATTTGCGCATCCGGGCGTTGCCAGTGCCATCGTCGGGACCATCAATCCCGTCCATCTGGCGCACAACGTTGCCAGCGCTGCCGCCGTGATTCGCCGTCAGCGCTGATTGCAGGAGGCCGACCCCAACGCACGGATGCCCTGATGTGGCATACCATAAGAAGGAGCCGAGATGCCGCATACCCTGATAAGGAAAAACCCCAGCAACTTCAAGACTCTGGCGCTATTCGTCGAGGCCACACCCGAGGCGCTGAGCTATGAAAGCATCGGCATGCCGCTCAACTTTGCCCAGACCCTGCAACGCCGGCGCAAGGTCGACGTGGCGGATACCGAACGTTTTGCCATCGAACTGGCCAATCTCGGGGTCTCGGTACGCCTGACCATCACCTGGCAGAACCGGGATTATTGGGTGCTGGTGCGGCAAAAGCGCAAGGACCGTGGCGATGTGGTGCTCAAGCTGATTTCCGGCTATGTCCCGGCCCACGAAATGAGCCTGCCGCTGCATACCGCCATTCAGGAAGTCGCAGAGGAATGCCTGATCGAGACGCCACAGGGCTGGCTGAGCGGGCGTTATCAGGACACCTGGCTGCCTGCACCTTATGCAGCGGCTCTGCACTACCGCGAAGCCATGCCGTTTCTGCTCAGCCCGCTGTCGGGCGCGGCCAAACCGGTGCGTTGCGGCAACCTGGCGCTGCTTGAACGACCGCGAGCCTATGTGCACCTGCCCACCGCATCACTGCAACTGATTTACGACCTGCGCCTGGAGATCCCCAGGGATGCCAGGCCGCTCAGTCTGTTTCATGTCGACGAGACGCTTGAAGACGAGTACCTGGTCGCACGCCTGAACCGCAAGAAGCCCGACCTGTACCTGATGCCGCTGGAGAACGGCGAGCCGTTGCCCGAACTGTATACCCTCAAGCAAGACCGGCTGGTGCCGGTCAGTACCCGCGGTTTGCATCTGGCGGAAAGTTTTGCCCGCCAGGAAGGCTGGGTGGTACGCGAAGAGCGGATTCGCTGGAAGGACTGGCTGCGCCAACAAGGGCTGACGCCACCGGAAAAAAGCGGCGGTCTGAAACAGTTGACCGGCAAAGCCAAGGCGCTGCTGGACCGCGCCCGTTCCAGGCTGGGTAAGTGACGGCTGCACGCATCAGCGTGCAGCCACAAACTTATTGCTGGCGGATTTTCTCGACGATGGCGGTGGTGGAGCTGTTTTCCACCAGACCCAGCACCTTCACTTCACCGCCATTGGCGCGCACGATGTCGGCACCCACCACCTGATCGACACTGTAGTCGCCGCCCTTGACCAACACATCGGGCTTGATGTGACTGAGCAGGTTCTCAGGAGTGCCTTCCGGGAAGCTGATCACCCAGTCCACTGCGCCGAGCCCGGCCAGTACCGCCATGCGCCGGTCGACACTGTTGATCGGCCGGCCCGGTCCTTTCAGACGACTGACCGAAGCGTCGTCGTTGATCGCCACGATCAAGCGATCGCCCTGGGCGCGGGCCTGCTCCAGATAGGTCACGTGACCGGCATGCAGGATGTCGAAGCAGCCATTGGTGAACACGATCTTCTCGTTGTGCGCACGGGCGTCCTCGACCGCCAGCAGCAGTTGCTCAAGACCCAGTACACCGCGCTCGGTGCCTTCTTCGCGCTGAATGGCGCGGCGCAGCTCCGGGGCACTGATCGCGGCGGTCCCCAGCTTGCCGACCACGATACTGGCTGCCAGGTTGGCCAGCCCCACGGCGTGGGGCAAGTCTTCACCGGCAGCCAGGGCGGCGGCCAGGGTGGAGATCACCGTATCACCGGCACCGGTCACATCGAATACTTCACGAGCCCGGGCCGGCAGATGCAGCGCCGGCTGGTCGGCGCGCAACAGGGTCATGCCATGCTCGCCACGGGTCACCAGCAAAGCGCCAAGGTCCAGCGCCTGCAACAGCTCAGCACCTTTGCTGACCAGGTCGTTCTCGTCACGGCAGTGGCCAACAATAGCTTCGAACTCGCTGAGGTTCGGGGTGATCAGGCTGGCGCCGCGATAGATCGAGAAATCCTTGCCCTTGGGGTCGGCCAGCACCGCGATGCCGCGCTCGCGGGCAGATTTGATCAGGACCTGGTGGTTCTTCAGCGCGCCCTTGCCATAGTCGGACAGCACCAGCACTTTGACGCCGTCGAGCAATGTATCGACCTCGACACTCAGGGCCAGCGCGTCAGTGGCGAAGGGCTCTTCGAAATCAATGCGCAGCAATTGCTGATGACGGCTCATGACCCGCAACTTGACGATGGTCGGCTGGTGGGCAATGCGCTGGAAACGCGCCCGGACACCGGCAGCCTTGAGGCTGTTGTCCAGGCTCTCGGCGGCCTCGTCCTCGCCAGTCACACCGACCAGCGAGGCCGGTGCACCGAGGGCTGCGATGTTCAACGCGACGTTGGCAGCACCGCCGGGCCGGTCTTCGATCTGGTCGACCTTGACCACCGGCACGGGCGCCTCGGGAGAAATGCGCGAGGTACCACCATGCCAGTAACGGTCGAGCATGACATCACCCACCACCAGGACAGGCGCTTGATCGAAACGCGGCATGGATAACTTCATATGAGCGACCTTGGCAGAACTGAACAAGGGGCGAATCTTAGCACAGGGGCCACTACGAACAGCTTGCGGCGCTGTCGCAGAAGATTGCCGGTTGACGGTGAAAAGCCTGGCAGGTTCAGTGAACCCGCCCGGCAGTATCAGATAGCACCCACAGGTGACGGCTCGTCCAGCCCCATGGCATGCAGGCGGGCGTAATAACCGTTCTCGGCCAGCAACTGAGTGTGGGTACCGCGCTCGACGATGCGTCCGCCGTCCATGACCAGAATCAGGTCGGCTTTCTCGATGGTCGACAGCCGGTGGGCGATGACCAGCGTAGTGCGACCTTGCATGACCGAATCCAGTGCCCCCTGGATGTGCCGCTCGGACTCGGTATCGAGCGCCGAAGTCGCTTCGTCGAGAATCAGCAACGGGGCGTTTTTGAGCAATGCCCTGGCAATTGCCAGACGCTGGCGCTGGCCACCGGACAGCAGCACGCCGTTCTCACCCACCTCGGTTTCGAAGCCTTCGGGCAGACGGTCGATGAATTCCTTGGCATAGGCTGCGGCTGCGGCAGTCTCGACATCTTCACGCGGAGCACCGGCCAGGTCGCCGTAGGCGATGTTATTGGCAACACTGTCGTTGAACAGCGTGACGCTCTGGTTGACCTGCGCAATGTGGCGGCGCAGGTTAGTCAGCCGATAATCGTTGATATCCACCCCATCAAGCAGGATCTGCCCGGTTTCATGGGGATAAAAACGCGGGATCAGATTGGCCAGGGTTGACTTGCCACTCCCGGAGCGGCCGACCAGCGCGATCATCTGCCCAGGCTCTGCGACAAAGCTGATGTCGTCGAGGACCACACGCTCGGTTTCAGGGTAGGTAAAGCTGAGGTTCTTAACCTCCAGGCGGCCCTGCACACGTTCACGCTGGTAAGTCCCGGTATCGACCTCCGCCGGGACGTCGAGCTGCTCGAAGATGCTCTCGGCACCGGCAACGCCTTTCTGGATGGTCGAGCTGACTTCCGACAACTGGCGGATCGGCTTGGGCAACAAACCGGCGGCGGTGATATAGGCCACCAGGTCACCGGCAGTGGCTTCACCGCGCAGCAACAGCACCAGGAACATCAGCACCGCCATGGCGCTGTAGATCACCAGTTGCAGCATCGGCGTGTACACCGCGCCGGTCTTGGTCATGCGCAACTGCTTTTCAGTGTTGCTGTCGCTGGCCTTGGCGAAACGGTCCATCTCGTAGCGTTCGCCGCCGAAGCTGCGCACCACGCGATAACCCTGAATGGTTTCCGAAGCCACGTGGGTAACGTCGCCCATCGCCACCTGGATTTTCTTGCTCTGCTTGCGAAACTTCTTGCTGGCACTGCCAACCATAACCGCGATCAACGGCAGGATCGCCAGCATCACCAGGGTCAGCTTCCAGTTCATCCACAACAGGTAGATAAACAGGAACACCACCGTCAGGCCCTCACGGATCACCACCTTGATGGCGTCAGTGGCGGCGCCGGTCACCATGGTCACATTGAAGGTAATGCGCGAGATCAGATGGCCGGAGTTGGTGGTGTCGAAATAGCGGTTTGGCAGCACCATCAGCTTGTTGAACAGCTCGACGCGCAGGTCGTGGACCAGCCCCAGCGACACCTTGGCCAGAAAGTAGTTACCCAGAAACGAGCCCAGCCCTTGCCAGGCCGCGATCAGCACGATCAGCAGCGGCACGGCATGCAGCAGTTGCAAGTCTTTGAGGTACGGCACGTTGGGAAACAGCGCCGCCTCCGGGTTGGTCAATCCGTCGACGAAGTACTTGAGAATGCCAGCCAGCATCGGCTGGGTGGAGGCGAAGATCACGAAACCGATGATACTGAGCAGGAAAATGCCCACATACGGACGCACATAGGACAACAGGCGTAGGTAGATCT
The DNA here is from genome assembly GCF_000829415.1 of Pseudomonas sp. StFLB209. Lineage (NCBI taxonomy): Bacteria > Pseudomonadati > Pseudomonadota > Gammaproteobacteria > Pseudomonadales > Pseudomonadaceae > Pseudomonas > Pseudomonas sp. StFLB209. The sequence goes on along the minus strand of NZ_AP014637.1, from coordinate 2,584,907 downwards.
TCACGCTGGACTGCGTGGACGATTCGTTGCTTGCCATGGGAATCCGTCAAGTCAAAAAGAGTGCAATTGTATCACAAGCGGTTTTTGTGGCAGTTCAGCGGGGTGCCTCTAAAAACGTAGGCGAGGCAGTCAGCGCCAGGCGAAATAAGGCGAGAAAGCGGAATTTACATGTTGTAAATGAGCATTTTGAGCCTGATTTCAACAACGCGATGGCCACGCAGGTAGTTTTTAGAGGTGCCCAGTGGGGTAACATAGTCGGCTTTCCATGCCTGCCAGTCGGAGTTTCGATGCAGCCACTTGATCATGCCCGCTACCTTGACCTGGTCCAGGGCGCAGAAGTCCTGGAGGCTGATGGCACAGGCGACAAGGTACTGCGCCTGAGTGACGGTTCGATGCTCAAACTGTTTCGTCGCAAACGCCTGATCAGCTCGGCGGCCTGGTATCCGTACGCCAGCCGCTTCGCCGACAACTGCCTGACCCTGGCCCAGCGCGCGGTGCCCTGCCCGCAGGTGCGCAGCGTATTCAGGATTGCCGAGATCAAACGCGACGCGGTGCATTACACGCCCCTGGCCGGGCAGACCCTGCGTCAGTTGCTGGGCAGTGCCGGCACCGACGATGAACTGCGTCGCCAACTGGGGCGTTTCATTGCCGGGCTGCATGAGAAAGGCATCTACTTTCGCTCGGCGCACCTGGGCAATGTGGTACTGACCCCGGACAGCGAGCTGGGCCTGATCGACATCGCGGACATGAAGACCTTCCGCCAGCCACTGCGCAAATCACTGCGCCTGCGCAACTTCAAGCATATGCTGCGCTACGCCGAAGACCGCCAGTGGCTGCTGGGCGAGGACAACCCGGCGTTCTTCCAGGGTTACCTGAGCGCCCAGAGCCAGTGCAGTGAGGCAGAGCTCAAGCTGGCGATTGCCTGAGCTTGCCGCGCCTACCGCTGTTGCACTCGGCGGCCCAGAATCATTGCCGCCGGCAACAGTACCAATAGCCATAGCTCATCGGGGTTACCCACCAGCTTGCTGCCGTCGAAGTTGAGCATCACCAGCGCACACAGCAGGTAGCAACCCCAGGCATCGCGCAGGCGCCAGGCCTGCCACAGGGTCAGAGCCATCACCAGCAAGAACAGCACCAGCGATACCGCGCCGGTGTACAGGCCCATGGAGACGAAAATGTTGTGCGGATGCTGGATCGGTATGCCGCCGGTCAGGGTCTGCGTGGTCTGGAAATTGACCCCGCAACCCAGCGTCCAGCCGCAGTGCGCCCATTCCGAAGTCATGATCTCGAACAGCTCGATACGGAATGAGTCACCCCTGACAAACAGCAGCCGGACCCACTGCTCTTCCCAGCACAGCCAGATCGCAGCACTGACCGAAGCCGCGATAACCAGCAGGGCCATGGCGCCCTTGAGCGGGTAACGGTACACCACGTACAACCCCCAAAGCCCGGCCAGCAACGCAAAGCCCACCAGCGCAGTGCGGGTCTGCACGACGAAGGCCGCAGCCAGCAGCGTCAGGGCGATGGCGCAGAACGCCTCGATCCAGCGCCGCTGGCGCACCCACAACGGCAGGGCCAGGCCCAAGGCACAGACCAGCCACGCGCTGCTGTAAATCACGTTGTCCAGCCGGCCCGGCAAGATCGCCACCCGCTGACCGAACACAAACTGCCCGGTCCACCAGCTATGCAGGCTGCCCGCGAAAATATACAGGCAAATGGTCCAGAACAGCCCACGCACGAACAGCCCGCCACTGAACAGCGTGACCGGCACCAGGCCGGCGATGACGAACACGAACAGGCTGACATAGGCAATATGCTTGTAGAACTGGAAATCGGCAGAAAACACCGCCGGCACCAGAAACCACAACAGGAACGCCGCCCATATTCTGGCCAGTGGCTGGCCAAACAGGCCCGCGCCCTTGTGTTTGATCAGGAAAAACAGCCCCGGCAGGGCCATTGCCCCATAGAACAGGTTGTTGGTGAACTTGGCCGAGTCATGCAGCAGAAAACTCAGCAGAAAAGCCGCCAGCGCAGCGCCAAAGTAAAGCTGGCTTTTGCTGAACGGCGTGCGGGTCCCCTCAGGCAACATTATTGAGCAACCAACCTATTATCAGACCTGCAGCCAGTGTGACGAGCAGCTTGACGCGGTCACGCTGCTTGCGGCGCTTCTTGTCCAGGCGTTCCTGCGACACCACCACGTGGCTGCCGAAACCGGTATGCAGGACCGCATCGTTTTCGAGGATCAGCGCATAGCGGTTTTCGCCAGCGTAAAGCTGTGACAGCTTTTTTTCACCGCCGTGCCCGGCATACGGGGCATGCCGTTGGTAATCAACCAGGCGCCGCAGACCGGGATTGAAAGAAAACCCCTGCCACTCAGGCTTGTGTGAGCCGAGCTTGTAGAACGCGATACCGTCGAACACTTCGCGCTCGTTGAGGAACACATACGGGCTGTGCACCATCAGGTCATGATTGAAACTGCGCAGCCAGACCTGCAGCGCTTGCGGGTCGTTGACCAGCAGGGCCATCGATTCTTCGATAAAGCCGGGACGGTAGAAATCCCAGTCGTCCTCGCAATGAAACACCCAACCGGTTTCGATCAATGCATACGCGGCGTCCACCGAGCGCATCTGGCCCAGCTTGGGGTTGTTGACGATGAACCGGGTGTGCGCCCGCCAGTGTTCCGGGATGCAGTCGCGGACCTGCTCGTCGCCTGAGTCCTCGGTAATCAGCACATGACGGATGGGTGCCGTGTTGAACCGGTCGAAGGTCTCCAGGGTGCGCTTCAACAGGTCGAAACGACCGCAACTGGTGACCACCAGCGTGATATCGCTGTTTTCGCTGAATACCATCATGAATTCTCGATCATTGAATGTTCACGGCCATCACACGCCCAGCCAGGCACGTATCCGCTCCAGCAGGCCAAGTGTCGGGCGGGCACGCAACGGTGCCTGCATGGCCTCGACGATGGCTTTGCCAAGGGCATGGAATGTATAGCGTTGCTCGGCCAAAGTCTGCCCGTTGCGGGAGATTTCCGCGACCAGTTGCGGATCTTCACGTAACTGCTGCAGCTTGCGGCGCAGCTCATCGATATCGCTGTACAGCACGATGTTGTGCATATCCTTGAAGCCCAGCGCGCGGTTTTCCTCGCTGCCCTGATCGAAGGCCAACAGCACACAACCGCAGGCCATGGCCTCAAAGTTCTTGATCATGTACTCGCCCATGCCGACATCGGCACTGACGAAAAAGCGGATCCGGTTGAGGGTCTCGCAATATTCTTCACCGGACTTGGTGCGGGTGACCAGCAGCGGCTCGACCTTGGCCAACTCATCAAGAAACGCCTTGCGACCGCTGTAGGCCACGCTCTTGGTGCTGCCGACAAACGCCAGCTCGATGTCCCGCTCACGCCCGCGGCCTTGCAACAGGCTCTGGTCATACCCCTTGGGCACAAACACCGCATCAAAGCCTTCGCCACGCAGCCGCTCGGTCACCACGTACCCCGAGGTAATGACCCGGGCCCAGGGCAACTTCTGGTAATGCGAGCTGAATTTTCCGGTGTACTTGCAGTTGATGTAGTTCTGGTAGGCGTCGTGTTCGAGGATCACCAGGTTGGGGATGCTGCGAATGAAGGCCACTTGCCGTACCTCCTGCTTGAAACGCAGGAAAAACACGATCCGGTCGTACTTGCTCACGTCCACTTCACGGCGGAAATAACCGCGCAAGTCGCGCTGCTCCTCGGAGGTCAGCCAGCGCAGGTCGCAGTCGCTGTAGGCGGCAACGCCTTCGTACAGGCGGTCCAGGATGGCGCGTTGTTCTTTCTGGACCAGAAATAGGACTTTCATGGATTTCCTTGCAGTACTGCTGCCTGCTGAAGCTGAATCAGATTTCGCTGCGCCAGAACAACTCGTGTCGCCGCACAGCCTTACGGAAAAACTCGTTCTCGCCTTCGGCCGGCCAGCGCCGCCCGGCCAGCAGCCGCTGCAGGCTGCGCCGCAGACGGCGCTTGAACGGCAGCGCGGGCTGCAAATCATGCATCATGCCCAGTGCCATGGCCTTGTCGCGGCGTACGTCGGTCGGCAGCACCAGGCTATAGGGCACACGCGATTGCGCATCGAATACCGGCGGCAGGGTCACCCCGCTGTGCGCATCGCCCATCGGCCAGCGGTCGTTGTCATGCAGGTGATTGGCGTAGCCCAGCACCACCTCCGGCTGCCACTCCAGACCCTGCAAGGCTTCGCGCACGGCAGCTTGGGCGCAGATGTGATCAGGGTGCGGGTCGATGGCCGGATCCGGCATGACCAGCACCTGGGGGCGGGCGTTGAGAATCAGCGCGCGCAAGTCGGCCAGCAGGTTGTTCCAGCTGGGTACGCCATCATCGCCCGGCAATTCAAGGGTATTGAACTGGCGAAACAGCCGGGTATCGTCCAGCTGCGCTTCGCGGGACGCCACGGCTTGCTCGGGGGCAGCCTGCATGGCGGGCAATTGCAGGCAGAAATAACCCAGTTGCACACAGCGCTGCTCAGGCACACCGGCCCAGCGCGGCACCGCAATGCTGTCCCAGGCGCGCAGGCGACCTTTCAGACGCGCCGCTTCGGCCTTGTTCATGCCCATGGCCTGATAGTGTTCGGCTTCGATTTCACCGGCAGTCAGGGTCACGATCCAGGCTTCATCGGCCTGGCTATAAAGCCCGTAGGCGGCCAGTTCGGCGTCATCGGCATGCGGAGCGATGACCATGACCCGCTGGCGGCGCGGGTCGGCGGCGCGGAATGCCCACAGCTGCGGTGCCCCTTCCAGCCGACAGAAACGCCCGCGCAGTTGCAGCGCGCCCTCATTGAGCACATGCCCCAGCCCGGTCAGGTTCAGGTAACGAACACCGTTCACGCCGCGCTCGAAGGTTTGCACGTCGGTCTCGCCCAGGCCGCTGAGCAGCACCGCAGGATCGAAAAAGCGTCCCAGCCAGTGGCTGCGCACGCTCAACGCCAGAATCAGTGTCTCGTCACCCTGCAACGGATGGGGCCGTTCGAGCTGCAAACGGCCGTCGTCCAGCCGCACACCCGCAACCTGGTCGGCGTCGGCAAAGCGGTACTGATAGTCGTCGCCGGGGGCATAGAACAGATGGTCGGCGAACCAGGCCTCGTGGGCAACCCAGGCCAGCACGGCGAGCAGCGGCACCAGCCACCAGCCCAGCCACGCCCCGAGGGCGAGCAAGACCACCAGCCCGACCGACAGGGCGATACGCTTGTTGCGCCGGTGGCGCTTGAGTAACTGCTGTTTGCGGCTCACACCTGAAATACCGGCACAGGGTTGCACCAACGGTCCTTGTATTCGCGGTCGGCACGGCCGAACGAGAAGCGCAACGGTTTGTTCAAGGCCCGAGCACTTTCCCATGCGCTCTGGGTGTTGATGAAGCTGAGCACGCTGCCAGGGCTGAACGCCCTGGTCTCGGGGTCGACGCCACCATTGACATACTCGACGCTGACCCACTGCGGTGCTTCGACCCGGTAGATCAACTGGATGGCGATGGGTTTGCCCTCCAGAAACAATACCGACCCCATCAGCCATTCACGCAGCAACTCGACGACCTCAGCCATGCGCTCGGCCCCGGTGGCGGCAAAGCCCCAGCGACGCTGGAACAGATCGCAGTAGATCTGCGCCAGGGTCACGCTGTCGAACTCACTGACCGGGTGCACGGTGCCACCGGCTTCTTCCAGCAGACGCAACTCGCGGCGCTGGTTGTAGCGAAACTTCTTCGACAGGTCTTCAGGCTCACGGGCCATGGCCAGCGATTCAGCCTGCGGCTTGAGGGTGGTGATCTTGCCGTCGTTGAGGGCCGACAGATAACGCGCGCTGTGTCGTAACGCCACGCGGGCATCGTCGGCCAGCGGCAGGATCAACTCAGCGTTGCCCAGATCGAACAGGCCCTTCTTGCCCCGGCGCTTGAGCTCGGCTTTGTCCAGCGCCAGGCCGCGGCCCCAGGTCGCAATCGCGCCCTTGATCTCACCGCCCTGCTCCCAGGTCAGGTAGCGCACGGCAATCCCGGCCAGCGCCGACAGCCGTTCGACCACCTGTGGATGGGTCGCCACGCTGCCACCGCATTGCTGCCAGACTTGCTGGTAAGTGGCGGCATCACTTGCGGACCAACCGCGCTCGCGAAAGCCCTGAAACAGATTGAGCATCAAGACCCCGCAACCAGCCGGTTGACCTGCGGCAGACGCCAGAACACCTTGCGTACCGCATGATCGGAAAAACGCTCGCGCAGACGTACCAGCATCTGTTCGGCACACGCCTCGCGCTGGGCCGCATCAAGCTGCGACAGATGCACCAGAGCCTGGCCCAGATGCCCGGCATCGCCGAGCGGGAACAGCACACCGACACCTTCGACCACTTCCTTGGCCCCGCCACAATTGCTGGCCAGCACCGGCACGCCAGCGACCATGGCCTCCAGCAGCACCATGCCGAACGGCTCGTGGTCGGAACTCAGGGCAAACGCATCGAAGGCTTTGAAGTAACGGCGCGCCTCGGCCACCTGGCCAAGAAACAGCACGTGGCCTGCGATGTTCAGTTCCATCGCCAGATCCTTGAGCGGCTGCTCCAGACGGCCCTTGCCGAGAATCACCAACTGACTGTTGGCTGGCAGCTGTGGCAAGGCCTGGGCGAAACCTCGCAGCAAGGTCGCCTGATCCTTGTCCGGGTGCAGCCGGCCAACATTGCCGACCACCCAGGCGTCAGGCGCCAGTTTAAGCTCGCGGCGGGCGTCTTCGGCACTGAACTGACTGCCTTGCAGTTGTTCGACGTCAATGCGGTTGTAAAGGGTTTCGATGCGCTCGGCCGGCCACTTGGGCAGGCACTTGCGCATGTCATCGCGCACCGCATCGGAGACGCCGAGCAGGCTCAGGCGCTGGCGAAACAGGTTGGCGAACAAGCGGCGGCTGGCGCGCTGGTAGTCGCCAAAGGCATGGTGCACACCAATGACCGGCAGCCTTGTGGCCAGCAACGTGATGTAGACCGGCTTGAAACGGTGAGCGATACAGAACTCGAACGGCCTGGCTGCAGCGATTTTGCGCAATGCGGCAATGGCCCCCAGCTTCAGGCCACGGATGGCGCTGGAGCTGTACTCCATGAACAGCACCTCGTCAGAGCCACAGTCGGCGATCACGTCCGGATCATGCTCGCCGGTCAGAAATACCGTGGTAACCCGGTAGCCCTGGCCGGCAAACAGGCTGGCGTACTGCCGTGCGCAGTCCAGAAACGGCCCGTCATAGCCGTGGCAGAACTGCAGCACATGGCGCTCAGCCGATGCTGTCATAAGGCTTCGCACCGTCTTTGACGACCAGGATGTCTTCCATGATCAGGTATTGCAGGTCCGAGCCGAAGAACATGTTCAGGGCGTCGGTCGGCGAGCAGATCATTGGCTCGCCACGGCGGTTGAGCGAGGTATTCAGCGACACGCCGTTGCCGGTGAGGTTTTCCAGCGCCTTCATCATGTCGTAGTAGCGCGGGTTGTACTCGCGCTTGAGCACCTGGGCCCGCGAGGTGCCGTCTTCGTGGACGACTTCCGGCACGCGGGTCTTCCACTCTTCAGCCACTTCGAAGGTGAAGGTCATGAACGGCGCAGGATGGTCGATCTTGATCATCTGCGGGCCGACGGTGTCGAGCATCGACGGGCAGAAGGGTCTCCAGCGCTCGCGGAACTTGATCTGTTCGTTGATCCGGTTGGCCACGCCCGGCACGCTCGGGCAGCCGATGATCGAACGACCGCCCAGCGCGCGCGGCCCGAACTCCATGCGCCCCTGGAACCAGGCCACCGGGTTGCCATCGACCATGATCTGCGCAATGCGCTCGGGCATGTCGTCGATCTTGCGCCACTTGGGCTGGCTCGGGTGACGGGCACAGGCGGCAATCACGTCCTCGTTGCTGTAAGCAGGGCCGAGGTAGACGTGCTCCATCTTCTCGACCGGCACGCCACGGGCGTGGGAGACATAGGCCGCCGCACCGACAGCGGTGCCGGCATCGCCGGAAGCCGGCTGGACGAACAGTTCCTTGACCTCGGGACGGGCGATGATCTTCTGGTTGAGCTTGACGTTCAGCGCGCAGCCGCCAGCGAAGGCGATCTTGCCGGTTTGCTTGAGGATGTCACCCAGATAGTGGTCCATCATCTGCAAGGCGAGCTTTTCGAACAGGGCCTGCATGCTGGCGGCATAGTGGATGTAAGGCTCGTCGGCGACATCGCCTTCGCGCTTGGGACCCAGCCACTCGATCAGCTTGGGCGAGAAATAAAACCCCTTGCCGTTCTCTTTATAGCGACGCAGGCCGATGACGTTGGCCAGTTCGGTGTTGATCACCAACTCGCCGTTTTCAAAGGTTGCCAGACGCGAGAAGTCATATTTGCTGGCATCGCCGTAGGGCGCCATGCCCATGACCTTGAATTCGCCATCGAGCATCTCGAAGCCGAGGAACTCGGTGATTGCGCCATACAGGCCGCCCAGCGAGTCCGGGTCATAGAACTCCTTGATCTTGTGGATCTTGCCGTTCTCGCCGTAGCCGAAGAAGGTGGTGGCGTACTCGCCCTTGCCGTCGATGCCAAGGATCGCGGTCTTTTCCTTGAAACCCGAGCAATGGTAGGCACTGGCGGCGTGGGCCAGGTGATGCTCAACCGGCTCGATCTTGACCTTCTTCGGGTCAAACCCCAGTTGCTCCAGGCACCAGACGATCTTGTTGCGGTAGCGCTTGTAGCGGCGGTTGCCCATCAGCAGCGCGTCGAGGGCGCGGTCCGGGGCGTACCAGTAGCGCTTGGCGTAGTGCCAGCGTGCCTTGCCGAACAGGCTGATCGGCGCGAACGGAATCGCCACCACATCAACGTCGGAAGGCTTGATGCCGGCCTGTTCCAGGCAGAACTTCGCCGACTCGTAAGGCATGCGGTTCTTTGCGTGCTTGTCGCGGACGAAGCGCTCTTCTTCCGCTGCGGCGATCAGCTTGCCGTCGATATACAGGGCTGCGGAAGGGTCATGGCTAAGGGCGCCGGACAGGCCCAGGATCGTCAATGCCACTAGGGTCAAGCCTCTTTAGTCTGCATGCAGGCGTCGTGCGCCCGAGATAATGATGGGCCCCGGCACGGATGGCGAGGGGCAGCCAAAGCGCGGGATTATAGCCTATAGACCATCGGTTTGGCGTGAAGCTTGAGCACCCGGACCAATCACTGTGCAGTGCAATAACTATATAGCCCCCGCATGCCGTCGAATTGAGATTGATTGACCTGACGACTTGCCGGGCATGGTGCCCGGCTGCGTGCGGGTCACAGGTCCGCACGCGCTCGATAAAGGAACCCGCGCGTCATGACGCTACCAAGCATCCCCCCTATCACCCCGCAGAGCCTGGAGGCTCGGCTGATCGAGCAGGCCGCACGGCTCGATACACATCTGCAGGACCTGCCAGCCTTGCAGGTCGACGAACAACGCAGCAATCAGGCCATCGCCAGTCACCTGGAGCAAGCGCTCAAGCACTACTGGAACGCCAACGACATCACCGGCAGCCTGCGCTACCAGTCGTTTGCCCAGCTATTGCAGCAAAGCCTGCGCGACGAACTGCTGCTCAAGGTCCTCGATGGCGAGCTGGACCGTGACTACCAGCTCTGCCTGCCCTCGGCCAATCCCGACCACGTTGATGACAGCCTGGTCGTGCATGCCCTGTACCTCGGCCAGGAAGACCAACCCGGCCAGCCGGTGTATGGCGCCCTGCTGTTCAGCCGCGAACAAGGACCTTGCGTGCTGCATTTGCCCGGCTACGGTGCAGAAGGCTTCGACACGCTGGACGCATTGCGCACCCAACTGCTGCAGTGGCTCAACGACAGGGCACTGCGCAGCCTGTTGCTGCGCAACACGACCCAGCAGCATCAGGACCTGCTCCAGTTCATGCAGGCTGATACGGACCTGGAGGACGAACCCTACACGGCGGCACAGCTGATTTTCGCCCCGCTGGCCAGCGACCCCTTTCTTCACGCGATCAAGCAGCAGATAACCAAACAGCGCCGCGATGTCGCTTACGTCTGCGCCCAGGATGAGTGGCGCCAAAGTGACCCGGCGGCCTGGCACCTGGGGGTCCAGAGCGCGCTCAGCCTGCATGGCCTCATCGGCCCGACCGCCATGCTGCACCTGCGCGAAGCCGGGCAACAGTTGCGCGAACAGGCCAGCGCAGAACCCGAATGGCTACGCCATGCCAGCCCCCGGGAGCGCCAGGCTTACCTCGACAGTTTGATCGACTACGAGCAGGCACGTCTGCTGCTGCTCAGCCTGATGCAGGGTTGTTCCAGTGCCCGGGAGTTTGCCCGCAGCCGCATGGCAACCCGGCTGCAAAACGAGCTGGGCTACGATCTGGATCCGGACCAGGTACTGGTCACCAACCGCCGCCTCAGCCCGCTGGGCGGCGAACCCTATGAAGTCAGCCGCCCGTTGAGCGAGTTTGCCTTGCGCGGCCTGCACAGCAACGACCTGCTGGCCGACTCGGACTTGCACAGCGGCACGAGCCTGACCCTCGAAGGCCAATCACTGGCGGCAGCCTATCCGCTGCTGACCAGCCAATGGCTGGCCGAAGCGGTCGAGCAACTGGACTTGCGCGCACGCTTTGGCGAAGCGCAGCGGCATACCTATGGCAATGCTCAGGTCGTGTACATGATGGGCGAGGTCATCCGCTGCCAGATCATTGCCCAGGCCCTGAGCGCCCAGTATCAGGGCCATATCCAGGCCAGCGACGCAGAGCTGGCCGATCGACTGCAAGGCAAACCCGGCCCCGTCAACGTACGGGCTCAGCAATTGCAGTTCGGCGGCCAGTTGATGAGCGAGATGCTTGTGTTTCGCTTGCCTCAGGCAGATGGCGACGGCGAGCGCTTGCTGCTGTTCGCGCGCGGCATCGCAGGGCACCAGGCCTTGCAGGGCTTCGACAACGAACGCCAGTTGCTGCACGAACTGGTCAGTTGGAGCGCCTCGCCGCAGTTACGTCAGTACCTGCTCGAACAGACTCGTGGCGCCCAGCGCCCGCAGCTGGAAAAGCAACTGCTCGAGCTCAGCCAGAAGGCCCAGCCTGTGCCCGACCTGCTGGGTTTCGTCGAGCCTGTCAGCATCGACGATGCGCTGTATGCCATGGCCACCGCCCATGTGCGGGTCAGGATCGACAACCAACAACAGCACACCCCAGGCTGGTACCTGAGCGCCAGCGTCGAGCACCGCCGCGAGCTGCAAGGCCTGGAAGATGCCATCGAAGCGCTGGGCCGCGCCTATCGGCAGCACCCCCACACCCAGGCCCCCGACTACGAGCAGTTCGTCCGGCAACTGGCCAGCCGCAAGCTCAACGCTCTGCTGGGGCTGGCCGATGGCAGCGTGGACCCGGACCAGGTGATCATCACCTCGCCACGGGAAACCCTCAGTTACCGGCAGATGCTGCGCGACGGCTATGACGACAGCCTGGGCTTTTTCAATGCCGGCGCCGACACCCAGGCGACGTTCACTGGTCCGGACGGCATCGACCTGACGCCGCTGAGCCCGGAAAAGGTTGCAGGCTCGGTACGCGGTGCCTGGCCCAGCGATGCCTGGATTGCGCTGGTCAAGAGCACCCTCCTCAACCCGCAAAACGAAGGCTATGCCTACCGGCGCCGGCTCAGCCTGCTCATGACCCGCTTGCACATGCAACACGCCGCTTTGCTCGCCCTGCTCAAACAGCAGATCAGCGCCGCGCAGTACGCCTGGCTCCAGCAGTCAATCGCCATGATGGCGCACAGCGACGCGCCAAGCCGCCAGCGCTACCCGGTCTATCCACTGCAACTGAGGCTGGACAATCCGTTCATCGCCTCAGGTGTCCCGGCCCTGGGCGAAGTGCTGAATACCGCCAACCAACTGCTACCCACAGGCATTCCCATCTCCCGTCTGGAAACGGTGCAGGGTTGCTACATCCTCTGCCAGGAAGGTCTGAGCAGCCCGACCCAAGCGCTACTGTACACACCAGGAGCCCCGGACGGCCTGGAGTTCCGGACCCTGGCACGGTTCATCCCGACCCTGCACCACACCGGCATGAGCGATTACTACAAGGACCGCTGCCGGCTAGCAATCAATCGCACCCTGGCGTTCTACTTCATCGACCTCAAGCAACGCAGCGACAGCCTGCCGCCGGCGCTGCCAGACAAGCCCTACGACGACCTGCATGAAATCTGCTTCGACCGTGTGCTACTGCGCAAGCTGCGCGATGTCGAAGAGACCACTAGTGGACGCGGCGACATGATTGCCAAGATCGTGCTCAACGGCATCGAACTGGTCGCCGTGGCCCTGACCCTGCCGTTCCCGCCGGCCAGCTTTGCGGTAGGCGCGGTATTGGCACTGCGTGACAGCGTGCTGGCCCTGCAAGCCCTCAGCGAGGGTGATCAGGCCGCGGCCAGCTGGCATGTACTGGGCGCCTGGTTCAATACGTTCGGTGCACTGGGTGACGCCAGTGTCGGCCTCAAGGGCTTTGGCGCACTGCTGCACCAGTTCGCCAACCGGGGCCCGGGTAATCCGGCGATCGCCGCCCTGAAAAGCGCACCGACCCCGCTGTTGCATGCGCCACTGCGCCGTGCCCCAGGCCATGACCCGCAAAAACTCCTGGCCAGCGGCCACTTCAGCGAACAAGAGGTCGCCAGCCTGCTGCGCCCCCTGTCGAGCGAAACCCCGCTGGCAAAGGTCACCCCCGCCAGCAACCCCGCCTACGCCGTCAGTCAGTCACTGCAAGGCACAACCCCGGTTGCATCCGGCCACGCCAAAGGGGTCACACGAATTGACGGCAAGCACTACATCGCGCTCGATGGCCGGGTGTATGAGGTCCAGTACGACGCCCGCCTGCGCCTGTGGCAAATCATCGATCCCGGCAACCCCTGGGCCTTTTTTGGTAAACAGCCGGTCCGGCTCAACGACCACGGCCAGTGGCAAGTGCTTGACCGCCTGCAACTGCGTGGCGGCGGCAAACCTCGCTTTCAGGTCCTCGACAGCCAGCCGGCCAGCGCAGCGACACCCACCGATGTCAGCAGCGCCTACGAGCTGCCTGCCAAGTGGAAGAGACATGGTATCGCCATCGCCGATCGGGCCTGGGTGGCGCCTGACGATGTTGGCCTGCCATTGCCGGCCGACTTCTTTGCACCGCTGTTCAAGGAAGGACGCGAAGCCTACGCCGTGCTGCGCGAGACGCTGCGCAAGGATGCGGCACAGTTTTTTGAAAACATCACCCCCGCCGCGCGGCCCACACTGCCTGCGCTGGCTGACGATATCACCGCTGACGGGCTGCTCAAGGCGGTGTTCGAGCACAGTCAGGGCCTGGTCATCAACGAAACCCTGCAAACGGTCGCCAGTAAACGCCTGCTGATTGAAAACATGCCGCGCCTGGCCGAACAGAATGTCGAAATCATTTATATCGAACACCTGTTCACCGACATGCATCGCAGCAAGCTGCAGAAGTACCTGACGCTGGGTAACAAGACCAAAGCCGGCTCCTTTGAGCTCAAGTACCACTTCAATACCGTCAATCAGGGAAAACTGCTCAATGCCACCGCCGATAAATACGACTACTACCACCTGATCAAGATTGCCCACCAGCATGGCATTGAGGTCAGGCCCTTGAGCTCGACCGTCAGCTATAACTTCGCCGCCAGTACCGCCCCGGTACATTCACAAGACCCGGCAGCGCTGCAAAAGATGTCGCTGTTCTTCGCCTCACGCCTGATTGATGCCGACAAGACCCTTGCGCCAACTCGCCGCTGGGTGGTCTTGCTTGACGAGAAGCGGGCCAATACCTACCGGCAGGTGCCGGGTATCAGCGAGCTGCACGGTGCGATCAGCATCAGGGTCCGGGATGTACCGCGCGGCCAGCCAACGCGCATCACTCGCGACAGCGCCCCGCAAACCGGCGAAAGCCTGAGCAACAGCGATTTTCTGCTTGAGATGCCCAACGCCAGACGTCGGCCGCCGCTCTCGCCGCCACCTTCGACTTCAAGCAGCGATACCCTGCTGCCTGAACCCAGCAGCCTGGACTGGTCGCTGTCCGAATTACTGCAACCGCCGCTCGCCAGCAGTTCGCAAACCTCGACCCGTGCCTCACGCCGTGTGGTCAATCCGGGTGAGCAAGGCTTCCAACTGGACGCGGCCAGGCAGTGGCAGCAGGTGCAAGCCCCGGACTGGCCAACAGCCATCGAGCCAACTGCGCTACAACGCTCGCTGGCCGATCCTTTGTATCAAATACCCGAGCAGCATCTGGAGACAGTCCATCAACTGGCGTTCTTCGAACACCGAGGCCTGAACATTTACTACAGCCTGCCCGACGAGAACCTGACAACGGCCAGATCGCTGTTCTTCAAAAAACGCGCTCAGTTGCAACGCGATGCCCGCCAGGCGCAGCTTGACCACCCGTTACCGGCACGCCCGAAGCTACCCCAGGTCACGGCACTAGACTCGCCTGCCGAGCTGCTTGACCGTCTCTATGCCCAGAACCAGGGCGTGGTGGTAACCGGCTCGGCGTCCTCGATTGGCAGCAAGCAGTTCATCATTGACAACCTGCCCAATCTGGTCGAGCGCCAGGTCAAGACCCTGTACCTTGAGCACCTGCAGCTCGACATGCATCAGCTGGATCTGGACCTGTTTGTCGAAAAAGGCCTGATGAGCAAACGGCTGCTGCACTACCTCAAGCACCTCGACAAGCAGTACCTCACAGACCCTGCCGGCCTTTACAACTTCGAGCAACTGGTGCTCAAGGCCAGAGAGCACGGTATTGAAGTGCGTGCGCTGGACTGCGTGACCAGCTATTACCTGCACAATATGCAGGGACTCGGCGCAACGACTCGCGAGCAGATGTTCAATTACTTCGCCATGCGCACGATTCGCCGCCATCAGGACGTCATGGGCCGGCACAAGTGGCTGGCGCTGGTCGGCGACAGCCATGCCAGCAGCTTCGACAACGTGCCGGGGCTGGCGGAACTGGAGCCGAGCATCAGCCTGCGGGTGTTTGACATGCCGCCAGGCGAGACTTTCGGACCAGCCAGCGACCCCGGTCATCTGGTCACAACCGAGCATGGCGGGCGCAAAACCTTTGTGCGCAACGACTACGCCCTGGGCCTGCCCAGCCGTAACGCGATGCCCAGAACCCTCGCCGAGATTAGCCAGCCCGCACCGATCGAGGTCCGACTGTTCAGCCCCGGGCTATTTCTGATCGAAGACATCAGCGGCCCGCAGCCGGTCATTGTCCACCGCTCACGGGCCAACCGCATCGAGCGCACCGCGGTGCAGCGCAACGCCCAGGGCAAGCTGTACGTAGACCGTGAAAGCTGGGGCGGTACCCACCTGCGGCCGTTCGATGACTTCGCGGCACTGCTGCTGGCCCTGCGCAGGATGAATATGCGTCAGGTGAGCTGAGGCATCACTGCGGGGTTGTCGGCAGGCGCTGCGCCAGCATCTGGTGCAGCGCACTGCCTGCTGGCCAGTTGCGCAACAACCGCGCCCGGTCGCGGGCGTAGGCTGCGGCAAAGCTGCTGAGTGAGCGGTGTTGGCAGACCGCATCCAGGTCGATCAAGGCCCACTGCCCCTGGTGCCAGAACAGGTTATGGCCCTTGAGATCGCCGTGGCTGATGCGCTCGCGCAGCAGTTGCGCGATCAGGCTGTCCAGGGCCTGTAACTCATTTTCAGGCACGGCGGCGGTGGCTACATAGGGCGCCCATTTTTCGATGAGGTCCGGCCCCTCAAGAAACTCGGTAATCAGATAAGCCTTGCTGCGCAGGCCCAGCACGCGCTGCTCGCGCACCGCCAGCGGTCTGGGCGTGGCAATGCCGAGAAATGCCAGGCGGTGGCCTTCGCGCCAGGAGTGCCAGGCGCGGCTCGGGCGCCAGAAGCGCTTGAGCCAGTGGCTGAAGTTCTTGATGTTGTAGCGTTTGATCACCAGCGCACGGCCCGCCACGTCAACCCGCGCCACGCTGGCGGCGCCACCGGTCTTGTACATATGCCCGGCTTGCAGCAGTTCATCGGCGCGATCGAGCAGCGGCTGTATGGCTTGAACCTCTTCGCGGCGAATCGCCTGGAAGCCCGAGGCCGAGTCTTCAACGCTGAACAGGCTGCAGTCACGACAGGTCTTGGCCAGAAAGTCCTTGAGGCGCCATTGGCGAACCTGGTCGATCTGCTTCTGCAAGGCTTCCAGTGGCAGGGCATGCTCACCATTGGCAAGCAGGTAGTACACCAGTAACTCTTCCGTAAAGGGTTCGAAACGCTTGGGCAACTGGGCAAAGAACACCCCGAGATTTTCCAGCACCTTTTGCCGCGACAAAGGCTGGCCGGCCTGTTCGGCCTTGATGCCGGCACCGTCGATCCAGTACAGCTGGCCGTTGTGACGCAGCAGGTTGTCCAGATGCAGATCGTCCTGCCAAAGGCCCTTGAGGTGCAGCCCGGCAATCGCGCCCAGTGCCTCGGCCAGTACCACTTGCTGCTCGTCGGCCAATGCCGGCAGGTGCTCGACCTGCTGCCAGGCATCGCCCAGGCTCGGCGCTTGCTCCAGAAACTCGAACAGCAGCCAGCCACCCTCGCCTTCCTGCAGCCCGTCCGCCAGCAACAGCGGGGTGGTCACGCCTTGCGCGGCCAAGGCGCGCACGCCGTCCAGTTCACGCTGAAAATGCCGGGCGGCCTTGCTGCCGACCAGCAGTTTGGCCAGCACCGGCCGCCCCCGCCATACCCCGGCACCGACATAACGCTGGCCCGGCAAGACTCGCAACAGGCTCAGCAGTTGCAACTCAGCGGGCCCGGCAGCGTCCGCCAGGGTCAGGTTCAGGGGCAACTGCGGGGCACGTCCCGCGTGAGTGAGTTCGGCAAGGCGCATCAACAGTTCTCTCTCAATGGTCGCGACGTTGCTTGTGCTGGCCGCGTCGGCCCAGCCGTTGCAGCCAGGCATCAACCGGCGGGCTGTCGGTGGCGGCCTGCAAATAGGCGGCGAGCAATTGACGCCGGTCGGCTTCTGACCACATCGGTGCACGACGAAATAGCGGTTCGAGGTCTTTGGTCAGGTCACGCTGGCCAAAGATCGATGGCCGGGTCTTTTCCAGGTCGATCAACTGTGCAGCGTACCCTTCACCCTGGGCCTGCACAAAAATGTGCTTGGGGTAAAAGCAGCCGTGGATCTGGCGGGCGCCGTGCAGGGTGCGGGCCAGTTGTCCACAGGCGTGCAGAATCGCGCGCCGTGCGTTGTCCGGGATTTCGCCCCAGCGCTGCAACAAGGCATCCAGGTCGCTCCAGCCATCCAGCGCCCGGGTCATCAGAATCGCCCGGCGCTCGCCGTTGACCTTCTGCTCACCATAGAACACCGCCTGCAAAGCCGGGATCCCCAGCTTCTGATAGCGGCTGATGTTGCGAAACTCCCGCGAAAACGACGGCTCGCCAAACGGGTGATGCAGGGTGTGGGTCAGGTAATTGCTCTGGCGCTTGAGGTAGAAGCCCTGGCCTTCGAGGTCCAGGCGATAGACGCTGCTCCAGCCGCCCCGGCCGGTATTGGGTTCGTCGACCGCCTCCAGGTCCAGATTCCACAACGACTGGAAATCGACCAGGCCGTGGCGGGCCAGCAGTGCCTGTTCGGCACTGGCAATGAACAGACTCATTCGCGGCCCTCGAAAAAACTGACGATATGCCGGATGCGCTTCTTGTCGGAGGCATTCAGGTGCGAGCGCTGCCGGTATTGCAGGTAAAAGCGCAACCGCTGGGTGGCCGAGAGCTGGTACTTGCCGACCTTGTCCAGGCACGCCAGATCCTTGATGATCCGGTAGCGCAGCAGAAACCCCCACCAGAACGCACCATTGGGACAGTCGATCAGGAACAGCCGATCCTGATCATCGACCAGCAGATTGCGCCATTTCAGATCGTTATGGGTGAAGTGCTGGTCATGCAGGATGCGCGTGTAACGCGCCAACTGCTGACTGATCCGCTCGACCCAGGCCGGATCGCTCAGCCGTGGGTCCTTGCGTTGGGCCATCACCCACAGGTCTTCGGTGTTGGGCAATTCGCGGGTAATCAGTGCGCCGCGATCATAGGCCATGCCATTACGCTCCAGCCCCCAGGCCACCACATCGGCGGTGGGAATGCCCCACTTGGCGAAACGCTTGAGGTTTTGCCACTCGGACTTGACCCTTGGCCGGCCCAGATAGCGGCGCAGGCCTTTGCCGGCGCCGGAGTAGCGCTTGACGTAATACTGCACGCCAGCACGCTCGACGCGGATCACCTCTGAGAGTGGGTCACGGGTCAGTTGCTCGCCTTGCAAGGCAAACACCGCCTCCAGCGAGCCGAAATCCTCCTGCAGCGCCGCGTACTCGGGCGCCAGTGTCCAGCCCGCCATCAGAGTGCATCTCCGTAACGCTGCTTGCGTTCATAGAGCTTGTCGGCTTTTTTCTCAAGCTTGCCCAACAGCACCGCCTCATGGCTGAGGATCTGGCGCAGTGGCTGGCGGAAATAGCCTTTGAGAAAGCGCAGTTTGTCGCGCTTGCTCAGGCCGATGTCCAGCGCCGAGAAATACAGCGCGGCCAGGTCCTTGTTGCGCCAGCGCGGGGTAATTGCCCGGCGGGTCTGGGCCCGGTGCAGGTCGATTACCGACAGTTTGAAGTCATCGGCGCTCACCGGCTTGTCGGTATGCAGCAGGAAGTGGCAAATATAGCAATCGCGGTGGTTGACCCCAGCCCGGTGCATGGTGCCGACCAGTCGCGCCACTTCGGCAATCAGGGCCCGTTTGAGACGCGGCTCGGGCGGCGTAGTACGCCAATCGAGGCTGAAATCTTCCAGGCTGACGGTCGGCGCCAGCTCTTCGGTGATGATGAACGAATGCTGGGCCGCCGGGTTGCTGCCGCGCTCGCCATAGGCCACAGCGGTCATGGTCGGTACGCCGGCCTCATGCAGACGTGCGACCGCCTTGAACTCCTGGCCGGCGCCGAGCACCGGCAGTTTGGCACTGAACAGGTTCTTGGCCACTTCGCCCCAGCCGATACCGCGGTGGATCTTGACGAAATAACCCCGTCCTGCGACCTCGGTGCGCAGCGTACTGCGCCCTTCAAGCTCGCGATACACCTGACCTTGCAACCGCTCGACCTCGGCAAAGGCATCACGCCCGGCCCACAGGCTCTTGAACGGCTCTGCGAGGAACAACTTCATTGATCATGCTCCGCCAGAATCACATCCGCCGCGTGCTGCGGCATGCTGTACAGGTCTGCCGTGTCGGCAAAGGCCAGGCCATTGCGTCCCCACTGCGCCCGTGCAGCGTCGTCTTCGAGCATGTTTACCAGATAGCGGTTGAACTGCGCCTGTTCGAATGGCTCATCGAGAACCAGACCACAGTCGGCCTCAGCGATGTAGTGGGCGTAACCGCATACCGCGCTGACCAACACCGGCAAGCCGGCGACCAGCGCTTCGAGCAGCACCGTCCCGGTGTTTTCGTTATATGCCGGGTGGATCAGCAGGTCGGCACCGAGCAGAAAGCGCGGGATGTCGCTGCGGCCTTTCAGGAAGCTCACCTGCTCGCTCAGCCCCAGCGCCTTGCTCTGCAACTGGAAGACCTTGGGGTCGTCCTGACCGATGACGAACAGCCGGGTGCGCTTGCGCAACTCGGCGGGCAACGCGGCCAGCGCCTTGAGACTGCGGTCCACGCCCTTGGTCTTGAACCCCGACCCGATCTGCACCAGCAGCCGGTCGTGGTCGCCCAGACCGAACTCCTTACGGAAATCCGCACGCACCTGCGGCGCATCCGCCGGCGCCCGGCGGTCCTGGGAAATACCCGGTGGCAGCAGATGAAAGCGCGCCAGCGGAGTGTTGTAATGCTTGATGAACAGCGGTTGCTGGACCTCGGAAATCATCAGCACCTGAGTCTTGGCCTGGGGGGCGAACACCGCCCGCTCGTACTCGGCAAAGTGCCGGTAGCGGCCCCACTTGCGGTACAGCGAGTGACGCAACGTCTGAGCCTTGTCTTCGAAGCAGCCATCGGCGGCGTAATACACGTCCAGCCCCGGCATCTTGTTGAAGCCGATCAGCCGGTCCACCGGACGTTTGGCCAGGTCAGCTTCCATCCAGGCACTGAGCTTTTCGTTACGCCGATGATTGAACAGCGCTTTGACCGGCGCCACCAGCACTTCAAAACCGGGCGGAATCTCACCTTCCCAGATCAGGGTGTAGACCCGAATCCGGTGACCGCGCTGCTGACACTCCAGGGCAATACGCATGAAGTCGCGCTGCAGGCCACCAAACGGAAAATATTTGTAGAGTACGAAAGCCAGTTGCATCAGCCAGGTTCCTTTGCCAGCAACAGCGCGCCCAACTGGCTCGCTACCCGCTCGGGATTCAGGCGAGTGAAGCACAGCGGCCACTCGCGTTTGAGGTCGAACCGCAACTGCTCGTCGGGGCTCGGTGTATAGGTACATTTCTTTTGCAGGCACGGCGCACAGGCCGGCCAGTCGCTGGCCAGATGCACCTGCGACTTGCCGTAGGCGCCGGTCAGGCCCGGATTGGTCGGCCCGAACAGCGATACGGTCGGCACATCCAACGCGGCAGCCAGGTGGCCGATGCCGGTATCGACCGCCACGCACGCCTCGGCGCCGGCCAGCACCCGGGCCACACCGGCCAGGTTCAATTTGGGCAATACGGCGGCATTGTCCAGCCCCTCGGCAATCCGCTCGGCGCGGGCCTTTTCGGCCGGGTTGCCCCACGGCAGCCGCACCTGCAGGCCACGGGCGGCCATCTGTTCGGCCAGTTGCCGCCAATACAGCTCAGGCCAGTGCTTGGTCGCCCAGGTGGTGCCATGCAGGAACAGCACATAGGGCGCATCCAGGCTGTCGCTCAGTGACTCCAGGCGCTTGAGACCATAATCGCCCAGCCCTGACGGCAACGGGTAACCCAGCGCCTGGGCAAACAACTGACGCAGGCGCTCCACCGCATGCTGCCCGCGCGCCACCGGGTAACGCCGGTCGCGGTCGTAGAAACGGCTGGCCAGCGGCTCGCGGGCCGACTCACGGTCCAGGCCAGCCACTGGCGCATTGACGTAGCGAGTCAACCAGGCACTCTTGAACAGCCCCTGGGCGTCGATCACCACGTCGTAGCGGGTGTCGCGCAAGCGCCGTTTGAACGCAGCCCACTCACCGCTCTTCCAGGTCTGCCAGAGGTTTTTGCGCCAGCGCCGGATCGCCACCGGAATCACCGTGTCGACCGCCGGGTGCCAGCTCGGGATCTCGGCAAAGCCTTCTTCGACCACCCAGTCGAAACGCACGCCCGGCAGCGCCCTGGCCGCATCGGTCAAGGCCGGCAGCGCATGTATCACGTCGCCCAGCGACGAGGTCTTGATCAGCAACACCCGCAAGGTCAGAGCACCTCTACCGGGGTAGCGTCCAGCCCGCTACCCAGGCGGCCCAGCGCCTGGATCACCTGACCCGGGTCGAGCAGGCGCAGGCAATTGTAGTGGCCGAAGCGGCAGGTACGGTCGAAGCAAGGCGAGCACTCCAGGCCCAGCCGCACGACCTCTACTTCATCAGCCAGTGGCGGCGTGAAACCCGGCGAGGTCGAGCCGTAGACCGCCACCAGCGGGCGGTTCAGGGCGGCGGCCACATGCATCAGCCCCGAGTCGTTGGACACCACCGAACGGGCGCACGACAGCAGGTCGATGGCTTCGGCCAGAGAGGTTTCGCCACACAGGTTGGTGACTTCTTCGCGCAGTCCGGGAATCAGTTCCTGGCGAATGCTTTCGCCCACCGGGTGGTCTTTTTTCGAGCCGAACAGCCAGACCTGCCAGCCCTGTCGAATCAGCGCATCAGCCACTTTGGCGTAGTGCTCGGACGGCCAGCGCTTGGCCTCACCGAACTCGGCACCCGGGCACAGGGCCAGCACCGGTTGCTCAAGGCTAAGGCCGAAGCGTGCCAGCGCGGCCTGGCGGGTGGCCGGGTCAATGCTCAGTTGCGGGCGCGGATAAGGCTGCGGCAACGCCGCGCCGTTGTCATAAGCCAGGGCCATGAAGCGCTCGATCATCAGCGGGTAGCGCTGTTTGTCGAGTTTGCGCACGTCATTGAGCAAGCCGTAACGGAACTCGCCGCGCCAGCCGGTGCGCGTGGGGATGCCGGCAAAGAACGGCACCAGTGCCGACTTCAGCGAGTTGGGCAGCAAGATCGCCTGATCGTACTGGCCGGCCAGGGATTTGCCGATGCGCCGCCGGGTCGCCAGCTCCAGGGCGCCGTGGCCCAGAGGAAAGCTCAGCGCCGCACGGACTTCGGGCATGCGTTCCAGGATCGGCCGGCTCCATTCGGGTGCCAGCACGTCGATTGCGCACTCAGGATGCCGCTGCTTCAGACACTGGAACAGCGTTTGCGCCATCACCATGTCACCGACCCAGCTAGGTCCAACGATCAGAATGTTCATGCTCAATCCAAAAACGACCAGGGAGGCAGGTCAGGTTGCGTGACCCTTTCACACAACCTGACGCCTCCCCGTCCTTAGCCTTATTGGCTGGCCATGCCAGCCGTCAATTCAATCCCAGCGCCGCCCAGATACGCCGCACTTCGCGCCGTTGCTCCGGGAACTGGTCACCTGCGACAACGCCGGCCTGCTTTTGCAGGGCCTGGCGGTGCGCCGCCGAACGATAGGCCTTGTAGGCTTCGCGCAGCAGGCTGGCATCGGCACCCGGCAGCAAACCGGCCTCTTCCAGACCTTCAAGGATGCGGATGTTATCGGTGTAACGCAGCAGTTGCGGGTAGTCCCGCGACCACGCCAGGGCCGCGTATTGCACCATAAATTCGATATCGACGATACCACCGGCGTCCTGCTTGAGGTCGAACGGCACAACGGCGTCAAAGGCATTGGCGGCGGTGCCCGCTGCGCTGGCCTTGCTGCCCAGGTTATCGCGCATCTTGGCGCGCATTTCGCTGACTTCGACGCGCAACTGGGCCAGGTCACGCTCACGCCCCAGAACCCCGGCGCGCACCTGCTCGAAAGACGCCTGGACGTCCGGGCTGCCAATCAGCACCCGGGCGCGTACCAGTGCCTGATGCTCCCAGGTCCAGGCTTCGTTTTCCTGATAACGGGCAAATGCACCGACCGAACTGACCAGCAGCCCGGACGCGCCGGATGGCCGCAGGCGCATGTCCACTTCATATAACTGGCCGGAGTTGGTCTGGGTGGTCAGCAGATGAATGATCCGCTGGCCCAGCCGGGTGAAGAACTGCGCACCATCAATCGGCTTGGCGCCGTCAGTCTCACTCTGCGGGTCGCCATCGTGGATAAACACCAGGTCCAGGTCAGAACCGTGCCCCAGCTCGATCCCGCCGACCTTGCCATAGCCAACGATAACGAAAGCCGGATCGCACAGACTGCCGTCCGGGCGCTTCGGCGTGCCGTGGCGCGCCACGGTATGGCGCCAGGCCAGGGCCAAAACCTGCTGCAGGATCGCCTCGGCCAGCCAGGTCAGGTAATCGCTGACCTTCATCAACGGCAGGCTGCCGCTGATCTCCGACGCTGCCACGCGCAGCCCGTGGGCCAGCTTGAAGTGGCGCAGCGCCTCCATTTGTTGCTCCAGATCATCCTCCGGGATGCGGATCAGGCGCTCATGCAGTTCGGCATTGAGTTCCGGTGCCTGCGGCGGGCTGAACAGCCGACCTTCATTAAGAAGCTCATCGAGCAGCAGCGGGAAGCGGGTGATCTGTTCGGCAATCCACGGGCTGGCCGCACACAACGTCAGCAACCGGCGCAGGGCATCGGGGTTTTCGGTGAGCAGCACCAGATAGGCCGAACGCCGGGCCACGGCTTCGACCAGCGGCAACACCCGCTCCAGCACCAGGTCTGGATTGTCGTGCTCCACCGCCTGAGCCAGCAGGCGCGGGATAAAGGCATCCAGCCGCTCCCGACCGATACGCTGGATAGCGCGCAACTGCGGACCGGAGCGCAGGTTGCTCAGGGATTTGAGCGCCTTGCCTGCATCGGCAAAGCCACCTTCCTGCAACTGCCGGCACGAGGCCTCTTCGTCCTGGATCTGCTCCCACAACGGCAACCACTCGCCGCCCACCACCAGCTCACCCTGCTCTTGATCGTCATCGCCATCAGGGTCGGCGATCACCTGGCGGAAGTGCCAGGACACCCGGCCGCGCCAGTGCATCAGGCGCTCATGAAAACCGGCCCAGTCGGCAAAGCCGAGCATGAAGGCAATCCGCGCCTGATCCAGTTCGTTGTCTGGCAGCATCTGGGTCTGGCGGTCGGCAATGGCCTGGATCGCGTGTTCGGTGTAGCGCAGAAATTCATAGCCTTCGCGAAGTTCCTCGACTACCGGCGTCGGCAGATAGCCCTGGCCTTCAAGGGTCTTGAGGACTTTGAGCAACGACCTTTGTTGCAGGCTCAGGTCACGGCCACCGTGAATCAACTGAAAGGCCTGGGCAATGAACTCCACTTCGCGGATGCCGCCGGCGCCCAGCTTGATGTTCTCAGCCATGCCTTTGCGGCGCACCTCCTGCTGGATCAGTTGCTTCATGGTGCGCAGCGCTTCAATGGCCGAAAAGTCCAGGTAGCGCCGATAGACGAACGGTCGCAGCATGTCCTGCAACTGCGCACCGGCCGCCTGATCGCCGCCCACCACGCGAGCCTTGATCATCGCGTAACGCTCCCAATCACGGCCCTGGTCCTGATAGTACTGCTCCATGGCATTGAAGCTGAGCACCAGCGCCCCGGACGAACCGTAAGGCCGCAGGCGCATGTCGACGCGAAATACAAAGCCATCGACGGTCACCGGGTCCAGCGCCTTGATCAACCGCTGGCCCAGACGAATGAAGAACTCCTGGTTATCCAGCGGGCGTTTGACGCCAACGGTTTCGCCACCTTCAGGGTAGGCAAAAATCAGGTCGATATCCGATGAGAGGTTCAGCTCAAGCGCGCCGAGCTTGCCCATGCCGAGGATCACCATCTGCTGCGCCTGGCCGCTGCGCCGCCCGGTGGGCACACCGAACTGCTGGCAATGGCGCTGGTACAACCATTGATAGGCCAGATCGATGCAGGCATCGGCCATCTCGGACAGGTCGCGGCAGGTTTGCACCAGATCAGCCTGACGGGTCAGATCGCGCCAGATGATGCGCACCTGATGGCGGTTGCGCTGGCGGCGCAGAATCCGGCCCAAGTCGTCTTCGCTGGCGGCGGCCTTCACCGCCTCTGCCAGTTGCTCGCGCAACTGCCCAGGAGCAAAGGCTCGTTCCAGGTCGCCACTGGCAGCCAGGTCCACAAGCATCTGCGGATCACGGCCCACTTGTTCGGTGACAAAATCACTGGCGGCGCAGACCCGCTCGAAGGCGGCCTGGCGCTGCTGTGGCCAGCCCGCAAAAGCGGCCTGTGTCGCCTCTGGCAAACAATCCAGCGCTGCCAGGAAAGTCTGGCGGGCTTGTGTAGCGGATGACAGCAGCGGGGCCGAAATTTCAGTCAGCGAAGGCAAGCTCATGGTCTATCCTTGATCGGCGTGTTACGGGCGATGTGCCATAGATGTAAGATCGCTCTGACAGCCACCGCTGTCGAACAAAGGTAATAAATTGCTGAGAAAATCGTTTTTGCGATATAAATCATCAATTTTCTGACCATCATATGCGCTCGCGATCAACGGTAACGTTTGATCCCACAACATGACACGAGCGTTTTGGTCGGTTATCTGTAGTTTTACTACTGGATGAATCACTCAATAAGCTGAAATGGTTGGCGACTTGTAGTAAAACTACACGCCGCCGGCACAACCGCCGGCCATCCAAGAATTTATGTCGGCTGCCCACAAGGCCAGTCGCAAACTCAGGCGTCCGATTCTGGAAGCCTTTCCGCTCTGGAGCAAGCCATGCAAGACCTTGATCCCGTCGAAACCCAGGAGTGGCTGGACGCCCTGGAATCGGTTATCGACAAAGAAGGCGAAGACCGTGCCCATTACCTGATGACCCGTATGGGCGAACTGGCCACACGAAGTGGTTCGCAGTTGCCGTACGCCATCACCACGCCGTACCGCAACACCATTCCGGTAACTCACGAAGCCCGCATGCCTGGCGACCTGTTCATGGAACGCCGCATCCGCTCTCTGGTTCGCTGGAACGCGCTGGCGATGGTCGTCAAGACCAACCTGAACGACCCGGATCTGGGCGGCCACATCTCCAGCTTCGCCTCCAGTGCGACGCTGTACGACATCGGCTTCAACTATTTCTTCCAGGCCCCGACCGACGAGCACGGCGGCGACCTGATCTACTTCCAGGGTCACGCATCGCCAGGCGTCTACGCCCGTGCGTTCATGGAAGGCCGGATCACCGAAGAGAACATGAACAACTTCCGTCAGGAAGTCGACGGCAAGGGCCTGTCCTCTTACCCACACCCATGGCTGATGCCTGATTTCTGGCAGTTCCCGACCGTTTCGATGGGTCTGGGTCCGATCCAGGCGATCTACCAGGCCCGCTTCATGAAGTACCTGGAAAGCCGCGGCTTCATTCCGGAAGGCAAGCAGAAAGTCTGGTGCTTCCTGGGCGACGGCGAGACCGACGAGCCGGAATCGCTGGGCGCCATCGCCCTGGCCGGCCGCGAGAAGCTGGACAACCTGATCTTCGTCATCAACTGCAACCTGCAGCGCCTCGACGGCCCGGTTCGCGGCAACGCCAAGATCATCCAGGAACTCGAAGGCGTGTTCCGTGGTGCCCAGTGGAACGTCAACAAGGTCATCTGGGGCCGCTTCTGGGATCCACTGCTGGCCAAGGACACCAACGGTGCCCTGCAGCGCCGCATGGACGAAGTCATCGACGGCGAGTACCAGAACTACAAAGCCAAAGACGGCGCGTTCGTGCGCGAGCACTTCTTCAACACGCCTGAACTCAAGGCCATGGTCGAAGACCTGTCCGACGACGAGATCTGGAAGCTCAACCGTGGCGGCCACGACCCGTACAAGGTCTATGCAGCCTACCATCAGGCGGTCAACCACAAGGACCAGCCGACGGTCATCCTGGCCAAGACCATCAAGGGTTACGGCACCGGTGCTGGCGAAGCCAAGAACACCGCGCACAACACCAAGAAGGTCGACGTCGACAGCCTGCGTCACTTCCGCGACCGTTTCGACGTGCCGATCAAGGACGCCGACCTGGAAAGCCTGCCGTTCTACCGTCCGGAAGAAGGCAGCGCCGAAGCCCGTTACCTGGCTGAGCGCCGCGCTGCACTGGGTGGTTTCGTACCACAACGTCGCGCCAAGAGCTTCAGCATCCCGACCCCGCCACTCGATACCCTCAAGGCTATCCTGGACGGTTCCGGCGACCGCGAAATATCCACCACCATGGCGTTCGTGCGGATTCTCGCGCAACTGGTCAAGGACAAGGAAATCGGCCAGCGCATCGTGCCGATCATCCCGGACGAAGCCCGTACCTTCGGTATGGAAGGCATGTTCCGCCAACTGGGCATCTACTCGTCGGTCGGCCAGCTCTACGAGCCAGTCGATAAAGACCAGGTGATGTTCTACCGCGAGGACAAGAAAGGCCAGATCCTCGAAGAAGGCATCAACGAAGCCGGCGCCATGTCGTCGTTCATCGCTGCCGGTACTGCGTACAGCAACCATAACCAGCCGATGCTGCCGTTCTACATCTTCTACTCGATGTTCGGCTTCCAGCGTATCGGTGACCTGGCATGGGCCGCTGGCGACAGCCGCACCCGTGGCTTCCTGATCGGCGGTACCGCCGGCCGTACCACCCTCAACGGTGAAGGCCTGCAGCACGAAGACGGTCACAGCCACATCCTGGCTGCCACCGTGCCGAACTGCCGCACCTATGATCCGACCTACGGCTATGAGCTGGCGGTGATCATCCAGGACGGCATGAAGAAGATGACCGAAGAACAACAGGACATCTTCTACTACATCACCGTGATGAACGAAGCCTACACCCAGCCAGCCATTCCGGCCGGCGCCGAGGAAGGCATCATCAAGGGCATGTACCTGCTGGAGGAAGACACCAAGGCGGCTGCGCACCACGTCCAGTTGCTGGGCTCGGGCACCATCCTGCGTGAAGTCCGTGAAGCGGCGAAGATCCTGCGCGAAGAGTTCAACGTCGGTGCCGACGTCTGGAGCGTGACCAGCTTCAACGAACTGCGTCGTGACGGCCTGGCGGTCGAGCGTCACAACCGCCTGCACCCTGGCCAGAAGCCTCAGCAGACTTACGTCGAGCAATGCCTGACCGGCCGTAAAGGCCCGGTTGTCGCATCGACCGACTACATGAAGCTGTTCGCCGAACAGATCCGTCAGTGGGTTCCGTCCAAAGAGTTCAAAGTGCTGGGCACCGACGGCTTCGGCCGCAGCGACAGCCGCAAGAAGCTGCGTCACTTCTTCGAAGTGGACCGCAACTTCGTGGTGCTGGCCGCACTGGAAGCCCTGGCAGACCGTGGCGACATCGAGCCTAAAGTGGTGGCAGAAGCCATCGCCAAGTTCGGTATCGACCCAGAGAAACGCAACCCGCTGGACTGCTAAGAGTCTGTCCCGGATTCGTCCATAGCGCAGGCTCAAGCCTGGAAACAGCCGACGATGCGGAATTTGCCCCCGGCAAATGAGCATCCGAGGCTGTTTCGTTGCAAACAGCCGCGCAATATACAGTCTGGAACAGGTTCTCCTGAGGAGAAGCATAGTGAGTGAGCTAATTCGCGTACCCGACATCGGCAACGGTGAAGGTGAAGTCATTGAGTTGTTCGTCAAGGTCGGCGACCGCATCGAAGCGGACCAGAGCGTCCTGACCCTGGAGTCGGACAAGGCGAGCATGGAAATCCCTGCCCCCAAGGGCGGCGTCATCAAAGCCCTGAAGGTCAAGCTGGGCGACCGCCTGAAAGAAGGCGACGAGCTGTTCGAGCTGGAAAGTGAAGGTGGCGAAGCCGCCGCAGCGCCAGCCGCAGAACCTGCTGCCGCGCCAGCCGCTGCGGCCCCTGCTCCGGCTGCTGAAGCGCCGGCGGCTGCACCGGCACCTGCCGCTGCGGCCAGCGTGCAGGACATCCACGTACCGGACATCGGTTCGTCGGGCAAGGCCAAGATCATCGAACTGCTGGTCAAGCCAGGCGACAGCATCGAAGCCGACCAGTCGCTGATCACCCTCGAATCCGACAAGGCGAGCATGGAAATTCCATCGCCTGCCGCTGGCGTGGTCGAGAGTGTTGAAGTCAAGCTGGAACAGGAAGTCGGTACTGGCGATCTGATCCTGCGCCTGAAAATCGCAGGTAGCGCTCCGGCTGCTGCTGCCCCTGCTGCCCCTGCTGCTGCCGCTCCGGCGCCTGCTGCATCGGCTCCGGCCGCCGCACCTGCCGCAGCAAAAGCTGAAGCCGCACCGGCTCCGGCTGCCACTCCGGCCGCTGCCCCAGCCAAAGATGGCGCCAAGGTCCATGCCGGCCCTGCCGTTCGTCAACTGGCCCGTGAGTTCGGCGTCGAGCTGAGCGCAGTGACCGCGACCGGCCCGCACGGTCGTGTACTGAAAGAAGACGTGCAGGTCTACGTCAAGGCCCAGCTGCAAAAGGCCAAGGAAGCACCCGCAGGCGGCGCCACTGGCGGTGCCGGTATCCAGCCGATTCCGGAAGTCGACTTCAGCCGCTTCGGTGAAATCGAAGAAGTGCCGATGACCCGCCTGATGCAACTGGGCGCGTCCGGTCTGCACCGCAGCTGGCTGAACATCCCGCACGTGACTCAGTTCGACCAGGCCGACATCACCGACCTGGAAGCTTTCCGCGTGGCGCAGAAAGCCGTGGCGGAAAAGGCTGGCGTCAAGCTGACTGTGCTGCCACTGCTGCTCAAGTCCATCGCGCACCTGCTCAAGGAACTGCCGGACTTCAACGCATCGCTGGCACCAAGCGGCAAAGCGGTGATCCGCAAGAAGTACGTGCACATCGGCTTTGCCGTGGACACCCCGGATGGCCTGCTGGTCCCGGTGATCCGCGACGTCGACCAGAAGAACCTGCTGCAACTGGCGGCCGAAGCGGCTGCGCTGGCCGAAAAAGCCCGCAACAAGAAGCTGACCGCCAACGACATGCAGGGCGCCTGCTTCACCATCTCCAGCCTCGGTCACATTGGCGGCACCGGCTTCACGCCGATCGTCAATGCACCGGAAGTGGCGATCCTGGGTGTCTCCAAGGCATCCATGCAGCCGGTCTGGGACGGCAAGGCATTCCAGCCGCGCCTGATGCTGCCACTGTCGCTGTCGTATGACCACCGTGTCATCAACGGCGCCGCCGCGGCACGCTTTACCAAGCGTCTGAGCGAACTGCTGGCCGACATCCGCACCATCCTGCTGTAAGGCATCAGCGGCCCCGTTTGCGCGGGGCCGACTGCCGAACATCTGGCTGCCGCACCAAAAGCCCCGCGCAAGCGGGGCTTTTTTGTCCTGTGTCACAACTTCAGACAGCAGTTCTGCGATACATGGCCGATACCCTGTCGTTACATGAAACCCTGTACGCGGCGACCGGTCCGAATGGATTGAACAGTGGACACATTACTCTGATACTTTTATAGCACTAAGCCACCGCGCTCTCTTGTAAGGCAGTGCTGCATCATGCAACCTTGCCGGGCGCGAAAGTTATCAGGGCCAATGCCCGCGCGACCAGAATTCGGAAAGCGAGTTTGTTCATGAAAAGCCAGCCCGATGCTGCCGCCAGAACGGCAGCCGAGGTAGTGACGCAATTGCCGGTGCCTTCGCGCCTGGGCATGCTGCGTTTCGAACGGCTGAATGAAGCCAGTTGGGCGCTGCTATATCTTGATCCGAACTGTGAACAAGCATTCGGCATGCCAGCAGTGGAGCTGTGCTCACTGATCAGTTCTCCTTTCGCCAGCCTGATGGAGCCGGAGGCACGTTATCGGCTGCACGATGATCTGCAGCAGCAACTGACCCGGGCATCGCATTATCTGATCCGCTACACCTTGCACACGGTCAATGGCCCGCTGGGGCTACTGGAGATGGGCGAGGCATTCAAACAGCACAACCGCCAACTGTTGCGCGGCTATTTTGTGGTCATCGACGGGCCTGCATTCAACGCTGATGACAGCGATCCGGCAGGCAGGCATGTCAATCCGCTCAGCCCGTTTGCCCAACTGCAGCGCGCACGCGCCCAGCAGGAACTGATCCTGCGGCTGGCCCGTCATCGTTACTCGGGTAATTCGGTGCAGGAAGCGGCGCAACTGATTACCCAGACGGCCTGCGAGATCTACGATGTCGCCGGTGCCAGTATCTGGAATCTGGAAGGCCAGACGCTGGTGCCCGTCACTGAATACGTGCGCGAGAGCGGCGAGCACCGCCAGCCATCGCCCATCGATATCAGCAACTCACCGGCCTACCACGAGGCGCTGCTCAACAGTCGCGCCATCGATGCCAGCAACACCCGCGAAGACCCGCGCACGCTGGAGCTGGCCAGCAGCCTTGAGCCACGTGATGTGCGCGCCCTGCTCGATGCCAGCATCCGCCTGGACGGGCAACTGGTCGGCGTACTGTGCCTGGAGCAGACCGGTGCAACGCGTCAGTGGCTTACGGATGAGGTGGCCTTTGCCGGCGAACTGGCTGACCAGTTTGCGCTGGTCATCAACAACCACAACCGACGTACCGCCACCAGCGCCCTGCATCTGTTCCAGAGAGCGGTGGAACAGAGCGCCAATGCTTTTCTGCTGGTCAACTGCGACGGCGTAGTGGAATACGTCAACCCCAGCTTTACCGCCATCACTCAATACGCCGCCGAAGAAGTCCATGGTCACAAGCTCGCCGAGCTTCCTGCTCTGGAAAACCTCGGCAGCCTGTTCGATGCCCACTCAAGCCTGGCCAACAACAATAGCTGGCAAGGTGAGTTCAAAAGCCGGCGCAAAAATCTGGAGCCCTACTGGGGGCAGTTGTCAATTTCCAAGGTATACGGCGACAATCGCGAGCTGACCCATTACATCGGCATCTACGAAGACATCACCCAGAGCAAGCTGGCCCAGCAGCGCATCGAGCGCCTGGCCTACACCGACAACCTGACCAGCCTGGGCAATCGCCCGGCGTTCATTCGTCATCTGGACGAGCGCTTCGCCCGTGACAGCGACACGCCGATGAGCCTGCTGCTGGTAGACATCGACAACTTCAAGCGCATCAACGACAGCCTTGGCCACCAGACCGGTGACAAACTGTTGATCAGCCTGGCCCGACGCCTGCGCAATACCCTGAGCCCAGTCGATGTACTGGCCCGCTTTGCCAGTAACGAATTTGCCGTACTGCTCGACCAGACCGGCCCGGAGGCCGGACAAAGCATCGCTCACCAAGTGTTGATGACCCTCGACAAGCCGTTGTTCGTCGACAATCAGTTGATCAGCGTTACCGGCTCTGTGGGCCTGGCCTGTGCGCCGCTCCACGGTCGTGATCCGCAGACCCTGATGCGTAATGCCGGGCTGGCGCTGCACAAAGCCAAGGCCAATGGCAAACATCAGGTCCAGGTGTTTACCGAAGCCCTGAATGCCGAAGCCAGCTACAAGCTGTTCGTCGAGAACAACCTGCGCCGGGCCTTGAGCCAGAGCGAGCTGGAAGTGTTCTACCAGCCCAAATTGTGTCTGCTGACCGGCCGCCTCACCGGCCTGGAGGCCCTGCTGCGCTGGAACCACCCGGAAAAGGGCATGATCCGCCCGGATCAGTTCATCAGTGTCGCCGAAGAGACCGGCCTGATCATTCCGATCGGCAAATGGGTGGTGCGCGAGTCATGCCGGATGAGCAAAGCCCTGACGGCCGCCGGCTTCGGCCCGCTGCAAGTGGCGATCAACGTCTCTCCCAAACAGTTCTCCGATCCCGAGCTGGTGTCCTCGATTGCCAATATCCTCAAGGAAGAGGCACTCGACCCGTCGCTGCTGGAACTTGAACTCACCGAAGGTCTGCTGCTCGAAGCCACCGAAGACACCCGACAGCAACTGGACATGCTCAAGCGCCTGGGCCTGTCACTGGCCATGGACGACTTCGGTACCGGTTATTCGTCGCTGAGCTACCTCAAGAAATTCCCCATTGACGTGCTCAAGATCGACCGCAGCTTCATCCGCGATATTCCGGATGATGAAGGCGACATGGAGATCACTTCAGCGGTAATCGCCATGGCTCACAACCTCAAGCTCAAAGTGGTTGCCGAAGGTATCGAAACCGCAGCCCAACTGGCGTTCCTGCGCCGTCATCGTTGCGACATCGGCCAGGGTTACCTGTTCGACAAGCCGATTTGCGGCGACGATCTGATCGAACGGCTGCACCGTTACCCGCACAAGCCGCTGCTCTGAGGCCCCTTCCCTGTCCCAGACCTCTGGGGCAAACTGTATGTCCGTTTTTTACAGTGTATGGCGCAGCCGCTGTTTACGTGCGCCAGCCTGCCTATTCAGAGGACTTGCTCATGACCCTGCGCTCGGAAATCCTGGTAAACAAGAACGTCTTGCCTACCGCCGAACAAGCCCTGCCGGGCCGCGATAGCCATATCCAGCTCCCCGAGAAGCATTTCGTCCATGATACGCCGCTGCTCGGCCCGTTCTTCGAAGAGGTCGAGTTCGCGATCTTTGGCCTGGGCTGTTTCTGGGGCGCAGAGCGGCGCTTCTGGCAGACCCCGGGAGTGGTCAGCACCGTGGTGGGTTACGCCGGCGGCTTCACCCCCAACCCGACTTACGAAGAAGTCTGCTCAGGCCTGACCGGGCATACCGAAATCGTCCTGGTCGTCTATGAGCCGGCGAAGGTCAGCTATGAGGCCCTGCTGAAGATGTTCTGGGAACTGCATAACCCGACCCAAGGCATGCGTCAGGGCAATGACATTGGCACCCAGTACCGCTCGGTCATCTACTGCACCAAACCCGAACAACTGCAGCAGGCCCTGGACAGCAAAGCGCGTTACCAGACCGAGCTGACCAAGGCTGGCCTGGGTGAAATCACCACCGAAATCGCCGAGGCGCCGACCCTGTACTTCGCCGAAGGCTACCACCAGCAGTACCTGGCGAAGAACCCGCAAGGCTATTGCGGG
Organism: Pseudomonas sp. StFLB209; assembly: GCF_000829415.1. Taxonomy (NCBI): domain Bacteria; kingdom Pseudomonadati; phylum Pseudomonadota; class Gammaproteobacteria; order Pseudomonadales; family Pseudomonadaceae; genus Pseudomonas; species Pseudomonas sp. StFLB209. The sequence continues at coordinate 2,550,921 of NZ_AP014637.1, read as the reverse complement.
ATTGGCGGCACCGGGGTGTGCCTGCCAGCCTAAGCTTGCAGCAGGAGATCGCCCGTCGCCTTGGCGTCGCCCGGCCGGTCCTACTCCGCGATCAACCAATCCATTTTCCAGCCGCCCTGGGTCTGGCCCAGCTTTTCGGCCAGGTAGGGCAGCAACTCGCGCAGCTCTTCTTCAAGCCCCCACGGCGGGTTGGCGATGGCCAGCCCGGAGCCGTTGAGGCTGGCCTGGGTTTCCAGGGGGTGGACGTAGAGTTCCACGCGCAGCAGCTTGGGCGCGCCGGTTTCAGCCAGGTCCTGATAAAAACGCTTGAGCTGGCGCGGGTCCTTGATCGGGTACCAGATGGTCGCAACGGTCTGGCGCATGCGCCCGATGGCCTCCTTGAGCGCTACGCTGCAGCGTTTGAGTTCATCGAGTTGCTCGAACGGCGGGTCGATCAGCATCACCGCGCGCTTTTCCTGCACCGGCAGCAACGCACGCGGCACGTGCCAGCCTTCGCCCAGATGCACCGCCACGCGGCGGTCGAACTTCATGTTGTCTTTAAGCAGCGCACCGTCATCGGGGTGCTTTTCATTAAGCAATACGCGGTCCTGCTCACGGCTCAGGCGCCGGGCCAGCTCAGGGGAGCCTGGGTAGTAGCGCAGTTCGCCGGTCTTGCGGTTCATGTGCCGCAATACATCCATATAACCGGCCGCGGCCGCAGGCAGGTCAGTGGCCTCCCACAAGCGGCCGATGCCTGCGACCCACTCACCGGTGCGGGTCGCTTCATCGCCCTGCAGGTCATACAGACCGATCCCGGCATGGGTGTCGATGTAGGCGAACGGCTGCTCCTTGCGCGACATCAGCGCAATCAGCCGGGTGAGAACAATGTGTTTCAAGACGTCGGCATGGTTGCCGGCATGGAAGGCGTGACGATAATTCATGGCAGCTCCTGGAAGGCCGCCCAGTTTACACCAGACATGAAAAACCCCGGTAAAGCCGTCACAAAACCGGGGACCGAACGTGACATCGGGTGACCAAGCCCTTGTAGAGTACACGTCGAAGGATTTCAGTCTGCTCTGGCTGCTGAAACAGGAGTTAGCCGAAAACGACCTGTTCTTAGGTAATCCTGCCATCACCTCTACAAGCCCTTGCCCAGGCTGTGAAGGCCTACCAGAATCAGTTACCACCCTGTCGAAGGAACAACGCCATGATGCACGCAGACCTGATTGACCAGGACGACCTGATCGGCAAACTCAGGGCGCTGGGCTTTGAAACGCCCTCAGGTGCGACCCCGGAGCAGGCCTGTGCCCAGGCAGTGCGCGGCCTTACCGATGACCGCGCGATCGCGTTGCGCAAACTGGTTGAAAGCATGCTGGCCGGCAGTGCGACCATCCTGCCGGCGGTGCGCCAGGCCATTGATCAACAGTTGCTGCCGGCGCTGGTGGCCTACAAACAAACCCACGCCTGACTGACCGACATCGCCCCCGGTTGCCTGACACAACCGGGGGCGATTGTCAGATACGCACGCTGGCGAAGGTCGACTCGTTGCGCGCCTGGTTGAGCGCCGACATCGGCCCGGACAGCGGCGCCAGTACCATGGCCTGCGGGATCGGCAGCATGGAAACCTGCTGGGCAGTGTTGGAACCTACCCGCTCATCGCGTGGCGGAATGCCGAAGTACTCGCGATAGCACTTGGAAAAGTGCGGCGTCGAGACAAACCCGCACACCGAAGCCACTTCGATGATCGACATCGGCGTCTGCTTGAGCAGTTGCCGGGCACGGATCAGGCGCAGCTTGAGGTAGTAGCGTGATGGCGAACAGTGCAGGTACTTCTGGAACAGCCGCTCCAGTTGCCGGCGCGACACCGACACGTACACCGCCAGCTCGTCAAGGTCGATAGGCTCTTCGAGGTTGGCCTCCATCAGCGCGACGATTTCCTGCAATTTGGGCTGGTTGGTGCCGAGCATGTGCTTGAGCGGCACGCGTTGGTGGTCCTGCTCGTTACGGATGCGTTCGTAGACGAACATTTCCGAGATCGCCGCCGACAGCTCGCGACCGTGATCACGGCTGATCAGGTGCAGCATCATGTCCAGCGGCGCGGTGCCACCGGAGCTGGTGAAGCGGTTCCGGTCCAGGGTGAACAAGCGGGTGCTCATGGTCACCCGCGGGAAAGCCTCCTGCATCGCGGCCAGACATTCCCAGTGCACGCTGCAATCGAAGCCATCGAGCAGGCCGGCGCAAGCCAGCGCCCAGCTGCCGGTACACACCGCACCCAAACGCCGCGACTGACGGGCCTGGGATTGCAGCCAGCTGACGTGCTCACGGGTTACGGTGCGCTGGATGCCGACACCGCCGCAGACGATCACGGTATCGAGGGCCGGTGCCTTGTGCATCGCCGCATCGGGAGTGATCTGCAAACCGTCGCTGGCCCAGACCTGGCTGCCATCAAGGCTCAGGGTGGTCCAGCGATACAGCTCGCGACCCGACAGCTGGTTGGCCATGCGCAGCGGCTCGACCGCCGACGCGAGGGAAATAAGCGTGAAATTATCGAGCAACAAAAAGCCGATGGACTGTGGAGCGCGGTTCTGGGGGGCTGCCCCGGCATTGAACGAAGTCATCACGGAATCTCCTCGCACTTGAGCGGTAGGTGGCCTCACTGGAGGCTCTCATTCTTATTGCCCTACGCATTGCAGGGCTGTACCAAATGCATCGCAATTCCCATGCCTGAATTTGTCTGTGAACGACAAAAAACCCAAAAGCGACGTCGCTAAGCGTAACCACGACAGCGACCTGCATATTCAAATGCGACAGGCTCGCAAATCACTTGGAACCACTGAGCAATTCGGTAGCACTCGGACAAGGCAAGAAACAGTGGGGCTTTGACAAGTGTCACTACCCGCACACTCTGGAAGGTCTTTTTGCGCTGAAACAAGGCGTCATTGCGCCGCCCTGAGCCAAAAGTGAGCAGAGCCGGCGCGCCGCTTATGCGTCGGGGCTCAAGCCCCTCCTGCGGCCCTGCGCAGGAGCGGACTCATCCGTGAAACAGGCCCCGATCGATCGAAGCTGCGGTTAACACTCGACGGCACTGACCGCCAGGCCGCCGCGCGAGGTCTCTTTGTATTTGTCGTGCATGTCCGCGCCGGTGTCACGCATGGTGCGGATCACCCGATCCAGAGAGATAAAGTGCTCGCCGTCACCGCGCAGCGCCATCTGTGCGGCATTGATGGCCTTTACCGCAGCGATGGCATTGCGCTCGATGCACGGCACCTGCACCAGACCGCCGACCGGATCACAGGTCAGGCCCAGGTTGTGCTCCAGGCCGATTTCTGCGGCGTTGCACAGTTGCTCAGGTGTGGCGCCCAACACATCGGCAAGCCCCGCCGCCGCCATGGCACAGGCCGAACCGACCTCGCCCTGGCAGCCGACTTCGGCACCGGAGATCGAGGCGTTCTTTTTACACAAGATGCCTACGGCCGCCGCACCGAGGAAGTAATCCACCACATTGCTCTGATTGACGTCCGGGCTGAACTTGACGAAGTAATGCAGCACCGCCGGGATAATCCCGGCCGCGCCGTTGGTCGGTGCGGTGACCATCCGCCCACCGGCGGCGTTCTCCTCGTTGACCGCCAGGGCGAACAGATTGACCCACTCCATGGCGTTGAGGGTCGAGCCGATCACATTGGGCTTGCCCAGCTCCTGCAGACTCTTGTGCAGCTTTGCCGCCCGGCGGCGCACATTGAGCCCGCCGGGCAGAATGCCGTCGTGCTTGAGGCCGTTATCCACGCACTCTTGCATGGCGGCCCACAGCTTCATGATCCCGGCGCGAATTTCAGCCTCACTGCGCCAGACTTTTTCATTGGCCATCATCAGCTCGGACACCCGCAGACCGTGCTGGCGGCACAACTGCAGCAGTTCCCGGGCACTGGAAAATTCGTAGGGCTGCTCGGTGCGATCACCGTCCATCTCGCCGCTGTCGGCCTGAACCTGGTCGACCACGAAACCGCCACCGATGGAGTAGTAGGTGTCCTGATAGATCTCGCCGCCCCGGCCTTCGGCAATCAGGGTCATGGCGTTGGGGTGAAACGGCAGGTTCTCGTCGAGCAGCAGCATGTCCCGCGACCACACGAACGAGATCGGCAGGCGGCTATCGAGCATCAGCGTATCGGTGCTTTTCAGGGTGTCGATGGCCGGGCCGATCATTGCCGGATCGATAGCATCCGGCCACTGGCCCATCAGGCCGAGAATCACCGCATTATCACTGCCGTGGCCGACGCCGGTGGCTGACAACGAACCGTACAGGCGCACTTCGATGCGTTCGATGCTCTCCAGCTTGCCGCTGTCACGCAAACCCTGGACGAACAGCGCGGCGGCGCGCATCGGCCCTACTGTATGTGAACTGGAAGGTCCCACGCCGATCTTGAACAGGTCAAACACGCTGATTGCCATTGTCGCCAAGCTCCATCATCAGGTCTTTATTAGCGCCGGGGCGCTTTTATGGGCGTAGCTGCTACGCTGGATCTGTTGCCGATTTGGCGTACACCAGCCACTGCAGTTCGCTGTTATGGCCAAATCATCAGCCTTTTCAGCCATTGCACGCCGTCCCACACCGACGCACTCATGCTCAGCAACGCCGCCACCTGAAAGCCCCGCAATAGAGCTTAAAAACCGAGGCTGTCAGGCGCTTTCAGGTATCCGCAAGAGGCCCGGACAACGCCAAAGAAACTGGAAACGACGTCGCACACACTGGATGCGACCCCTCCCGCACTGGTTACGACGCCCCCTGTAGGCGTTTGTTTTTTGCTGGTAGATGATCGACCCGACTCGATCGCAAGGCACCGTGATGGGCTTTCTCAAGAAGCCTGCGCCCAAAGAAGCCACGTCATCCCCGCAGACGGGACGACGATGAGAAAAAGATCACAGGAGCTCCCCCATGAAAGGTTCAACGTCGTTGCTGTTGGTCGCCACCCTCGGTTTGCCGATGCTGGCCCACGCTGCAGAACCCCAGGCATGTCATACCGTCAACTTCTCCGACGTCGGCTGGACCGACATCACGGTGACCACCGCCGTCACCAGTGAGGTGCTTGAAGCACTCGGCTACAAGACCAAGACCACCATGATCTCGGTGCCGGTGACCTACAAGTCGCTGGCCGAAGGCAAGAACATGGACGTGTTCCTCGGCAACTGGATGCCGACCATGGAAAACGACATCAAGGCCTACCGCGAAGCCGGCACAGTCGAAACCGTCCGGGCCAACCTGGAAAACGCCAAATACACCCTCGCGGTGCCGCAATCGCTGTATGACAAGGGCCTCAAAGACTTCTCCGACATCGTCAAATTCAAAGACGAACTGGGCGGCAAGATCTATGGCATCGAACCGGGCAACGATGGCAACCGCCTGATCCAGAGCATGATCGACAAGAATGCCTTCGGCCTGAAAGACGCCGGTTTCAAGGTGGTCGAGTCAAGCGAGGCCGGCATGCTGTCGCAGGTCGACCGCTCCAACCGCAGAGGCGGCGACGTGGTGTTTCTCGGCTGGGAACCACACCCGATGAACACCCGCTTCAAGATTCAGTACCTGACCGGCGGCGACGACTTCTTCGGCCCCAACTTTGGCCAGGCAACCATCTATACCAACACGCGCAAGGGCTACACGGAGCAATGCAGCAACGTGGGCCAATTGCTCAAGAATCTATCGTTCACGCTGGACATGGAGAGCACCCTGATGGGTAAGGTGCTGGACGAGAAGATAAAACCTGACGCGGCCGCCAGGCAGTGGCTGAAAGCCAACCCGCAGGTGCTCGACACCTGGCTGTCCGGCGTTACCACCGTCGACGGCAAACCGGGTCTGGAAGCCGCCAGGGCCAAGCTGACCCAGTAGTACCCAGAGCACAGGCTCTCCGGGCCTGCCGCATTCAATCTTCACGTAAAGGTGCTTCTGAAAATCCCTGGCAGTGGCAACGCCGGTCATTTTCAAAGGCACCCGCAAGCGGACACCCGATATCATGTTGACCGATCACAAGCTCCCCCTGGGCGAGTATATTTCCGCCTTTGTCGACTGGCTGATTCGCCATGGCGCCAACTACTTCGACGCCATTGCCTACAGCCTTGAAATGATGATCCACGGCCTGACGTTCTCCCTGGCCTGGTTCAACCCTTACGTACTGATCGGCCTGATCGCCGCCCTGACCCACTTCATCCAGCGCAAGTGGGGCCTGACCGTCTTCGTGATTCTGTCGTTCCTGCTGATCCTCAACCTGCACTATTGGCAAGAAACTCTGGAAACCCTCGCCCAGGTGCTGTTCGCCACCCTGGTGTGCGTGATCATCGGCGTGCCGCTGGGCATCATTGCCGCGCACAAGCCCTGGTTCTACACCTGCATCCGACCGATTCTCGACCTGATGCAGACCGTGCCAACCTTCGTCTATCTGATCCCGACCCTGACCCTGTTCGGCCTGGGCGTGGTACCCGGTCTGATCTCTACGGTGGTGTTTGCGATTGCCGCACCGGTGCGCCTGACTTATCTGGGGATTCGCGACGTCCCTCAGGAACTGCTCGACGCCGGCAAGGCCTTCGGCTCTTCGCGTCGCCAGTTGCTGACCCGTATCGAACTGCCCTATGCCATGCCGAGCATCGCCGCCGGTATCACCCAATGCATCATGCTGTCGCTGTCGATGGTGGTGATCGCCGCCCTGGTGGGCGCCGACGGTTTGGGCAAACCTGTGGTCAACGCACTGAACACTGCCGATATCGCGGTTGGCTTCGAAGCCGGCCTTGCGATCGTATTGCTGGCCATCATGCTCGATCGTATCTGCAAACAGCCTGAAGCCAAGGTGGGAGCCGACGCATGAGCATCATCAAATTCGAAAACGTGGACGTTATTTTCAACAAGGACCCACGTGCCGCACTCAAACTGCTGGACCAGGGCAAGACGCGCGGCGAAATCCTCCAGGAGCTGGGTCAGATCGTCGGCGTCGAAAAGGCCAACCTGGATATCAACAAGGGCGAGATCTGCGTCTTGATGGGCCTGTCCGGCTCGGGCAAATCCAGCCTGCTGCGCTGCATCAATGGCCTGAACACGGTCAGCCGCGGCTCGCTGCTGGTGGAGCACGAAGGCTCGAAAATCGACATTGCCAACTGCACCGAAGCCGAGTTGAAGATGATGCGCACCAAGCGTATCGCCATGGTGTTCCAGAAGTTTGCCCTGATGCCCTGGCTGACTGTGCGCGAGAACATCAGCTTCGGCCTGGAAATGCAGGGACGACCGGAAAAGGAGCGGCGCAAACTGGTCGATGAGAAACTCGAACTGGTGGGCCTGACCCAATGGCGCAACAAGAAGCCCGATGAGTTGTCTGGCGGCATGCAGCAACGTGTCGGCCTGGCCCGTGCACTGGCAATGGACGCCGACATTCTGTTGATGGACGAACCCTTCTCGGCCCTCGACCCGTTGATTCGCCAGGGCCTGCAGGATGAACTGCTGAGCCTGCAAAGCAAGCTGAGCAAAACCATTGTCTTCGTCAGCCACGACCTGGACGAAGCGCTGAAACTGGGCAGCCGCATCGCAATCATGAAAGACGGGCGGATCATCCAGTACAGCGTGCCGGAAGAAATCGTCCTCAACCCGGCCGACGAATATGTGCGCAATTTCGTTGCCCACACCAACCCGCTCAACGTGCTGTGCGGGCGCAGCCTGATGCGCACCCTGGACAACTGCAAGCGGATCAATGGCTCGGTATGCCTGGATCCGGGTGGCGATTCCTGGATTGATCTGGCCGAAGGCAATGTGATCAAAGGCGTACGTCAGGGCGCCGCACCGATTTCGGTACAGAACTGGCAGCCTGGTCAGAACGTCGCGGACCTGCAGCGTATCCCGACCCTGGTGGACTCCAACATCGGCATGCGTGACGCGCTGCAGATTCGTTACCAGACCGGCAACAAGCTGGTCCTGCAGGACGGTAACCGGGTGGTGGGGATTCTCGGCGACACCGAGCTGTATCACGCCTTGCTGGGCAAAAACCACGGCTGATGCCCACCTGCCCTGTGCACCGTGCGCAGGGCATAACAGCTGAGAATGAGTTGCAAGTAGCCTGAAATCAGCCGCGAATTCCTCGGAGTTCGCGGCTTTTTTCATATCCCTACTGTTTTTAATGATTTATCGACCGGAGAAAAATAACTAGACTGCGGGGCCGTTTCGTCACTGTGACCCAGGAGACCCCGCCCCATGCCCAAGGTCGGTATGCAACCCATCCGTCGCCAACAACTGATCCAGGCCACATTGGCCGCGATTGATCAGGTCGGCATGGGCGACGCCAGCATCGCCTTGATCGCGCGTCTGGCCGGTGTCTCCAACGGCATCATCAGCCACTATTTCAAAGACAAGAATGGCCTGATCGAGGCCACCATGCGCCATCTGATGAACGCTCTGAGCGCCAACACGGCGGCGCGTCGCCAGGCCCTTGTCGACGATAGCCCCAGAGCACACCTGCGGGTCATTGTTGAAGGCAACTTCGACGTCAGCCAGGTCAATGGCCCGGCGATGAAAACCTGGCTGGCGTTCTGGGCCACCAGCATGCACCACACCTCGCTGCATCGCCTGCAACGCATCAACGACCATCGTCTGTACTCCAATCTGTGCTGGCAGTTCCGCCGTGCCCTGCCTGTCGATCAGGCACGCAGCGCCGCCCGCGGCCTGGCAGCCCTGATCGATGGCCTGTGGCTGCGCGGCGCGCTGTCGGGTGATGGGTTCGATACCGAGCAGGCGCAGCGCATCGCGTTCGAGTATCTGGATATGCAACTGGCCAAGGCAGCGACAGCCTGAAGGAGCGCTCGGGCGGCGATCCGTCGGGCGGCGATCAGTTTTAGCAGCGAAGCTTCGCAGCTAAAGCTGCTCCTACAGGGCCCCGTGTTTGCTGCGCGCAGGCTCGCCTCTGCCAATGAGGCGGGTTAATCTGGCCATATAGAAGCAAAACGCCTTTAACGGAGCCTGCGCCGCATGTTCGACTTCCACGCCATCCTCAAGCAGCGCTTCGCGGCGTTGCGCAGTGAAGCGTCGTTCTTTTCCATTCGCCACGTAAAACGTACCCATCAATACCTTTCGGTACGCCGCAACGTCGCCCAGCCGTTGTCGCTGGGTCAGGACGAGGGGGCAATGATTACCGTACGCCTGGCGGGCGTGGAAACCTACGCGGCGACCCACGACCTGTCACAACAGGGTTTGCAGGCGGCGCTGGAGCGCGCCGAAGCGCTGGCCCGCCAGTTGGCGCCGCATGCGCTGCTCGACCTCAGCGCACAACCGGTCTCCAGTGCCCAGGCCGATTACCTGTCGCCACATCTGGACCAGGCGTTTCCCGCGCTGGGCGACGCCCTGCAACTGCTGCTCGACGAATCGGCCAGCGTGCCCAAAGACCAGCGTCTGGTCGACTGGCGAGCCAGTCTGGGCCTGGAAACCCTGGAGCAGATCTACCTCAACAGCGCCGGCGCGCAGTTGCGTCAGGCCCAGCGCTTTGTTTATCCGGGCCTGAGCGTCACTGCATGGGACGGCCACGACAGCCAGACCCGCAGCCTGGGCGGCAGCAACTTCGGCCAGCAGGGCGGCGCCGAAATCATCCAGCGTTGCGGCTTGCCCGGCGCAGCCCCACGGGTAGCCGACCAAGCCTTGCAACTGGTGCTGGCGCCCAATACCCCCAGTGGTGCACGGGACCTGCTACTGATGCCCGACCAGATGATTCTGCAGATCCACGAATCGATCGGTCATCCTCTGGAACTGGACCGCATCCTGGGTGATGAGCGTAATTACGCTGGCACCAGCTTCGTCAAGGCGTCAGATTTCGGCACCCTGCAGTATGGCTCCAGCCTGCTCAACGTGACCTTTGACCCGGAGATACCCGAACAACTGGCCAGCTACAGCCATGACGACGACGGCACACCGGCCAGCAAGCACTACCTGATTCGCAACGGTCTGCTGGAGCGGCCACTGGGCGGCGCCTTGTCGCAACAGCGCAGTGGCCTGCCGGGGGTGGCCAACAGCCGCGCCTGTAACTGGAACCGCGCGCCCATCGATCGTATGGCCAACCTGAATATCGAGCCAGGCGATCAGTCGCTGGACAGCCTGATCGGCGGTATCGAACACGGCATCCTGATGTCCAACAACCGCTCCTGGTCCATCGACGATGCTCGCAACAAATTCCAGTTCGGCTGCGAATGGGGACAACTGATCGAAAACGGCCAGCTCAAGGGCGTGGTCAAGAACCCCAACTACCGGGCCGTGTCCGCACAGTTTTGGCGCAATCTCAGTGCGGTGGGCGACGCCAGTACCTTCGAGGTGCTGGGCACGCCCAATTGCGGCAAGGGCGAACCCAATCAGGTGGTGCGGGTTGGTCATGCTTCACCGGCCTGCGTATTCAGTGATGTAGATGTATTCGGAGGAGACGCCTGATGGACCGCCAAGCACAATTCGAAGCCCTGGTGGCCGTGCTCAAGGCCGGTTGCGAGAGCGCTGAGCAGTTCACCCTGAGCTATGACGCCGAGGCGTCGGACTTCATCCGTTTCAATCACGGCCAGGTGCGTCAGGCCGGGCACGTGCAACAGGCCAGCGTCAGCCTCAAACTGATCCACGACGGTCGCCATGCCGACCTCAGCCTGACCCTGGCTGACGCCCCGACAGAGGACCGTCTGCGTCTGGAACAGGCGCTGCGCCAGTTGCGCGAAACCTTGCCACTGCTACCTGTCGACCCGTACCTGCTGCCCAATACCGAAGCCTGGAGTACCGAGAGCTGGCAAACCACGCCATTGCCAGAGAGCAGCAGCGTAGTGGCGCAGATCAGCGAAATGGCCCGTGGCCTGGATCTGGTCGGTATCTATGCCGCCGGCCCCATCTACCGCGGCTTTGCCAGTTCCTGGGGCGCCCTGGGCTGGCATCAGGCCAACAGCTTCAACTTCGACTGGAGCCTGTTCCATGCCAACGGCCAGGCGGTAAAAGCCAACTATGCAGGGCTGCATTGGGACAACGCAGCCTGCGTCCGCCAGTTCGAACAGGCTCGCGAGCAATTGCAGTACCTGGGCCTGCCGGCAATCACCTTGGCGCCCGGACAATACCGCGCCTATCTGGCGCCCGCCGCATTGGACGAAATCATGAGCATGCTGGCCTGGGGTGGCTTCTCGGCACAGGCCATCGCCAGCAAACAAAGCCCGCTGCAACGCCTGTACGACGGCGAGGCGCACCTCAGCCCGCTGGTGAGCCTGAATGAGCACGTCAGCGGCTCGCTGTCGCCAGCGTTCTCCGGCGAAGGCTACCCGCGCCGCGACCTGGGCCTGATCAGCGCCGGCCAGGCCGGCGAGCGCCTGGTGGACTCCAGTAGCGCCGCCGAATACCAATTGCCTGCCAACGGCGCCAACGGCGGCGAATGGCCCAGCGCGCTGAGCATGGCGGCTGGCGAGTTGGCCCAGGAAGATATCCTTCAGCAGCTCGGCACCGGCCTGTACATCGGCAACCTCTGGTACCTGAACTTCTCCGACCAGCCCGCTGCGCGCATGACCGGCATGACCCGCTTCGCAACCTTCTGGGTCGAGGACGGTCGGATCAGTGCACCGGTCAATACCATGCGCTTCGACGACAGCGCCTACAGCATGCTGGGCGATCAGCTAGAAGCCCTGACCCGGGAACGCGAGCTGATTCTGTCGACCAGCACCTATGAGCAGCGCCAGACATCCTCGACCCGCTTGCCCGGCGCCTTGATCAAACGCCTGACCCTGACGCTGTAAGGAGCGCATGAGCACATCGACACCTGTTCTGGATGAAAAGACCCTGCGCTGGATGCCGTGGGTGATCGCCATCGCCTTCTTCATGCAAAGCCTGGACGGCACCATTCTCAACACCGCATTGCCGTCCATGGCCCAGTCACTGAAGGAAGACCCACTGCGCATGCAGTCGGTGGTGATCGCCTACATGCTGACCATCGCGCTGCTGATTCCCGCCTCGGGCTGGATCGCTGACCGCTTTGGTATCAGGCGCATCTTCTTCAGCGCGATCCTGTTGTTCAGCATTGGCTCGTTGCTCTGCGCCGTGTCATGGACCCTGGACATGCTGGTCGGGGCGCGGATCATCCAGGGGCTGGGCGGCGCGCTGATGCTACCGATCGGCCGGCTGATCGTGCTGCGTGCCTACCCGCGCTCGGAGCTGGTGCGGATCATGGGGTTCATCACCGTCCCGGCCCTGCTCGGTCCGCTATTGGGACCGACCCTGGGCGGCTGGATGGTCGAGTACATGAGCTGGCACTGGATTTTCCTGCTCAACATTCCGGTGGGCATCCTCGGCTGCTATGCGGTCAAGCATTACATCCCGGACATCCCCGGCGGCGGGCGTACGCGCTTCGACACGCTGGGTTTCCTGTTGTTCGGCGCCGCCATGCTGCTGATCACCGCCGCCATGGAAGGGCTGGGCGAGCTGCATTTGCCACACATGCGGGTGGTGCTGTTGCTGTTTGCCGGCATGGGTTGTCTGGCCGCTTACTGGCTGCGCGCCGGGCATGTCGAGGCACCGCTGTTCTCGCCGACACTGTTTCGCACCCGGACCTTCGCGGTGGGTATCCTCGGCAATCTGTTCGCCCGCCTGGGCAGCGGCGCGCTGCCGTTTCTGATTCCTTTGCTGCTGCAAGTCGCGCTGGGCTATTCGCCGTCCCAGGCCGGGATGAGCATGCTGCCACTGGCGGCCGCAGGAATGTTCGCCAAGACCATCGCGCGCTGGCTGATCGACGCGCTGGGCTACCGGATCATCCTCACCGGCAACACGCTGCTGCTGGGCATACTGCTGGCCAGCCTGGCGCTGGTGGATGCGCAGACCCCGTACTGGGTATTGCTGGTGCATCTGGCGCTGCTCGGGGCGGTCAACTCGCTGCAGTTCACGGCGATGAATACCGTGACCCTGATCGACCTGGACGATGCCAGCGCGGCCAGCGGCAACAGCCTGTTGTCAGTGGTCGCGCAACTGGCCCTGAGCCTGGGCGTGGCCTGTGCAGCAGCGCTGCTGGGCGGGTTCAGCAGCGACGTGAGTGGTGGCGAAGCCAACAGCGTGCTGGGTGCGTTCCAGCTGACCTTTCTCAGTGTCGGGGTGATGTCGATGCTGGCGGCGGGGATCTTCCTGCAGCTTCCGGGGCGCAAGGCGTAGGACAGCCCTTCGCGGCTGAAGCCGCTCCTACGCGACCTCGTGATTTGCTACACTGCGCGACATTTTTGTTTTGCAGGTCCTGCCGTCGTGACACAAACCGCTTTCAATACCTTGCCGCTGTCTGCCGCCATGCTGGCCAACCTGGAGTCGCTGGGCTATGCCGAGATGACGCCGATCCAGGCGCAGGGTCTGCCGGTGATTCTCAAGGGCCTGGACCTGATCGCCCAGGCCCAGACCGGCAGCGGCAAGACCGCAGCCTTCGGCATCGGCCTGCTCAAACCGATCAACCCGCGCTTTTTCGGCTGTCAGGCACTGGTCATGTGCCCGACCCGCGAACTCGCCGATCAGGTGGCCAAGGAGATTCGTCGCCTGGCCCGCGCCGAAGACAATATCAAGGTGCTGACCCTGTGTGGCGGCGTACCGTTCGGTCCGCAGATTGGCTCGCTGGAGCACGGCGCACACATCATCGTCGGCACGCCCGGACGTATTCAACAGCACTTGCGCAAAGGCTCGCTGGTGCTCGACGGCGTCAACACCCTGGTGCTCGATGAAGCCGACCGGATGCTCGACATGGGCTTTATCGAAGCCATTACCGAGATCGTCGAACACACCCCTGAGCGCCGCCAGACCCTGCTGTTCTCGGCTACCTACCCGGCCGGCATCAAGCAACTGGCCGCGCAGTTCATGCGTGAGCCGCAGATCGTCAAGGTCCAGACCCTGCACGCCGACAGCCAGATCCAGCAGATTTTCTACGAGATCGCCCCCGAGCAACGTCTTGAAGCGGTAGTGCGGGTGCTCAATCACTTCCAGCCGGCCTCCTGCGTGGCCTTTTGCTTCACCAAGCAGCAGGTCCAGGAAGTGGTCGACCATCTGACCGCCAAGGGCATGTCGGCCGTGGCGCTGCACGGTGATCTGGAACAGCGTGACCGCGATCAGGTGCTGGCGATGTTCGCCAACCGCAGCACCTCGGTGCTGGTGGCCACCGACGTGGCGGCACGCGGCCTGGATATCGATGCGCTGGACATGGTGATCAACGTCGAGCTGGCCCGCGATTCGGAAATCCACGTGCACCGGGTCGGGCGTACCGGCCGCGCAGGCGAAAAAGGCGTGGCGATCAGCCTGGTTGCACCGCCGGAAAGTGCTCGTGCGCGAGCCATCGAATCGCTGCAAAAGACGCCACTGAACTGGCAACAGTACGACGCCCTGACCACCAAGGGCGGCGCTCGCCTGCAACCGGCGATGACCACCCTGTGCATTGCCTCGGGCCGCAAGGACAAACTGCGTCCTGGCGACATTCTTGGCGCCCTGACCGGCGACGCGGGCATTGCGGGTAAACAGGTCGGCAAGATCGCGATTTTCGACTTCCAGTCGTATGTCGCCGTTGAGCACGCCGTCGCCCAGCAGGCGCTCGATCGCCTGAACAAAGGCAAGATCAAGGGCAAATCGCTGCGCGTGCGAATCATCTGATCGCACCGCAACCTCTGGCCATCGACTTATGGGAGGCAGCTCTGCTGGCGACTGCTCACACCCTGTCGCGGGCAGACCGGGGCGCCGGCCGGCCCCTCCCACAAAAGCCGGGACAGGTCTGCTGCAACGGCGTCTGCCCATCTATTCACGAGGATCTTTCGTTGTCCGTTACTGACGTTGTAATCATCGGCGCCGGCGCCGCCGGCCTGATGTGCGCCCTGACTGCCGCAGCTCGCGGACGGCGGGTGATGGTCATCGACCATGCCAATAAACCGGGCAAGAAGATTCTGATGTCCGGTGGCGGGCGCTGCAATTTCACCAACATGTACACCGAGCCCTCCAACTTTCTGTCGCACAACCCGCACTTCTGCAAGTCGGCACTGGCGCGCTACACGCAGTGGGATTTCATCGACATGGTGCTGCGCAACGGCGTGCCATACCACGAGAAAAAGCTCGGCCAGCTGTTTTGCGACAACAAGTCCAGCGACATTCTGGAAATGCTTCTGCATGAATGCCAGCAGGCCGGTGCCAGCCTACACATGGACACCGCCGTGCAGAAGATCGACAAGACCGACACAGGCTATCGGTTGCAGACCAGCCTCGGACGCCTGGACTGCGCCTCACTGGTCATCGCCACCGGCGGCCTGTCGATTCCGACCCTGGGCGCCACCGGCTTCGGTTATCAGGTCGGTGAGCAGTTCGGCCACACGTTGCTGCCGACCCGTGCCGGCCTGGTGCCATTTACTATCACCGATCAGCTCAAGGCCCTGTGCAGCGAGTTGTCCGGCACCTCCGTCGATTGTCTGGTCAGCTGCAACGATGTCAGCTTTCGCGAAAACATACTGTTCACCCATCGCGGCCTGAGCGGCCCGGCAGTGCTGCAGATTTCCTCGTTCTGGCTACCTGGCGACACGGTACACATCAACCTGCTGCCCGACCGCGATGCCCATGAATGGCTCAAGCAGCAACAAGCCGAACGGCCCAATAGCGAGCTGAAAACCCTGCTGGGCGAGGTGTTCACCAAGAAGATGGCCAACCTGCTGGCCGATCACTGGTTCAGCTCCAGACCGATGAAGCAGTACCCCCACGCCGAGCTGGCCGCGATCGCCGAAAAACTGGCGGACTGGCAAGTGGTGCCGGCCGGCACCGAGGGCTATCGCACGGCGGAAGTGACGCTGGGTGGTATCGACACCCGCGAAGTGTCATCCAAGACCATGGAGTCACTGAAATCGCCAGGGCTGTACTTCATCGGTGAAGTGCTGGACGTGACCGGCCACCTGGGCGGGTTCAATTTCCAGTGGGCCTGGGCGTCCGGTTACGCGGCAGCGCAGTATGTGTGACACGGTGTCGCAGCCAGGTCGCAACCGAACCAACCGGAATATATTTTGCTAATGCGGATGTACAGCTTGCCTGCGGCGCTGTAAATATCCATCTGCACTCGCGAAAAAGGCTGTCAGCGCATTCATGGCATCGAAATCCCTGAGTCATACCTTCCGCCGCCTGTGGGCGCAGGACAAGTTTGCCTATAGCATCCGGGTGTTTATCGCCCTGACCGGCAGCATGGCGCTGTGCTGGTATCAGAATGAGATGGGCCTGTTGATTCCGCTGTTTCTGGGAATCATCGCCTGCGCCCTGGCCGAGACCGACGATAACTGGCAGGGCCGGCTCAACGCCCTGGCCGTGACGCTGGTGTGCTTCAGCATCGCCGCGCTGGCCGTCGAGCTGCTGTTTCCCTACCCATGGATCTTTGCCATTGCCCTGGCGCTGGCCAGCTTCTGCCTGACCATGCTCGGCGCCCTTGGCGAGCGCTATGGCGCGATTGCCTACGGCACCTTGATCCTGTCGGTGTACACCATGATCGGCGTCGATCAGCGCGGCGGCGAGGTGCTGGACTTCTGGCACGAACCGATGCTGCTGGTGGCCGGCGCGGCCTGGTACGGTTTGCTGTCGGTGCTCTGGCAGTTGTTGTTCTCCAACCAGCCCGTCCAGCAGGCGCTGGCCCGGCTGTTTCGCGAGCTGGGCCTGTACCTGAAGCTCAAGTCGAGCCTGTTCGAACCGATTCGCGGCCTGGATATCGAGGCCCGGCGCCTGGAGCTGGCGCAGCAGAACGGCAAGGTCGTCGCCGCACTCAATGCCACCAAAGAGATCATCCTGCACCGGGTCGGCAGCAACCGGCCCGGCTCCAAGGTCAGCCGCTACCTGAAGCTGTACTTTATTGCCCAGGACATCCACGAGCGCGCCAGCTCGTCGCACTACCCCTACAACGCGCTGACCGACGCATTCTTTCACAGCGACGTGCTGTTTCGCTGCCAGCGCCTGCTACGCCAGCAAGGCTCGGCCTGCCAGGCACTGTCCGAATCAATCCAGATGCGCCAGCCGTTTATCTATGACGCCAACTTTGCCGAGGCCATGGAAGACCTGCGCGCCTCGCTGGAGCACCTGCGCCTGCAAAGCAACCCGGCCTGGCGCAGCCTGCTGCGCTCGCTGCGGGCGCTGGCTGCCAACCTGGAAACCCTGGACCGCCTGATCAGTGACGCCAGCAATCCCGACGCCCTGGCCGATGCCAGCGACAGCAGCCTGCTGGACCGCTCACCGCGCAACCTCAAGGATGTCTGGAACCGCCTGCGCCTGCAGATGACGCCGACCTCACTGCTGTTTCGCCATGCACTGCGCCTGCCGCTGGCGCTGTCGGTCGGCTACGCCATGGTGCATCTGATTCATCCGGCCAACGGCTACTGGATCATCCTGACCACGGTCTTTGTCTGCCAGCCCAGCTATGGCGCCACGCGGATCAAGCTGGGCCAGCGGATCATCGGCACCGCCATTGGCCTGGTCGCGGGATGGGCGCTGTTCGGCCTGGTCACCAGTCCGATTCTGCAATCGATGTGCGCGGTACTGGCCGGCGTGGTGTTCTTCGTCAATCGCACCACCCGCTATACCCTGTCGACCGCTGCCATCACGGTGATGGTGCTGTTCTGCTTCAATCAGGTTGGCGACGGTTACGGGCTGCTGTTGCCACGCCTGTTCGATACCCTGCTCGGCAGCCTGATTGCGGGCCTGGCGGTGTTCCTGTTCCTGCCTGACTGGCAGGGCCGGCGGCTGAACAAGGTGTTGGCCAATACCCTGGCCTGCAACAGCGTCTACCTGCGCCAGATCATGCAGCAGTACGCCAAGGGCAAGAGCGACGACCTGGCCTATCGCCTGGCCCGGCGTAACGCCCACAACGCCGACGCGGCGCTGTCTACCACGCTGGCCAACATGCTCAAGGAGCCTGGGCATTTTCGTAAGGAAGCCGATGTGGGCTTTCGCTTTCTGGTGCTGTCGCACACCTTGCTCAGTTACCTGTCGGGCCTGGGTGCGCACCGCGATACCCAGTTGCCGCCGACGGTCCATGAGCACCTGATCGATGGCGCCGGCGCAACCCTGGCAGCCAGCATCGAAGACATTGCCCGCTGTCTGGCCGAACGTCAGCCGGTCGCCGTCCAGAGCGACGCTGAAGAAGCACTGGCCAATGAGCTTGAGCAAGTCACCGATGAACTGGAAGAAAGCCAGCGCCTGGTACAGACCCAACTGGCGCTGATTTGCCGGCAACTGGCGCCACTGCGCACCTTGGCCGCGCACCTGGTCAAGCAGCCGGAGCCGGCCTGAGAGGATCTCTACAAAATGGCTGCACTCGGCAATACGGCGTTGAAATCGGCCTGGATCGCCAGCCCGGTCAAAATGCTCATGTACTTATGTACACAGCGCTTTTTCGTTCGATTTCGCCTTGTCTTGCCTTCGTTCGCCTATTTTGTAAACACCCTCTGAGCGCCGATCAGAAGCCGTGCCGACGCAACAGTTCGTAATAGCTGCCGTCGGCCTTCATCGCGGCAATCGCCGCATCGAAGCGCTCCACGACACGGGCATGATCGGGGCGTTTGAGACTGACCAGAATGTGCAGGCTGTTTTCACTCAGCGGCTGGGCCAGAAACTCCAGCGCATCACGGACATCGGGCTCTTCCAGCGCCAGGTGATTGCGGGCGACGTATTCGTCTTCGAGAATCAGGTCGATGCGCCCGGCGGCGAGCATCCGCGCCGCGATCGAGAAGTTCTGTACCTGCACCTTGCGTACCTGGGCGTCGGCGTCAAACCCCGGCGAGTAGGCATAACCGCGCACCACACCGACCTGATAGCGATGCAGCATGCTGGGTGTCCAGCTGTCGAACGGTGCGTCCCGGCGCTTGAGAAAACGGACCCGGTTGAGCAGGTATTCGCCTGAAAAGTGACCTATACGCGTGCGCTCATCGGTGTACCAGGCATTGATCAAGACATCGTAGCGACCCTCGCCAAGTCCGAGTATGGCTCGGGCCCAAGGCACCTGATCGTAACTGGTGACATAACCCGCCCGGGCCAGCGCAGTGCTGACAATATCGGTGGCCAGACCGCCATTGGGCAAATTGACGTCAGTGAATGGCGCCCAAGGGTCAGCCACCAGTCGCAGACGTTCGGCGGCGTTGGCCCCGCTTATCAACAGCAGCCCCGCCACTCCCATGATTCGAATCCATCGCCGCATGCGCGATACCTGAAGGGGCCTGTCGTCCATAACGCTTCCAATCCACTCATCACTGTTCGATGCGACGCCCGCCTCAGCTGTGCAGATGCTACCGATCCACTCACAGTGAAACAGGCAAGCACCCTTTACCCTGCGCCACACAACGCGCCAGACAGCGGGTGGCAGAGGGTTTTATTGGGAATACCGTCCGATGGGTTTAGAATCCTGTTCAGGTTTTTCTCCGAGTCAGCGACATGTCTATCAAATGGATCTGCAAACACCATACCGACTTGAGCATAGAGCAGCTTTATTCGCTGCTGCGCCTGCGTGCCGAGGTGTTCGTCGTCGAGCAGCAGTGTGCCTATCTGGATGTGGACGGCATGGACCTGATCGGTGACACCTGCCATGTGATGGGCTGGCAGGAAGGCCAGCTGGTGGCGTATCTGCGCTTGCTGGACCCGATCCAGCAGGGCGGCGATGTGACCATTGGCCGGGTGGTGACAGCCCCGACGATCCGCAACAAGGGGCTGGGCCATGAGTTGATGGTCCAGGCCCTTGAACAGGCCGAGCGCAAATGGCCGGACCAACCCATTTATCTATCGGCGCAGGCCCATCTGCAGGGCTACTACAGCCGCTATGGTTTCAATGCCGTGGGCGAGGTGTATCTGGAAGACGGTATCGCGCATATCGGCATGCGCCGCGACCTGGAATAACCACTACGGATAACCCAGCACCTGCTTGATGCCCGCCAGATTGCGCTCGATCCAGCACGGGTCAATCGCCCCCCAATCATGAATACGATAATCACCGGCCTGATGCCGGGCACCTTCGCGCTGTTCGAACTCACAAACGATATCCAGATCGGCCAGTGCCGCAATGGTGTCCTGCGCGGTACGCCGGGGCATGCCGGTGGCTTCGGTCAGGGCCGGCACGCTGCAGGCCTGGCCACTGTCAATCAGCCAGGCCACGTAAAGGCGCCGGTAGAAGCTGCTTTTGGTCTTGCTCACGTCCATGCCGGGTTCTCGTCTCAGCCGGCCTGCAGATCGCGCCAGGTCAGATAGACGCGCAGGTCGAATTCCAGTTGGTGGTAACCGGGCAGCATGTGCTCACAAAGCTTGTAGAACGCCTTGTTGTGCTCGGACTCTTTGAAGTGCGCCAACTCATGGACCACGATCATGTCCAGAAACTGAGGGGCCGCTTCCTTGAACAGCGAGGCTACGCGGATTTCCTTCTTGGCCTTGAGCTTGCCGCCCTGCACCCGTGACACCGTGGTATGCAGGCCCAGCGCCCGATGGGTCAGGTCCAGACGGTTGTCGAACAGCACCTTGTCGATCGGCGGGGCATTGCGCAGGTGCTGGTTTTTCAGTTCCAGCGCATAGGCATACAGCGCCTTGTCGCTCTGAATAGCGTGACGGCCTGGATAGCGCTGCTGCAGGTAGTCGCCCAACTGCTGTCGGGCAATCATCTGACGCACCTGATCCTGCAGGGTCGCAGGGTAGGCTTGCAGGTACTTGAGTGGTGGCTGAGGACTGCTGGTCATCACAAAATAGCGGTAGCGGATCGAGCGCTGCAGTCTACACCACTCAACGCACGCACAACGCAGCAAGGCTCGTCTGACGGGGCAACTGACCGGCCTGTTCGACGCCCATCGGCGCACCCAGCAACGGGCCTTGCACCAATTGGCAGCCGTTTTCGCTCAGCCAGTGCAGTTGCGCCTGGGTCGTGACACCGTCGGCCATGACCAGAATGCCAAGGTTGCGCGCCAGCTCGATGATGCTGTGTGCCATTGCCGCGTCTCGCGGTGAGTCCAGCAAGGTAGCGATAAAGTGCCGGTCGAGCTTGAGGGTGTCGAGTTCCAGATTGCGCAGGTGCAACAGCGAACAGTCGCCCACCCCAAAATCGTCCAGGGCCACGCGCACGCCAATATCATGTAACTGGCCCAATTGCTTGCGGCTGTGGGCGAGGTTATGCAGCAGCGAGCGCTCGCAGATTTCCACTTCGATCTGCCCGGCATTGATCCCGTGGCGCTGCATCGCCGCCTGCAGCTGCGCCGCCAGGTTGGGCAGACAGAACTGCGCGGGGCCGATGCTGACACTCACCACCAGATCAGCGTCGAACAGCGGGCCCCAGGCGCGGCGCTGCTCGGCACTCTGATCGAACATCCAGTCACCGAGACGGTTGATCAGCCGGGTTTCCTCCAGCAATGGCATGAACAGATCCCGTGGCACGTCGCCAACCACCGGATGCTGCCAGTGCAGAATGGATTCAAACCCTCGTAAACGACCGTCCGCGACATGCACCTGCGGCTGATAAAGCACCGAGAACTGCCGGTCTTCGATAGCGTTACGCACACTTTCTTCAAGCATGAGCCGCGACCGGGCACGGCCATTCATGTTCTGGTCGTAGAAACGGTATTGCTGGCGCCCGGCACGCTTGGCTTCATACATGGCGGTATCGGCCACCCGCAGCAACTCATCAAGGTTACTGCCACAGGCCGGATGGGTCGCGATACCGATGCTCACCCCCAGCGTGGCGTCGATACCATCGACATGCCGACGAACCGATACCCGTTCGATGAGTTTTTCCGCGACCTTGGCTGCCTGTTCGGGGTGTTCCAGACCTTCTATTACTACAGCGAATTCGTCACCACCAATGCGCGCCAGCACATCGTAAGGACGCATGCACTCACGCAGCTGCCCGGCCACCCAAAGCAATACCTGATCGCCGGCCTGATGGCCGAGCGAGTCGTTGATACGCTTGAACCCATCAAGATCCAGGTACAACACGGCCAGGCAACGATGCGTCCGTTCGTTACGCTGCAACATGTTCTCCACAGCCTTGTAAAGGCCGCGGCGGTTGAGCAACCCGGTCAGCGCATCAGTGACCGCCTGTTGCTCCAGTTGCCGGTACAGGTCGCGCTCTACCGACATGTCGAGAACGCTCAGCACCATGCCGGCCTGCTCGGAGGGCAGCGGCGCACACGAGAACGTCACCGGCAGATGGCCGCCAGTGCGCGTCAGCAGGGTTGCATCGTGCACCCGCCAGGTTTCGTTGCGGCGGTAGTAGGTATGAAAACCCGACTCCAGCCAATGCCCGGACTGCGGCTCGCAGACATGGTCGAGCAATGAAGAGCCACTAAGTTGCTGCTCGCTGGCATCGAGCAAACGGCAGATTGCCGGATTGACGAAGCGAATCACCCCGGCTTCGTCAACCACCACAATGCCTTCGGCCACGTTGGACAGCACCGACTCGTTGAATGCCCGGGCGGCGTCCAGTTCATGGGTCAGCTTTTGCAATGCGCGACGATTGCGCTGCTGCTCCAGCAGCGCCTGAACCTTGGGCTTGAGGACATTGGGGTCAAACGGCTTGAACAGATAATCAGTGGCGCCGCTGGCATAGCCCTTGTGTACGGCTTCCTGGGATTGCTCGTTGGCGGTCAGGAAAATGATCGGGGTCAGACGGGTTCGCTGGCTGCCACGCATCAGCCGCGCGACCTCGAAGCCGTCCATGCCGGGCATCTGCACATCCAGCAGCACCAGATCAACTTCGCGCTCAAGCAAAACATTCAATGCTTCGAACCCTGAACTGGCGGTCACGATGCACCAGTCAGCGCGCTGCAGCACCGCGCGCATCGTCACGAGGTTTTCAGGATAGTCATCGACGACCAATAAGACCGAAGCGCTATCATTGGAATTATCTTGAGCGCGTTCCATGCAACTTCTCTTTTCGAATCTCTTGGTCCCAATACCCGACGCCAGCTGGCAGTCGGCAAAGTGACTTCACTGTAGACCGGTCTCGGCAAAAGGGTAAGCAAGCAAGCGGATTGCCATTACAAAAGTCATTTCCAGCCGACTAACGGTATATCCGCCCAAGCCCTCTAGACTCGTGCTTCACAGACCCGTTGCCAGCAGATTGATTCCATTTTTCATTCCAATTAGCGATTAACAACCAAGGTATATATCCGTATAAAAACGCTGCGCGTCTCCTGAGTAATTTTTTCCGGGAGATAACAACAACTTGCGGAATAACCCGGATGATCGATCTCGGTTCATGGAACCTCAGCATACCGGTGGGTTCGCCCCCCAAAACTGTCGAAACCTCAGAACTCAAACGCGGTTACGACGGTAAATACTTCGAGTCCCACAGCGAACATATCTTCTTCTGGTCGCCAGTGACCGGCACCAAGACCGCCAATGCCAAGTTCCCGCGCAGTGAACTGCGTGAAACCTGGTCCGATGGCACCCCGCACAACTGGCTATTCCCTCAGGCGGACAACTATCTGCGCGCGACCCTGACCGTCAATCAGGTTCCTTCCAGCGGCAAGATCGTGATCGGCCAGATCCACGCCAAGGACAGCACCCGACCGATGCTCAAGGTCGAATACCAGTACAAGGAACGGCTGCAGACCGGTGCGATCGTCGCCAAGGTGCGTCAGCGCTTCGACGACAAAACCGCGCGGGTGATCCGCGTAGCCGAAGGCGTCGAACTCAATGAACGCTTCAAGTACATCATCCACCTCAGCCGTGGCGGTGAACTGAGCGTCAGCGCTCGGGACATGAACTGGAAAACTGACATCGGGGCCAGTTGGCGCGACAAGCCGCTGTACTTCAAGGCCGGTGTCTATACCCAGGACAACACCGGCTACACCTCAGAAGGCGGCAAGGCGACCTTTTACAAACTGGATATCGACCATAACAAATGAAAACGGCCCGCATCTGCGGGCCGTTTCATTGACCATCAGGGCGCGACAAGCCCCGCCGTTCAGGGCGGGGAAGGATAGCGCGGACGGCGTAGCCGTCCCTGGTTGCAATGGGGTGTCTGCTGCTGTTCGATGGACGCACCGCCACAGGATGATGCGAAGTAACATGGCGACACAGATGCCCTTCTACAGCGGTATTTCGTTACAAAGACCCAGTGGGCATGCACCTTGAAAACACCGTGCCGTCCGCGCCTAATGTCGCCTTCATTGCTCATGGCTCAAGAGCAGCATGCAACGACTTCAAGCCTTCAAGCACGAACTCATGCCAGACGGCCGGCAGGAGCGGCAAATGCGCCGCTTTGCGGGCTCCTGCCGCTTCGTCTTCAACAAGGCGCTGGCGTTGCAGAAGGAGCGCCACGAGCAAGGCGAGAAGAAGCTCGGCTATGCGGGCCTGTGCAAGTTGCTGACCGAGTGGCGCAATAGCCCGCAAACCGCATGGCTGGCCGATGCGCCTGTTCACCCATTGCAACAGAGCCTCAAGGATCTGGAGCGGGCCTACACCAACTTCTTCGCCAAGCGAGCCGACTTTCCCCGGTTCAAGAAGAAGGGGCAGCGCGACAGTTTCCGCTATCCCGACCCGAAACAGATCAAGCTCGACCAGCCCAACAGCCGCCTGTTCTTGCCAAAGCTGGGCTGGCTGCGTTACCGCAACAGCCGCAAGACGCTGGGTACTGTGAAGAACATCACCGTGAGTCAGTCGTGTGGCAAGTGGTTCGTGAGCATCCAGACCGAACGCGAGATCGATGAGCAGCCCACGGCGCAGGGTGCGGCAGTCGGCATCGACATGGGCATTGCCCGGTTCGCCACGCTTTCGGATGGCTCGTTCTACGCACCACTGAACAGCTTCAAACGCCATGAAACCGCGCTGTGCAAAGCGCAGCAGGCGATGAGCCGCAAGGTCAGATTCAGCCGCAACTGGAAGAAGGCGAAAGCCCGCGTCCAGCGCATTCACTCGCGCATCGGCAATACCCGCCGCGACTACCTGCACAAGTGCTCCACCACGATCAGCCAAAACCACGCGATGGTGTGTATCGAGGACTTGCAGGTACGCAATATGTCCAGGTCGGCGGCAGGTACGGCCGAGGCGCCGGGAAGAAACGTTCGGGCCAAGTCTGGCCTGAACAGGGCCATTCTCGATCAGGGCTGGTTCGAGTTCCGCCGCCAACTGGACTACAAGCTGGCGTGGCGCGGCGGCTGGCTGATTGCCGTACCGCCGCGAGATACCAGCCGCACGTGCCCTTGTTGCGGCCATGTGTCGGCGGCTAACCGCCAGACGCAGGCGCTGTTCAGGTGTGTGGGATGTGGTTTCGAAGGCAACGCCGATGTGGTCGGCGCGATCAATGTACTAAGGGCGGGACACGCCCGGTTAGCCTGTGAAGTGAGCGCAGAGGTCATGGCGCCAGCAGCAGGAACCCACCGAAGCGACTCGGGGGCGGCTCGATGCCGCGCCTGAGCGCCGTAGGAATCTCCGGCCTTCAGGCCGGGGAGGATGTCAATGACGCAAGGTTTAGCGAACAGCCTCTTTATAGGCCTTGTCGGCCGCTTCGAAGCGCTCGCGCATGGCCGCCGAAGGTTTCTCGCCGAGCAGGCTGAACAGCACAATGGCGATGCTCGCAAAGATGAAGCCCGGCACAATTTCGTACAGGCCAAAGGTGGTGAACTGCTTCCACAGCACCACCGTGACGGCACCGACCACTACCCCTGCCAGCGCCCCGTTACGGGTCATGCCTTTCCACAACAGCGAAAACAGTACCACCGGGCCGAACGCGGCACCGAACCCGGCCCAGGCGTAGCTGACCAGACCCAATACCCGGTTGTTCGGGTCGGCTGCCAGCATGATGGCGATCACTGCCACCAGCAGCACCATCGCACGTCCCACCCAGACCAGTTCACGCTGACTCGCGCCCTTGCGCAGGTAGGCTTTGTAGAAGTCTTCAGTCAGTGCGCTGGAACACACCAGCAACTGGCAACTCAGGGTACTCATGACCGCCGCCAGAATGGCCGACAGCAGCACACCGGCCACCCACGGGTTGAACAGCAGCTTGGAGGACTCGATAAAGATCCGCTCCGGGTTCTCGGTCACGGGACCGGCCACATCCGGGTTGGCCGCAAAGTAAGCGATACCGAAGAAGCCCACCGCCACTGCGCCGCCCAGGCACAGGATCATCCAGGCCATGGAAATACGCCGGGCATTGACAATCGACTTGGCTGAATCGGCAGCCATGAAACGCGCCAGGATGTGTGGCTGGCCGAAATAACCCAGCCCCCAGGCCAGCAGCGAAACCACGCCGATGAATGTGGTGCCCTTGAGCATGTCGAAGCTGCCCGAAATCTGCGCTTCGATGGCCAGGAACGCCGGATCGACGCCGCCGGTGGCCAGTACCACGAAGATCGGCGTAAGGATCAGGGCGAAGATCATCAGCGAAGCCTGCACGGTGTCAGTCCAGCTCACCGCCAGGAAGCCACCGACGAAGGTGTAGGCGATGGTCGCGGCAGCGCCGGCCCACAGGGCTGTCTCATAGGACATGCCGAAGGTGCTTTCGAACAGCCGTGCACCGGCGACGATGCCAGAAGCACAGTAGATGGTGAAGAAGATCAGGATCACGATGGCCGAGATGATCCGCAGCACGCCACTACGGTCTTCGAAACGGCTGGTGAAGTAATCCGGCAGGGTCAGGGCATCACCGTTGAACTCGGTCTGCACCCGCAGACGGCCGGCGACGAACAGCCAGTTCAGGTAGGCACCGGCGATCAGGCCGATGGCAATCCAGCTTTCCGACAGACCCGACATGTAGATGGCGCCGGGCAAGCCCATCAGCAACCAGCCGCTCATGTCCGAAGCGCCGGCCGACAACGCCGTGACCACGCTGCCCAGGCTGCGTCCGCCAAGGATGTAGTCGGAAAGGTTATTGGTGGACCGATAGGCCCAGAAGCCGATCAGGACCATTGCTGCGATGTAGATCACGAATGTGATCAGAGTGGGGTTGGTAAGACTCATATGTTCTGCCTTGGCGTTGTTGTTATACAGCGTCTGGCCCAAGGCTGGGCGATTGACCCCGGAAGGTCAGACTCAGCACCTGGCACCCGACACATCGCTGACGCGAGCCCGCAAGAAAGCGCTACGGTTGCACCGCAAGACCGGCATCCTAGACAACATACGCAAAACGGTGCAACCGATTTACCAACAAAGTTGCACCCTGATGGGCGCCCGTTTGCAAAATACGCTGCGCACCAAGACAGGGCGACTTGCCGTCGGCAACACCGCGAGGGCTCTGCCATCAGGCTTTGAACTCGCGCCTGAAGCACCAACAAGAGACGGTAAATGAAAGCCTGGAAATTTTCGGTTGCACCTGGTTGCACCTTGGCGCACTCACAGCTAATCTGCGGCAAAAACCGGACGCCATTGCCCTGATGGCGCTTACGAGGATAAGACATGGCCACCACCACCTTGGGCGTCAAGCTCGACGACCAGACCCGCGACCGTCTGAAAACCGCTGCGCAGACCATTGATCGCACCCCGCATTGGGTGATCAAGCAGGCGATTTTCAATTACCTCGAAAAGCTCGAGAGTGGCGCAACCCTGTCGGAACTCAATGGCCAGGACAAAGACGGTGACGAGCGCGTCGATGCGCCAGCCGACACTGGCTACCAGCCGTTCCTCGAATTTGCCGAAAGCATCCTGCCGCAGTCGGTGCTGCGCGCCGCCATCACCTCGGCGTACCGCCGCCCTGAACAGGAAGTGGTGCCGATGCTGCTGGAGCAGGCCCGCCTGCCCGCGCCGCTGGCCGACGCCACGCACAAACTGGCGGCCGGGATTGCCGACAAACTGCGCCACCAGAAGAGCGCCGGCGGCCGGGCCGGGATTGTCCAGGGCTTGCTACAGGAGTTTTCCCTGTCGTCCCAGGAAGGCGTGGCACTGATGTGCCTGGCCGAAGCCCTGCTGCGCATTCCGGACAAAGGCACCCGTGACGCGCTGATCCGCGACAAGATCAGCACCGGTAACTGGCAACCACATCTGGGCAACAGCCCCTCGCTGTTCGTCAACGCGGCCACCTGGGGTCTGCTGCTGACCGGCAAACTCGTTTCGACCCACAACGAAACCGGCCTCACCTCCTCCCTGAGCCGGATCATCGGAAAGAGCGGCGAGCCGATGATCCGCAAGGGTGTCGACATGGCCATGCGCCTGATGGGCGAACAGTTCGTCACCGGCGAGACCATCGGCGAAGCCTTGGCCAACGCCAGCAAGTTCGAGAGCAAGGGCTTCCGCTATTCCTACGACATGCTCGGCGAAGCCGCGCTGACCGAGCACGACGCGCAGAAATACCTGGCCTCCTACGAGCAGGCGATCCATTCGATCGGTAAAGCCTCCCATGGCCGTGGCATCTACGAAGGTCCGGGCATCTCGATCAAGCTCTCGGCCCTGCACCCGCGTTACAGCCGCGCCCAGTACGAGCGCGTTATGGAAGAGCTGTACCCACGCCTGCTGGCGCTGACCCTGCTGGCCAAGCAATACGACATCGGCCTGAACATCGATGCCGAGGAAGCCGACCGCCTGGAGCTGTCGCTGGACCTGCTTGAGCGCCTGTGCTTCGAGCCGCAACTGGCTGGCTGGAACGGCATCGGCTTCGTGATCCAGGCCTATCAGAAGCGCTGCCCGTATGTGATCGACTACGTGATCGACTTGGCGCGCCGCAGCCGCCACCGCCTGATGATCCGCCTGGTCAAAGGTGCCTACTGGGACAGCGAGATCAAACGCGCCCAGCTCGATGGCCTGGAAGGCTACCCGGTGTACACCCGCAAGGTGTACACCGACGTTTCTTACATTGCCTGCGCACGCAAACTGCTGGCCGCCCCGGAAGTCATCTATCCACAGTTCGCCACCCACAACGCTCATACCCTGGCAGCGATCTACCATATTGCCGGGCAGAACTATTACCCCGGCCAGTACGAATTCCAGTGCCTGCATGGCATGGGTGAGCCGCTCTACGAGCAAGTGGTGGGCAAGGTTGCCGATGGCAAGCTGAACCGTCCATGCCGGGTGTACGCCCCGGTTGGCACCCACGAAACCCTGCTGGCCTATCTGGTTCGTCGCCTGTTGGAAAACGGCGCCAATACCTCATTCGTCAACCGCATCGCCGACCAGTCGATTTCGATCCAGGAACTGGTCGCCGACCCGGTCAGCAGCATCGAACGCATGGCCACCCAGGAAGGCCAGTGCGGCCTGCCGCACCCGCGCATCCCTCTGCCGCGTGAGTTGTATGGCCTTGAGCGGGCCAACTCCAGCGGGATCGACATGGCCAACGAACACCGTCTGGCGTCGTTGTCCTGCGCCCTGCTGGCCAGCGCCAACCATGCCTGGAAAGCTGCGCCGCTGTTGGGCTGCACGTCCAGCGCAGAGCCTGCGCAAGCGGTGCTCAACCCGGCCGACCACCGCGATGTAGTGGGCCAGGTGCAAGAAGCCACCGTGGCTGACGTCAACAACGCCATCCAGTGTGCCATGAGCGCAGGTCCCATCTGGCAGGCCACCCCGCCCGCCGAGCGCGCAGCCATTCTGGAGCGCGCCGCCGACCTGATGGAAAGCGAAATCCAGCCACTGATGGGCTTGCTGGTCCGTGAAGCGGGCAAGACCTACCTCAACGCCATCGCCGAAGTGCGCGAGGCAGTGGATTTTCTGCGTTACTACGCGGTGCAGGCGCGCAGCGAGTTCAACAACGACGCCCACCGTCCGCTGGGCCCGGTGGTGTGCATCAGCCCATGGAACTTCCCGCTGGCGATCTTCAGCGGTCAGGTCGCGGCAGCGCTGGCCGCCGGTAACCCGGTACTGGCCAAGCCTGCCGAACAGACCCCGCTGGTCGCGGCCCAGGCCGTGCGCATCCTGCTTGAAGCCGGCATTCCTGAAGGGGTGCTGCAACTGCTGCCGGGCCGTGGCGAAACCGTCGGTGCCGGGCTGGTCGGTGATGAGCGGGTCAAAGGGGTGATGTTCACCGGCTCCACGGAAGTGGCGCGCCTGCTGCAGCGCAACGTCGCCGGGCGCCTGGACAGCCAGGGCCGGCCGATTCCGCTGATCGCCGAGACTGGCGGCCAGAACGCCATGATCGTCGACTCGTCAGCGCTTACCGAGCAAGTGGTCATCGACGTGGTCTCGTCGGCCTTCGACAGCGCCGGTCAGCGCTGCTCGGCGCTGCGGGTGCTGTGCCTGCAGGAAGACTCCGCCGACCGCGTGATCGAGATGCTCAAGGGCGCCATGGCCGAAAGCCGGCTGGGCAACCCCGAGCGCCTGAACGTCGACATCGGTCCGGTGATCGACGCCGAAGCCAAGGCCGGTATCGAGAAGCACATCCAGGCCATGCGCGACAAAGGCCGCAGTGTGTACCAGATGGCGCTGGCCGATACCCCGCAGATCAAGCGCGGCACCTTCGTGATGCCGACCCTGATCGAACTGGAAAGCTTCGATGAACTGCAACGCGAGATCTTCGGTCCGGTGCTGCACGTGGTGCGCTATGCCCGCAAAGACCTGGATGCATTGATCGGGCAGATCAACGCATCGGGCTACGGCCTGACCCTGGGTGTGCATACCCGTATCGACGAGACCATTGCCAAGGTCATCGACAAGGCTCACGCCGGTAACCTGTACGTCAACCGCAACATCGTCGGCGCGGTGGTCGGTGTCCAGCCGTTCGGTGGCGAGGGGCTGTCGGGGACCGGCCCGAAAGCAGGTGGCCCGCTGTACCTGTACCGCCTGCTGAGCACTCGTCCACAGGATGCGATCGCCAATTCCTTCACCGCAACCGATGCCCGTGTAGCACCGGACACCCGCCTGCGCGAAGCGCTGCTCAAACCGCTGGAAGCCTTCAAGGCCTGGGCGGCCAGCCAGCAACGCAGCGAACTGGTCAGCCTGTGCGAGCAGTTCGCGACCCAGTCGCAGAGCGGTGTGAGCCGCCTGCTGGCCGGGCCGACCGGCGAGCGCAACAGCTACACCATCCTGCCACGAGACCAGGTACTGTGCCTGGCCGAAGACGAAGGCGACCTGCTTGCGCAGATCGCCGCCGTTCTGGCTGTGGGCAGCAAAGCCGTGCTGATCGATGGCGAACCGGCACGTTCGGTGCGCAACCGCTTGCCACGCGAAGTGCAGGCACGCCTGCAACTGGTGGCAGACTGGAACAGTGAGCAGGTGGTGTTCGATGCCGTGCTGCACCATGGCGACAGCGATCAGTTGCGCGCCCTCTGCAAGCAGGTCGCGCAACGCGGCGGCGCTATCGTCGGCGTACAGGGCCTGCCCTATGGCGAAACCGGCATTGCCCTGGAGCGTCTGGTGATCGAGCGAGCCCTGAGCGTCAACACCGCGGCGGCAGGCGGTAACGCCAGCCTGATGACCATCGGCTGACAGCACGATTGCGGAAAAAAGAGAGCTTCGGCTCTCTTTTTCATGCCTGGATCAAACGCTAGACACCGGGTGCTTCAGCAGCCGGTGTCGGGGTAGCAGGCAGGCTCAGGTCAACTGGCAGCGGGAAGAAGCGCTCGACCAGCCGCTGACCATCGGCCCCGAGCCTGCTGGCGTACTGCTCGCGGGTAAAGGGCAGCCCCGTGCGCATCTCATACAGCGTGCGCCCCGCCGCAGGCGCCGGGACCTCCTTGAGCTGAACCCGAACGAACCGGTATTGGGAGCCGGCGACCTCATGAATGCCCTGAACCTGAAAATAATGCCCCGGGGTAAATAGCGATTCGGCCTCCTCGTCCTCGATCGAAAAAGGCGCAATGGGCGTTGCCCCCAGATGCTGACCGGCCGGTAGTTCGAAAACGATCGAGGTGTCATCAAAGGTGACCTGGCCGCTGAAGTCATACGACGGAGCCCCCGCCTGGCTGCTGGCGAAGGAGCGCGTCACGTAAGGGTTTTCGCTGAACGAGGTGAAATCGGTATTGACCAGCACGTCGCCGGCCTTGATATGCCCATTGCGAAAAGTCATCCCCGATGTACCCCGCACACCACTGCCACCGCGATACAGGTTGACGCGGTTATCCAGCCCGATCAGGTTCAGGTCTTCCAGCAGTTCTTCGATCATCTCCACCTGATTGGTGATACCCGCCACGCCAGTGCGCAGATAGTCGTTGATCGCATGCTCGTTCTCCGTGTAACGCGTCACCCGGCCGCCGACATAACGCCCTGTAGCACTGCGAAATACCCGGTATTCGTTGTTCCAGGCATCGACCAGTACCTCATCGCCCTCAGTATCACGCTCGATTTCATCGCCAGGCTGCAGCTCACGAATATCGATGGCGGCTTTCTGTCGATCCAAGGCCAGCATGGACAGGGTTTCTTCCTCATCCAGATTGAACTGCATGTAAAGGTCCCAGAACTGCGATTGCACGGTCGAGAGTTCGGGGGTGCTTGCCTGGCTGGTCGAAGGCGCACTTGGGTTGATCGGCTCCATGCCACCGCTCAGGCGCAATCCTGGCAGGCGTTGCCACTGCCCTTGTTCATTGAGGCGCACAGGCGTGACGTCGTAGAAGGCGAATGGATTGTCAGGTTCGATGACTATCCAGGTGTTGAGCCTTGAGCTGAACCGCACCCGCTGCGGCACCTCATCAAGCAAGATCCAGGTTTCACCCGAGGCCATACGCTCGACACCTTGCATCGGTACAGTGCCTGACAGCAGCCGCTCATGGCTCAAGGGCCTCAGGGCAATCCATTCAATACCTGAATCTGTGACTGCTGGGGTATCCGCCGCACTCACCCGGATGCCAGCCGCCGCATCCACCAACAAGGGCATGTTGAACAGAACAAAGATCGAGTTCAGCACCGCGCCCACCAGCCCGGCCTGGCGCTGCCGGGCATTTTTGCCATGCAAGGCCTGATCGACATTCAACCCGACATTGGCCACCCCCGCGCCGACCATCACCAGTGCCAACGGCCAGCCGGCAATGGCCAGCGGCCCGATGATCCGGGTGAAGGCACTCAGGTAGCCGATCCAGATCTGCTTGCGCAGGTCGGCATTGGAGGTCAGGGCACGCGCCACTTCCTGCATCTCCTCCTCGGCGCGGGCGCGCAAGTGCGCGAAGACATCACCGGTAAGCGGTCGGTCATTGCGATTGAAAAGCCCGGCAACCACAGGGTCGATAAGATTGAGGTCAGCCATGAACGGGCGATCGCGAAGCTGATCCAGCACGCCGCTCAATGACGCCTGCAACTCCCGGGTGGCCTGCGGCGCGAACACAAACAGCGCCTCGAACCGCTGGCGGCGGTGTTCATCGCGCAATTGGTGGCGCACCCACTCATGTAACTGCCGCTCAGCCTCGAAAACGTGAAACACCCGTTTCAACCCTGGGGTATACAGAATCTGCCGGCCACCGGCATCGACCATCCGGATGATCAAGCTCGACTCGTGCCCGCCAATATCAAAACTGCGGATACTCAGGCCCTGCCGGGCCACTTGCTGAGGAGCGGCGACCGTGTTGTCGCCGTGGCCGAGCAGCAGCACCAGCCGTTGCAGATCAGCCACGGGCAATCCGCTCTTGCTCGCCGCCAGGCCTGCGGCGGCGAGCAAGCGGGCTTTGGCCAGTTCAGTAAAGGTTGCTCCATGGACGCGCCAGAACTGATTGACGCGCTGCTGGAACAGCCCGGCAAAATCCAGCGCCCAGAACTTTTGCAGTACCTGGCGCGCCAGCATGGGGACTTCATTGCGCTCATCGTACAGGCCGTGCTGTGGCCCGTCGGTGTAGAAGCCACTGTACAGGTCCAGCTCATCGCTGGCGCTCTGGTCATGGGCATTGAAGCGATGCATGACCAGCTCGACCAGGGTCATCGACTCAACAGGCGCGCCGGCATGTTCCCAGCCGGTATAGCTGCGCGAGCTACTGGCCGCGCCGTCAAAACGATGCCACCAGACCTTGTCCGGGTTCAGCTTTTTGCCTGAGAGTTCATGAATCAGGCTACGGGCGCTCGCCCAGGCCATCGCGTGCACGTCGGGGAAGTCGGAAATGAACTGCAGCGCCTTTTCGCGCAGCAGCACTTCTTGCGAGATGTACCGGTGCTGATCCACACCGGCCGAGAAATCATGGGTTGAATGTGACATGGCAATGTTCCTGTTATGCAAAGCCATGCACGTAAGCAAACCGGGAATCCTTCAGGGCGTTAATTATTTACCAAGCTGGCGCGAAAAGCCCCTTCCTTCAGGTGGGGGATGAAAGCGCCACCGCGAAGCGGTCATAGGGGTTAAAATCCACAAAACCGCCCTATCCTGTGTTTCATGACTGAAATAAAAGCGACCAAAACCCTCAAGGTTCGAGTGCGAGACAAGCACGCAGCGCAGCTGCGTGAAGCGTCTCGTGCTGTGAATTTTGTGTGGAACTACGTAAACGAGTTGAGCAGTCGCTCGATGCGTGAGCGCGGTCGTTTTCTGTCGGCGTTCGACATTCATAAGTACACCAACGGGGCCGGCAAAGACCTGGGACTGCACAGCCAATCGGTGCAGGCTGTTGCCGACGAATATGTCACACGGCGCAAGCAGTTCAAAAAGCGCCAGCTACGCTGGCGCTGCTCGGGCGGCGCTCGGCGCAGCCTGGGCTGGGTACCTCTCAAGGCCGGCGCTGCTGTCTGGAAAAACGGCCAGGTCGTCTTTAACAAACAGCACTTCAAGGTCTGGGACAGCTACGGCCTGGCGGGTTTTAAATTCAGATCCGGTAGCTTCAACGAGGACAGCCGTGGGCGCTGGTATTTCAACGTCGTGGTCGAGGTCGACCGCCAGCTGTCGCCGGGCCAGGATGCCGTGGGTATCGACCTTGGGTTGAAAACCACCGCCACCTGCAGCGACGGTGATCGCCTTGAAAGCGGCAGGTTCTACCGGGATCTGGAGAGCGCCCTGGGCACGGCCCAGCGCGCTGGCAAGAAGGCCCGTGTGCGGGCGATTCACGCCAAAATTGCGAACCGCCGCAAGGATTGCCTGCATAAGTTCAGCAACGCGCTGGTAGCGCGTTGTGGCGTCATTGTGGTGGGCGATGTGAACTCACTGAAACTCGCGAAAACCAGGATGGCCAAGTCGGTGCTGGACGCCGGCTGGGGCCAATTGAAAACCATGCTGGAATACAAATGCGATCACGCAGGCACGGTTTTCAAGGTTGTTAGCGAGATAAACACCACCCAAACCTGTTCGAGCTGCAAGCAATTGCCGGACTCGAGGCCGAGAGGTATCGCAGGGCTTGGAATAAGGGAATGGACTTGTTGTGGGTGTGGTGCCACCCACGACCGCGACGTCAACGCCGCAAAGAACATTCTCGCGCTCGGGCATGAGCGTCCAGTTGTGGGAATCCCCGCCCTTTAGGACGGGGAGGATGTCAACTACAGGCCATTTCCCATTCGATATACAGACAAGCCTTTGACAGCCATGTAATTCAACAGGTTAAATCGGTTGGCACGCTGACTGCATAAGTGAGTTTTGCTACGCAAGAAGCGCCTTAATTCTTACCCTCATGGAGTACTGCCCTTGGATGCCGCAACCATCAACAGCCTGTTCCTGATCGGCGCGGTGTTGGTCGGCGCAAGCATTCTGGTCAGCTCGCTGTCGTCCCGGCTGGGCATCCCGATCCTGGTCATTATCCTCGCCGTGGGCATGGTCGCCGGGGTCGACGGCGGCGGGATCATCTTCAACAACTACGCCGCCGCCTACCTGATCGGTAACCTGGCATTGGCAGTCATCCTCCTCGACGGCGGCCTGCGCACCCGGGTTTCGAGCTTTCGGGTCGCACTCTGGCCGGCCTTGTCGCTGGCCACGGTCGGGGTACTGATCACTACGGCACTGACCGGTATGGTCGCCGCCTGGCTGTTTGACCTGAACATCATGCAGGGCCTGCTGATCGGCGCCATCGTTGGCTCTACCGACGCTGCTGCGGTGTTCTCGCTGCTTGGCGGCAAGGGCCTGAACGAACGGGTGACCGCCACCCTGGAAATCGAATCGGGCAGCAACGACCCGATGGCGGTGTTTCTCACTGTAACCCTGATCGGCATGCTTGCCAGCGGCCAGACCGGGCTGCATTGGGGCCTGCTCGGTCATCTGATTCAGGAATTCGGCATTGGCAGCCTGATGGGCCTGGGTGGCGGCTGGCTGATGCTGCAACTGGTCAACCGCATCAACCTGGCCGCCGGCCTGTATCCGATTCTGGTCATTGCCGGGGGCATGGCGATCTTTGCCCTGACCAACGCCATCCATGGCAGCGGCTTCCTGGCCATTTACCTGTTTGGCCTGGTGCTGGGCAACCGCCCGGTGCGCAGCCGCCACGGTATCCTGCACATGCTTGACGGCATGGCCTGGCTGGCACAGATCGGTATGTTTCTGGTGCTTGGCCTGCTGGTCACCCCGCATGACCTGCTGCCCATCGCCCTGCCGGCCCTGGGCCTGGCGCTGTGGATGATCCTGGTGGCCCGGCCGCTGTCGGTGCTGGTCGGCCTGCTCCCCTTCAAGGCCTTCCATGGCCGGGAAAAGGCCTTTATCGCCTGGGTCGGCCTGCGCGGCGCGGTGCCGATCATTCTGGCCGTATTCCCGCTGATGGCCGGGCTGCCCAACGCCCAACTGTATTTCAACCTCGCGTTCTTCATCGTGCTGGTCTCGCTGCTGCTGCAAGGCACCAGCCTGCCGTGGATGGCCAAACTGCTCAAAGTCACGGTGCCGCCGGATCCTGCGCCGATTTCCCGCTCGGCCCTGGAAGTCCACGTCACCAGCGAGTGGGAGTTGTTCGTCTACCGTCTGGGCGCAGAAAAATGGTGCATCGGCGCCGCCCTGCGCGAGCTGAAAATGCCTGAAGGCACACGGATTGCGGCGCTGTTTCGCGGCCAGCAACTGCTCCATCCATCCGGCAGTACCACCCTGGAAGTCGATGACCTGTTGTGTGTGATCGGTCACGAACACAACTTGCCGGCGCTGGGCAAACTGTTCAGCCAGGCGCCGCAACGTGGCCAGGACCTGCGCTTCTTCGGTGACTTCGTACTCGAAGGCGATGCACAACTGGGCGCGGTCGCTGCGCTGTACGGCCTGAAACTGGACGGCCTGGACCCGAACATGCCGCTGTGGCAGTTCATCGTGCAGAAAAACCGCGGCCCGGTGATCGTCGGTGACCAGATCGAATGGAACGGCACCCTGTGGACCGCTGCCGTCATGGACGGCGACCGGCTGCTGAAAGTCGGAGTCAAGTTCCCCGAAGGCACCCGTCCCGGTCCTGCGCTGTTTCTCTGATAGGCGATAGGCAGTGCTCCCGTGCGCGGGGGCATTGCTTTACACTGCGCGCCTGTCCGTTTTTGCAAGTGATCGGTGTCTATGTTTTCCTTGCGCGCCTTCCTGGCGGCCGCCCTGCTCGGCCTGTGCCTTAGCCATTCCTTTACGGCCCTGGCCGCCGACCCGCCCAACCGCGACAGCGTCCAGCAAAGCCTGGACAAGATCGCCGAGCGCAAGCTGCCTGACGCCGACCAGAAAGCCCTGCAGCAGGTGCTGGAACAGACCCTGGCGCTGCTCGACGCGCAAGACGACAGCCAGCAGAAGCTGGCGGCGCTCAAGCAGCAACTGGACAAGGCACCCAAGCAGGTTATCGACAATCAGCGTGAACTCGAACGCCTCAAAGCCAGTAAGGTGGTGCCGATTGCCCAGCGCTACGCCAATCTGGATGTGCCGCAACTGGAGCAGTTGCTCAGCGAGCGCAGTACCCAGCAAAGTGACCTGCAAAAGGCTCTGAACGACGCCAACAGCCTGATCCTCACCGCCCAGACCCGTCCCGAGCGCGCTCAGGCAGAGATCAGCCACAACCAGACCCGCACGCAGCAGCTCAATACCCTGCTCAAAAACGGCAAGGAAGGCGGCAAGCCGCTCAGCGGCGATCAGCGCAACCTGTATAACGCCGAGATCGCTTCGCTCAATGCGCTCAGCCAGTTGCGCCGCCAGGAACTGGCCGGCAACAGCCAGTTGCAGGACCTGGGCAACAGTCAACATGACCTGCTGGCCGAAAAGGTGCAGCGCCAGGATCAGGAAATCCAGGACCTGCAGACCCTGATCAACGACAAGCGCCGCGCCCAGTCGCAAAAGACCGTCGAAGAACTGGCCGCCGAAGCGCAGAAGGCCGGTGGCAGCAGCCTGCTGGCCAGCGAAAGCGCCGCCAACCTCAAGCTCTCTGACTACCTGCTGCGCGGCACCGAGCGGCTCAACGAGCTGACCCAGCGCAACCTGCAGACCAAACAGCAACTGGACAATCTGACCCAGACCGACCAGGCCCTGGATGAGCAGATCAATGTCCTGAGCGGCAGCCTGTTGCTGTCGAAGATCCTCTACAAACAAAAGCAGTCCCTGCCGCACCTGCAGGTGGACAAGAACCTGGCCGATGAAATCGCCGATATCCGCCTGTATCAGTTCGAGGTCAACCAGCAGCGTGAACAAATCAGCACGCCGCTGGCCTATGTCGAGAAACTGCTCGCCAGCCAGCCGTCAGAACAGGTCACGCCGGCCTTGCGCCGTACCCTGATGGACCTGGCAGTGACCCGCAGCGATCTGCTTGAACGCCTGAACCGGCTGCTGGCCGCCATGCTCAACGAGTCGATCAACCTGCAGCTCAACCAGAAGCAGTTGATCAGCACCGGCACCAGCCTGCGCGCCACTCTCGATGAGCAGATGTTCTGGATCCCCAGCAACAAGCCGCTGGACCTGGAATGGTTCCAGAGCATCGGGCCGCGCCTGACCAAGCAGGTGTCGACACTGCCGTGGGCGTCCAGTGTCAGCGAACTGTCCGACGGCCTTACCCAGCGCCCCTGGTTGTTTCTGCCGCTGCTGTTGCTGATCGGCGCACTGATCTGGAAACGCAAGGCGCTGTACGACAAGCTCGGCTATCTGCACGCCGATATCGGTCACTTTCGCCGCGACAACCAATGGAAAACCCCGGCGGCCCTGCTGATCAACATTCTCCTGGCCCTGCCGGTCGCACTGACCCTGATGCTGTGTGGTTATGCCCTGCAAATCGATGCACGCGGCCAGAACGCCAGCCTGGGTCTGGCCTTGCAGGAGATCGGCATCACCTGGCTGATGTTCTATACCGCCTACCGGGTACTGGCGCCTGACGGCGTGGCGCAACTGCATTTTCGCTGGGAGCCTTCCCAGGTCGAGTTCCTGCGCGGCTGGGTACGCCGGCTGGGCCTGGTGGTACTGGCGTTGGTCGCGGTGGTGGCAGTGGCCGAACACCAGCCAGCCGCCTTGGCCGATGACGTGCTGGGGATTGGCGTGGTGCTCAGTTGCTACGCACTGATGACCCTGCTGCTGGGCCGCCTGCTGCTGGCCAGCCCCACCCACCACAATGCCTCGCTGTTTCGCAAGACCCTGGGCCTGGCGTTTACCGTCCTGCCGGCGGCGCTGTTCGTGGCGGTGTGCTTCGGTTACTACTACACCGCCCTGAAACTCACAGACCGGCTGATCGACACCCTGTACCTGCTGTTGCTCTGGCTGGTGGTGGAAGCGGCGTTCATTCGCGGCCTGAACGTCGCGGCGCGGCGCCTGGCCTATCAGCGCGCCATGGCCAAACGTCAGGCGGCGCGGGACAACGGCGACAGTGATGTGCCGATCGAAG
Organism: Pseudomonas sp. StFLB209; assembly: GCF_000829415.1. NCBI lineage: Bacteria > Pseudomonadati > Pseudomonadota > Gammaproteobacteria > Pseudomonadales > Pseudomonadaceae > Pseudomonas > Pseudomonas sp. StFLB209. The sequence goes on along the minus strand of NZ_AP014637.1, from coordinate 2,511,441 downwards.
AGCCAAAGCTGGACATCGAGCAGGTCAACCAGCAGTCGCTGCGGTTGATCCGCCTGGCGCTGATGGCCGCGTTTATTGGCGCGATGTACTGGGTCTGGGCCGACCTGATCACGGTCTTTGCCTATCTGGATAACGTGACCCTGTACGAATACACCAGCGGTACCGGCGCCAACATGAGCATGGTGCCGATCAGCCTCGGCGACATGCTCGGCGCACTGGTGATCGTCACCATCACCTTTGTGCTGGCACGCAACCTGCCGGGCCTGCTCGAAGTGTTCGTGCTGTCACGCCTGGATCTGGCCCAGGGCAGCGCCTACGCCACCACCACCTTGTTGTCGTACACCATCGCCGGGGTGGGGTTCGTCACCACGCTGTCGACGCTGGGGGTCAGTTGGGACAAGTTACAGTGGCTGGTCGCTGCGCTGTCGGTCGGCCTGGGTTTCGGTATGCAGGAGATTTTCGCCAACTTTATCTCCGGCATCATGATCCTGTTCGAGCGCCCGGTGCGGATCGGCGACACCATCACCATCGGCAACCTGTCGGGCACGGTAAGCAAGATCCGGATCCGCGCCACGACCATTACCGATTTTGACCGCAAGGACATCATTGTCCCGAACAAGACCTTCATCACTGGCCAGTTGATCAACTGGTCGCTGACCGACACCATCACTCGGGTGACGCTGAAGGTCGGGGTCGACTATGGCTCGGATCTGGACCTGGTGCGCACCTTGCTGTTGCAGGCGGCACGTGAGAATCCACGGGTGCTCAAGGAACCCGAGCCGATCGTGTTCTTCCTGAACTTTGGTGAAAGCACGCTGGATCATGAGTTGCGCATGCATGTGCGTGATCTGGGCGACCGTAACCCGGTGCTCGATGAGATCAACCGCTTTATCAATCGTGAGTTCAAGCGGCAGAAGATCAATATCTCGTTCCGGCAGATGGAGGTTTACCTGAAGAATACTCATGGCGGGGAGCTGAAGCTGGTGCCGGTCAATCCGCATGAGAGTACGGCTAGTGAGGTGGCTCCGGTCAGTCTGGAGAAGCTGCCAAAGGATGATGATCCGCAGCTGCCTGAAGCCAAACGCTGACAACCCCGTAGGAGCGGCTTTAGCCGCGAACGGCTGGACTTGCTGTGTATATTATTGCCGCGGTTGTCTGGACTGCGGGTTTCGCCCCGACGGGCGACCTACTTTGGTTACGCCCAAAGTAGGTATTGCTCCTGGCTTGGGTCCGCCCTGCGGGCGAACTCAGGGCTGCCGAGAGGCAAGCAAATAATCTCATCCCCTCACAACTTGAACGTATCGACAATCGCATGCAGGCGCCCTGCTTCGGCGTCCAGCCGGGCGCAGGCTTGCAGGGTGTCGTCGAGGTTGGCGGCGCTTTGCTGGTTGAGCTGGTTGATCTCGTGTACGTCGCGGTTCAACTGGTCAACGGCGGTGGATTGCTCTTCCGTGGCCGCCGCCACGCTGAGGTTCATGTCGTCGATTTCGCCGATCCGCAGCACCACTGCTTGCAGGCTGGCGCCGGCCTGACTGGCCACGTTGGCGCTGCGCTGGCCGATTTCGTGGCTGGTCAGCATGGTTTGCGCAGCCTGGGTCGCGCCTTGTTGCAGCGCTTCGATGACACCGCGGATTTCTTCGGTCGCGGTCTGGGTATGGTGGGCCAGGCTGCGCACTTCGTCGGCGACCACCGCAAAACCACGGCCGGCCTCGCCGGCCCGGGCAGCCTCGATCGCAGCGTTGAGGGCCAGCAGGTTGGTCTTGCCGGAAATCGTTGAAATCACCTCCAGCACCGTACCGATATTGGCGCTGCGTTCGTTGAGTTCTTCGATCTGCGTCCGGGTCAGGGCAATGTTGTCCTGCAGGCTGCGCATGGCGCGCACGGTGTCGTCCACCAGGGCGCAACTGGTCTGGACCTGCTGGCGCGCTGCCGACGCCTCGCGCGAGGCTGCCGAGGCGCTGCCGGCAATGTTCTGCGCCGTGGCGCCCAGTTCCTCGATGGCCGCCGCTACGCTGGTGGTGTAACCGGCCTGGCTGCGGGCCTTGGCCACCGACGAATTGGACGCCCCCAGCACGCTGCCGGTGGCTTGTTTCAGGGCATTGGCGCTGGCAGCCACGTCGCTGATCGAGGCATGCAGGCGATCGACGAAGCGGTTGAAACCTGACGCCAACTGGCCGAATTCATCGTGCGAGACAATGGCCAGGCGGCGGGTCAGGTCGGCCTCGCCCTCGGCCACATCGTCCATGGCATGACCAATCTGACGCAGCGGCCTCATCAGCAACCGCAAGGCCAGGCCCAGCAGTATCAGGCTGATCAGCACCGCAATGACCGTGGCGATGATCGCCGAGTTGCGAAAGGCGCTGAGGCTGGCCAGCGCGGCCGGTTTATCGAGGGCGATGCCAACGTACCAGTCCTGCGAAGCCAGCCCCTTGATGGGCACGAACAAGCTGAGCTTTTCACCATCGGCGCTACTGACTTCAGTCAGTTGGTCGCTCAGCGGCGGCGCCTGGCCCAGAAACAGGTCAGTGAGCGTTTTGCCGATCAAGGTCTTGTCGGGGTGCACCAGGATCTTGCCCTGGCGGTTGACCAGAAACGCATAGCCATTGCCTTCGAAGTCTTGTGAGTTGAGGGTTTTGGCAATGTTCTCGATGCTCAGGTTGACGCCCAGCACACCCAGCACCTGCTGGCCGGCCCGGATCGGCACCGCCTGGCTGATGATCCGGTAATCGATCCCGACACCTACATAAGGCTCGGTCATCACTGCGCCGTGCTCAAGCGCATCCTTGTACCAGGGGCGTTGTCGGCTGTCGTAGTCGGCGGGCATCTCGCGGGGTGGGTAGATCAGGAATGCACCCGCCGCAGTGCCGACATAACTGGCCACGAAGTGGTCCATCAATACCGGGCTGCGCAGCACTTCGAGCAGGCCGGCCGGCGAAGGATCACGCTCGAGAAACTCGGCGACGCCCTTGATCAGCATCATCCGGCCGTCCAGCCAGCTCTGGATGTCATGGGCCATGGAGCCGGCCAGGTTGCGGGTGCCGCTTTCAATGCGTTGCAGGCTGTCGTCACGCAAGCGCACATCATTGACGGCGCAAAAGGCTGCAAACACCAACATGATCACCAGCGAGGCGATCAGGATAATCTTTTGGCTAAACCTGAGACGTTTCATCACGCTCGCTCCTGAGTTATCAGATAGCTCCACCTGCTGGCAGAGCGTTGGGCACCTCTGAAAACGACCTGCGTTGCCATCGCAGCGTTTTTAGAGGCACCCCGTTGAAGCCGCGCCGCAACCTGTTACCAGAGTGGCAGCGTGTAGCTGAGGATCAGGCGGGTCTCGTCCAGGTCATTGCCGAAGTTGGAACGCACCGTGGCATTGCGCACCTTGAAGCCGAGGTTTTTCAGCGAGCCGCTCTGGATCACATAGCCGATATCGGTGTTGCGCTCCCATTCCTTGCCGCTGTTGCTGCCTGCCACCCGCACGTTGTCGCCGCTGACATAGCGGCTCATGAAGGTCAGGCCGGGAACGCCCAACGCGGCGAAGTTGTAGTCGTAACGCAGCTGCCAGGAGCGTTCTTCAATATTGGCAAAGTCATTGATCTGGACGAAGTTGACCAGGTACGGATCACTGTTGGCGATGTACGGAAACGGATCATCACCTGACATACGCTGGTAGCCGGCGGTCAATACGTGACTGCCCACTGTGTACGCGACCAAACCGTTGGCCGCCCGGTTATCCAGCGCCCGAAAGTTGCCATCCTCGGTACTTTTTGCATACCGCAGATCAAACTTCAGCGACTGCTGTGCAGCCAGGGGAACTTCATAGATCACCCCCCCGTAGTACTGGCGATAAATATCCTCCAGATTGCCATAGTGCAGGCTGGCACTCAGCGTCTTGCTGAAACTGTAAGTGGCGCCGGCAAAGTTAAAGGCATCGCTGCTGCCGCCCACCCGGTTACCGCTGAAGTCCTGATAGTTCGAAGAACTGTTGAACTTGATCTGAGTCAGTTGGCCGCCTTGCAGGGTCAACTTGTCGATGTCTTTGGAGGTCAGCATGGCACCTTCGAAGGTGGCCGGCAGCAAGCGGGTGTCGTTGCTCGACACCACCGGACTGCGAAACGCCAGCGAGCCGACCTTGAGCACCGTTTCGGAGATTCTGGCCTTGGCGGTCAGCCCCAGCTTGGCGTATTCGTCCTGCGAGCCACGGCCATTGCGTGAACTCAGGTCGGCCGGCAACAGGCCACTGCCGCCGGTGCCGTCGCCGCCATCGAGCTTGATACCCAGCATACCCATGGCATCGAGGCCAAAGCCGACAGTGCCAGCGGTATAACCCGACTCCAGCCGCAGGATCGCCCCTTGCGCCCATTCGGCCGCCGGGTCGCGCTGGGCGGTCGGCGGGCCGTTGCGAAAGTCGCGGTTGAAGTAGAAGTTGCGCAGTTCAACACTGGCCTTGCTATCGGCGATAAAGTCTGCCGAGGCATTCAATGGCAACAGGGAAACGCAGGCGCAAGTAAGCACCAGACTCTTATTGATCGACATCACGTCATGCTCCTGATAATGGCAGCGTCAATTGAAGAAGTTTGTTTTTATGGTTATTGCGACAACTCTGACTACTTTCATGCAGCCGCACGCCGCAGCCGGGCGGCGATCCGCTTTAGCTGCGATAGCTTCTTTGCGAACGCAGCGCTCATCAAACAAGATTACGAATAATTGTTTTATAAGGAACAACCCGTAGGAGTGGCTTTAGCCGCGAAGGCTTCGCGGCTAAAGCCGCTCCTACACCAGCCATTTACCGGCTAGTTCATTGCGATGCGCCCGATCACCGACTTGGCATCGATATAACGACCCGGTTGTTCACTCACCTCAAGTACGCCGGCACAGGGTGCCAAGACTGAAGTTTCCATTTTCATCGCTTCCATGACCGCGATGACCTGCCCGGCTTCGACGGCAGTGCCGTTCTCGACCACCCAGGCATGCAGGTTACCTGCAACCGGCGCGAGTACCGCACGTGGATCAACGGCTTGCTGAACGACCTCATCCTGGCTGGCACTGCCCGTCGCATTGACGCTCACCCCGCGCAACAGCGCGGCGGGCAAGCCCAGATCATGGCGCTTGCCGTCGATTTCGATGAAGGTGCGCACCACCCCTGCATCGGCGCCAGCCGCCGGCCGCGGGGCGATGCTGATCTGGCTGGCGAAGTCTGTTTCAATCCAGCGGGTATGCACCGCAAAGGTCTGCGGCGCGGTGAAGTCATGGTGATCCATGACCGCCTGATGGAACGGCAGCACAGTGGCCACACCCTCCACCTTGAACTCGGCCAGGGCACGCCGGGCGCGCTGGATGGCTTGTTCACGGGTCGCACCGGTAACGATCAGCTTGGCAATCATCGAGTCGAAATTCGGCGACACCCGCGAGCCTTCGCCAACCCCCGTGTCGAGACGTACCCCCGGCCCCGATGGCGCCTGGAAGCGCTCGATGGCGCCCGGCGTCGGCAGGAAACCGTTACCGGCGTCCTCGGCGTTGATCCGAAACTCGAAGCTGTGCCCGCGCGGCGTTGGCGTGCCTTCGAACGACAGCGGCAGGCCATCGGCAACCCGCAACTGCTCGATGACCAGATCGATACCGCTGGTTTCTTCCGTAACCGGATGCTCCACCTGCAAGCGAGTGTTGACCTCCAGGAACGACAGGGTGCCGTCGGCGCTGAGCAGAAACTCCACGGTGCCAGCACCGACATAGCCGGCCTCGGCACAAATGCGCTGCGCCGAATCGTGAATGCGCTGACGCAGCCCGGCATCCAGATAAGGCGCCGGCGCTTCTTCGATCAGTTTCTGGTTGCGCCGCTGCAGCGAGCAATCGCGGGTGCCGACCACCACCACACGGCCATGCCGGTCAGCAATGATCTGCGCCTCGATGTGCCGCGGACGATCCAGGAAACGCTCGACGAAGCACTCACCGCGACCGAACGCCGCCGTGGCTTCACGCACCGCCGACTCGTACAGTTCACGCACCTCTTCAAGCTGCCAGGCGACTTTCAGACCACGACCACCGCCGCCGAACGCCGCCTTGATGGCGATCGGCAGACCGTGCTGCTCGGCGAAGGCGACCACCTCACTGGCGTCAGCCACCGGGTTCTCGGTACCGGCCACCAGTGGCGCGCCGACTCTCAGGGCAATCCGGCGGGCCTCGACTTTGTCGCCCAACGCGTCGATGGTCGCAGGGTCCGGGCCGATCCAGGTCAGGCCAGCGTCGATCACGGCGCGAGCGAAGTCCGCCCGTTCCGACAGGAAGCCATAGCCTGGGTGAACGGCATCGGCACCGGCGCGGGCGGCAATCGCCAGCAGCTTGTCGATGCACAGGTAGGTGTCGGTGGAGCGTTCACCTTCCAGGGCATAAGCCTCATCGGCCAGGCGCACATGCAAGGCATCAATATCGGCGTCGGCGTACACCGCCACCGAAGCGACACCGTAATCACGGCAGGCACGGGCAATACGGACGGCGATTTCGCCACGGTTGGCAATCAGGACCTTTTTCATTTGTTCCGGGTCTCGTCTGAAGTAGCAGGAAGCACGTGTTCGAAAGCGCCCAGCGGGTTGAAGCGAATACGGGCATTGACCGGGATCTGGCCAGCCAGGTCCAGGTGGTAGGTGGCGACCGCGCCGATCACCGGGTAGCCGCCGGTCAGCGGATGGTCAGCGAGAAACAACACCGGCTGGCCACTGGGCGGGACCTGAATGGCGCCGACTGTGGTGCCCTCACTGGGCAGCTCGCCGCCCACCGCCCGTTCCAGGGTCTGCTCGCCGGCCAGGCGAATGCCGATGCGGTTCGACTGCGGCGTGACCTGCCAGGTTTGTTCGGCCAGCAGTTCCAGCGCGGCCGGGGTGAACCAGTCGCTGCGTGGCCCCATGACCACATCCAGGGTGATGAGCTGGTCACGGCGCGGCATGGCGAAGGCCGGTTGCTCGTCCAGCGACACCGCCAGACCACCCGGCGTGCGCTCGAAGCCCAGCCGATCGCCAGCCGCCAGCGCTGCCGGCCCGACATGCGCCAGGGTATCGGTAGACAGGCTGCCAAGTACCGGTGTCACGCTGAAGCCGCCCCGGATGGCCAGGTAGTTGCGCAAGCCGGCACTGGGCGAGCCGATGCTGACCTGATCGCCGTCCTGCAAGGCAAAGGGCTTGTAGAGCGCCGGGCGCAACAACTGGCCGTCGGCGCTGCGCAGCTCGACCTCGACCTCGGCCCCGGTTATCGCAACCAACGCCTGGCCATGGCAGGTGAAGTTCAGGCCGCCCATGAGGATTTCCAGGCAAGCCGTGGATGGCTCGTTGCCGACCGCACGGTTGGCCGCGCGCAGCGCACCGCGATCCATGGCGCCGGAGGCGGAAACACCCTCGCCGGCCCGGCCGGGTCGGCCAAGATCCTGCAGCAGGGTCTGCAGACCCGGCGTAACAATTTCCAGGCAATCGCCACTGACCGCCGCCGCAGGCTGACGCTCGGCCACAGCGACCGACACACGTTCCGGCGGCAAGGGACCAGCGTCGCAGAAACGCACCCGGTAACCCGGTTTGAGCAGCGCCGGTTCATCGCGCTGCAGGTCCCACATTTTCAGGCCGGTAACGCCGATGATCTGCCAGCCGCCCGGGCTGGCTTGCGGGTAGATACCGCTGAAGCCGCCGGCCAGCGCCACGGCACCGGCCGGAATGCGGGTACGCGGCGTGCTGCGGCGCGGCACCACAAAACCCGCGCCACCGCTCAGGTAGGCAAACCCTGGCGCAAACCCGCAGAAGGCCACGTTGTAATCGTTGCCGATATGGCGCTGGATGACTTCTTCGACACTGATCCCCAGTTCTGCAGCGACATCGGCCAGGTCTTCACCGTTGTAATGCACCGGGATCTCGACCAGCCGCCCGGCCTGGCGCGCCGGGCCGTGAATATCGCGCGAGGCGATCTGCGCGGCCAGTACCTCGCGGCGGATGCTGCCGGGACGAAATTGCACCAGCAGGGTCCGGGCAGCCGGGACGATTTCCGTTACCCCTGCGATCGGCTGCTGCTGCAGCGAATCGAACAGGGCAAGGGTCTCGTCCAGGTTTGCCAATTCAACCAGGATCGCATCCAGGTTGACCGGATAGAAACGCATGAGCCTCTCCTATACGTGGTAATGGCTGTCAGGCACATCGGTGATAAACATATGGCCTGGCGCGTGGGTAATGGCAAAGGGTACGCGAGATGCCATGACCACGGCTTGCGGCGTCACACCACAGGCCCAGAATACCGGGATCTCACCGGGCCGGATCGACACCGCATCGCCGAAATCCGGTTGTGAAACGTCTTCGATACCCAGCAGGGCCGGCTCGCCCACATGCACCGGCGCGCCGTGTACCGCAGGGTAGCGAGCGGTGATCTTCGCCGCTTCCGCCACCCGGCTGGCCGGGATCGGGCGCATCGACACGACCATTTCGCCTTGCAGGCGACCGGCTGGCCGACACTGGCGGTTGGTACGATACATCGGCACGTTGCAGCCTTCGCTGATGTGGCGTACGTCGATACCGGCTTCGAGCAGGTCGGTCTCGAAGGTAAAACTGCAACCGATCAGGAAGCTCACCAGGTCGGTGTGCTGTGCCCACAACTCGGTGGCATCGGGCAACTCCTGAACCAGGCGGCCATCGCGCCAGACCCGGTACAGCGGCAGGTCGGTACGCAGGTCAGCCTGCTCGGCCAGCACGGTGCTGTAGCTGCCCGGCTCAGTCACGTCGAGGATCGGGCAGGCCTGCGGGTTGCGTTGGGCGAACAGCAGAAAATCATAAGCCCATTCACGCGGCAGCGAGATCATGTTGGCCTGGGTCAGGCCCGGCGCCTGGCCTGCGGTGGGTGCAATCTCTCCGCCACGGTAGCGGGCACGGGCGGCGACGGCAGACTGACGGGCTTGTTGCAATGCGTTCATGATGATTGGCCTTGGCTGAATGCACGAATGGTCACGCCCGCATGCTGCAGGCAGTCTTTGAGCGTACGGGCGATGGTCAGCGCATCGTGACTGTCACCGTGAACACAGATCGAATCGGCCTGCAGGGCGATGGTGCTGCCATCCTCGGCCTCGATGACACCTTCGTTGACCAGGCGCAGCATGCGCTGGGCAATCAGTTCGGCATCATGCAGCACGGCACCAGGCTTGGCGCGTGACACCAGCGTACCCTCGGCGGTGTAGGCGCGGTCGGCAAAGGCCTCGGACACGCATGCCAGACCTGCTTGCTGCGCCCAGTCGAGCAGCGGCGAGTTGGCCAGGCACACCAGCTTGAGCGCCGGATCGAGGCGTACCAGCGCATCGATGACTGCCGACGCCTGGCGCCGGTCATGAGCAATGGTGTTGTACAGCGCGCCATGAGGTTTCACGTAGCTCACCTGTGCGCCAACACTGCGCGCCAACCCTTGCAGCGCGCCGATCTGGTAGATCACATCGGCGGTCAGCTCGGTCGAGGGCACATCCATGTTGCGCCGGCCGAAACCGACCAGGTCGGGATAGGCCACATGGGCACCGATGGCCACCCCCTTGTCAGCCGCAGCCTTGAGGGTCCGCAGAATGCCGGCCGGGTCACCGGCATGAAAACCACAGGCGACGTTGGCGCTGCTGACCACTTCAAGGATCGCAGCATCGTCGCCCATGCTCCAGGCGCCGAAGCTTTCACCCAGGTCACTGTTGAGATCGATCGCTCGCATTTTCTGTTCTCCGCTTGAATCAGGCCGCGCCGATGAAGGCAAAGATCGCCCGGGCCGACTTGAAGGCCATGAACCACGACAGCAGGCAGGTCAGCACACCCAGCACCAGCAACCAGCGTGGGTAGTGGTAGCCACCCATGAGGTCGGAACGGCGCCAGCCGACATACATGAAGATACTCAGGCCCAGCGGCAGGATCAGACCGTTGAAACCACCGGCGAACACCAGCAATGCAGCCGGCGGCTTGCCCAGGATCATGTAGGCGATCAGGGCGATGATGATGAAACCGACGGTGGCCAGGTTACGGGCCCGCTCGGTGATCTTCTTGGAAAATACGGTGATGAACGACATCGAGGTGTAAGAGGCACCGATCATGCTGCTGATACCGGCAGCCCACAGCACCAGACCGAACATCATCATGCCGACCTGACCTGCGGCGGCACCGAAGGCCTGGCCTGCCGGGTTGGCGCCCTTGCCGGACACGTCGATGACCACGCCACTGGCCACGACACCCAGAATCGCCAGGAACAGCACGTAGCGGGCAATACCGGTCACCAGGATGCCGCTCAGGGCAGCCTTGGAGACCGCGTCGATGTTTTCCACACCCACGGTGCCACGGTCGAGCAGACGGTGCGCACCGGCATAGGTGATGTAGCCACCCACAGTGCCGCCCACAATGGTGGTGATTGAGGCAAAGTCGATGAAGTCAGGCCATACCGACTGGCGCAAAGCCTCACCCAGCGGCGGATGGGAAGCAAATGCCGCAAACAGGATCAGGGAAATCTTCAGCACGCCCAGCACGATCATGATTCGGTCCATCGCCACCCCGGCGCGATGCGACGAGAAGATCGCAATGGCCAGCAGCGCACTGCCCGCACCACCCCAGATGGGGTCAATGCCGGTCATGGCGTTCAGGCCCAGGCCGGCACCGGCCATGTTGCCCAGGCTGAACACCAGCCCGCCGAAAATCACCAGCACCGCCAGCACATAGCCACTGCCGGGAATCGCAGCGTTGGCCAGGTCAGAAGCGCGCATGCGGGTCAGGGTAACGATCCGCCAGACGTTCAGTTGGACCACGAAGTCGATGAGGATCGAGGCCAGGATGCCGAACGCGAATGCGGCCCCGAGGGTCGCGGTAAAGGTGGCGGTCTGGGTCAGGAAACCCGGGCCGATGGCAGAGGTTGCCATCATGAACATCGCGGCGATCAGTGATGAGCGGCGCGCTTTGGAAAACTCACTAGCGGTCTGTGTCACGGCAGCATTCCTACGGTGGGAGTTGTTTTTCCCTGAGCAATGAGCATGCCAATGACCAGACAAACGGCCAACAATGTAGATATAGACGCGATTCTTTGTTGAACAATCCTTAGTGGATAGCCATATCAAATGCACCAGATTGTTACCCTTCAACTCAGCAATGCTACTTAATGAAGCACGTTGTGGCCTTGCTCCTTGCCAGTGCCTGAGCTCTCAGGGAATATCAGCGCAGCTTTTTCTATTCTGGATCCCTTATGAACCACGCCTCACCTCCACAGCCACGGACGCTTGGAGAATCCATCACCCAGGAAATGCGCAGAATGCTGGTCGAAGGCGAACTGGTCCCCGGCCAGCGCCTGTCGGAAGCCGCGCTGGCCGAGAGCCTGCAGATTTCGCGCAACACCCTGCGCGAAGCGTTCCGGGTGCTGACTCAAGAGGGCCTGCTCAAGCACGAGCCCAATCGTGGCGTGACCGTCGCGGTGCCCGACATGGCCTCGATCATCGACATCTACCGGGTGCGTCGTTTCATTGAATGCAAGGCCATCGCCCAGGGTTACCCACAGCACCCCGGTGCCCGGCACATGCGCGAGGCGGTCGAAGCCGGCATGCGCGCCCGTGAGGCCAAGGACTGGACGGCGGTCGGTACGGCCAACATGATGTTTCACCGGGCCATCGTCGAAATGGCCGACAGCCCGCGTCTGGTGACCTTCTACGGGCAGATTTCAGCCGAGCTGCGGCTGGCTTTCGGCCTGTTGAAAAACCCCGAATTTCTGCACTTCCCGTATGTCGATATGAATGCCGCGATTCTCGAACGTCTCGAAGCAGGCCAGGCCGAAGAGGCCACGCGGATGCTCGAAGCCTATCTGGTGCAGTCTGAACGCACCGTACTGGCAGCCTACGAGCGCAGCATGACCCGCTAGGGTAGCGCTGACTCCCCCACCCTTCGCTGGAGGCGACAGCCTGTGAAAGCCCTCGACGAACTCGACTTCGACAACCGCTTCGCCCGCCTGGGCGATGCGTTTTCCACTTCGGTGTTACCCGAGCCGATTGATGAACCGCGCTTGGTCGTCGCCAGCGACGCGGCCCTGGCACTGCTGGACCTCGACCCGGCCCAGGCCCATACGCCGCTGTTTTGCGAGGTGTTCAGCGGCCACAAACTATGGGCTGAGGCCGACCCGCGGGCGATGGTCTACTCCGGGCATCAGTTCGGCGGTTACACCCCACGCCTGGGCGATGGCCGCGGCCTGCTGCTGGGGGAAGTGCGTAATGACGCTGGAGAGCATTGGGACCTGCACCTCAAGGGCGCCGGGCAGACACCGTTCTCGCGGATGGGCGATGGCCGCGCGGTGCTGCGCTCATCGATCCGCGAGTTTCTGGCCAGCGAAGCACTGCACGCTCTGGGCATCCCCAGCAGCCGTGCCGCCTGCGTGATTGGCTCCAGCACCCCGGTATGGCGCGAGCGCAAGGAAAGCGCTGCCATGGTCCTGCGCCTGGCGCAAAGCCATGTGCGCTTTGGCAGCTTCGAATACCTGTACTACACCAAGCAGCCTGAACAGCTCAAAGAGCTCGGCGAATACGTGCTGGCCCAGCATTACCCGCATTGCCTGCACCAACCCGAGCCCTGGCTGGCGATGTTCCGCGAAATCGTCGAGCGCAATGCCGAACTGATCGCCAAGTGGCAGGCCTACGGCTTCTGTCATGGGGTGATGAACACCGACAACATGTCAATCCTGGGCATCACCTTCGACTTCGGGCCATACGCCTTTCTCGATGACTTCGACCAGAATTTCATCTGCAACCATTCCGACCACGAAGGCCGCTACTCCTTCAGCAACCAGGTGCCCATCGCCCAATGGAACCTCAGTGCGCTGGCCCAGGCGCTGACGCCGTTCATCAGCGTTGAAGCGCTGCGCGAGACCATCGGCCTGTTCCTGCCGTTGTACCAGGCGCACTACCTGGACCTGATGCGCCGCCGCCTGGGCCTGACCAGCGCCGAGGACGACGACGCCGAACTGATTGCCCAACTGCTGCAACTGATGCAAACCGGCGGCGTCGACTACCACCTGTTTTTCCGCCGCCTGGGCGACGCGCCAGCCGCTGACGCGCTGCGTACCCTGCGCGATGACTTCATTGACCTCAAGGGTTTCGATGCCTGGGGCGAACGCCTGCTGGCCCGTATCGCCCGCCAGGACGACGCCAGCCAGGCACAACGCCGCGAACGCATGCACGCGGTCAACCCGCTGTACGTGTTGCGCAATTACCTGGCGCAAAATGCGATCAGCGCCGCCGAGCACGGCGACTACGAAGAAGTGCGGCGTTTACACCGGGTGTTGAGCGACCCGTTCAATGAACAGCCCGGCATGGCCGAATATGCCAAGCGACCACCGGATTGGGGCAAGCATCTGGAGATCAGCTGTTCTTCATAGCGGCGTTAGCCGCAATACTGTTCTGTTAAGCACCACAGCTCTCTGTGGGAGCGACCTTGGTCGCGAAAGGGCCAGGAAAGTCACAGCATCTGCTGGGAATGTGCCGCCGTTTTCGCGAGCAACCGGCACGCCGGCCGGCTGCTCCTACCGGGGGCATACAGTGCTTAGGTGAACAGTATTGGCAGCCGGTAAGCCTTCGCGGCTAAAGCCTGCGAGAAGAGCGCCAAGCGCTTTTGCTGATTTTGCTGTAGGAACCGTCTCTAAACGCTTGGCCACGCTCCGCCGCAGGTGATTTCCCCCTAGCATCTGCTTCCCACTCCCAGCGTAAGGAAGCAGTGCCATGTCATTTGTAGTCAGGGAAGGTGATCTCACCACCAGCGGCGGTTTCGTGCTGGCCGCTTCGGCCAGCGAAGCCATTGATGTATACCGTATCGCTCGCATGGGTGACCCGGTGTGGTGTCCGGCGTGCAAAGCGGTAGGTTACATCGCCGAGGGCAACCCGACCTGGGTCGACGGGCAGGTCGCCGTGGCGACCCACGGCCAATTGGTGCGCTGCGGTTGCCGGGCCGGCAAGAACCGGCTCAAGGCCTCACAGCAACAGCACCGGGCCGATATGGAGGCGAGCATCACCATCCCCGATGACATGGCCGAAACCGCCCGGGCCAATGCCGAACGGATGACCCTGGAAATCAAGCAAGGCACCTTCACCCACCAGGTACTGCGCAACCTCAACGCCCGATGAAGCCGGCCCGTCGCTCAAGCCTGGGCATTGTTCTCCAGGTAGTCATGCAGTTCGACAAACTGCTGGGTCAGCTTGTGGCGCGGGTCCATGTGCACCAGCGGCTGGGCGACCTGATGCGACTCGCGCATCTTCACCGAGGCATTGAGGTACACCGGCAATACCGGCAACCCCTCACCAATCAGTTCGTCGAGCATCTGCTGCGGCAGGCTGGCCCGCGGCTGGAACTGGTTGACGATGATCCCCTCAAACTCCAGATCCTCGTTATGGTCTTCCTTGAGCTCTTCAAGTTCCTTGATCAGCCCGTACAGCGCCTGGCGGGAGAAGCTGTCGCAGTCAAACGGGATCAGCACCTTGTCAGCTGCGATCAGCGCCGAGACCGCATAGAAGTTCAGCGCCGGCGGGGTATCGATGTAGATCCGCTCGTAGTCTTCATCGAGGCTGTCGAGCAATTTGCGCAGCTTGTTGATCTTGTGCTTGGCCTCAAGCTTGGGTTGCAGCTCGGCCAGTTCAGCGGTGGCGGTCACCACGTGCAGATTGTCGTAGGGCGTTTCATAGATATCGACCTGGTTCTTGCGGGCAAAGGGCCCGGAAGCCAGGGTCTGCTTGAAGAACTCGGCGATCCCCATGGGAATGTCGTCGCCGGTCAGGCCAGTGAGGTAATGAGTCGAGTTCGCCTGAGCATCAAGATCGATCAGAAGCGTCCGATACCCCTGATGGGCGCTCACCGCAGCCAGGTTGCAGGCGATGCTGGATTTACCCACGCCCCCCTTCTGATTGAACACCACGCGACGCATGTTTCGACCTCCCTGATTGGTAAAAGCTGGAAACAGGCCAGTGTGGCCCGTGACTGTGGATGAGTCCAGGCAATCCCCGTGAATCCCGGTCGGGACGGCCAGAACCCACTGAATCTGACAACCATATGACGACAAGATGACGCCCAGATGACAGAAAACACCATTACCACTGTCGTTAGTCGGAAACAGAGAAAGGGTACACAGATAATGTGTAACAAATTTGCTACGACGAACCCCCATCTGGATAATGCGCGCACTCGGTCAGCTGCCATGCCAGGGCCGGTGTCGTCCCGGAGGGCACGTCTAAAAACGACCGGCGTTGTCAGCGCTGCGTCAAAACAGCCGCGGAGCGCTCATTTACACCCTGTAGAGTCGAGCGCGACTCCGACCGCTTCTTGCCTGTTTTGGCCTTGCACTGACGGCCTCACTTACGCTTTTAGCCGTACCCCGAAATCATCGAGACGTAAGCAGTAAGCCCGCAGGGGCGGGAAGAAAAAACCTTTGATCACCTTCAACATCGCACAATGGCGTGCCTGGGCACCTGGCCTGACCAGCGTCGAAGACTGGCAACACTGGAGCCGCGAGCCGGTCCTGCTGCCCGATAACGACGAAGTCCCGGACGTATCGTTCCTGCCTGCCATGCAGCGCCGACGCCTGGGCCGCATGGCAAGGATGGCCTTTTCCGTCGCCTGGCCGCTGGCCGAGGGCCATGAGCAACTGCCTCTGGTGTTTGTTTCTCGCCACGGAGAAACCCCACGCACGTTCGATATCCTGCGCGACCTGGCGGCCGGCGAGCCCTTGTCACCTACCCAGTTCAGCCTGTCAGTGCATAACGCGGTGATCGGCCTGTGGTCGATCATGCGTGGCTCTACCTGCGAGATGACCGCCCTGGCTGCGGCGGGCGACGGCCTTGAGCACGGCGTTTTCGAAGCTGCGACGCTGCTGGCCGAAGGTGCGCCTGCGGTGCTGCTGGTGGTCACTGAAGAACAACCGCCGCAGGCCTATGCCCAGTGGGTCGACGACGTGCCTTTTCCCTACGCGGTCGGCTTGCTGCTGACCCCGGGCCAGGACTGGCAGTTGTCCCTGCACAGCAATGATCAAGGTACGCCGCAACCTGACTGGCCCCATGCATTGAACCTGTTGCGCATGTTGCACACTAACCAACCCGCTTGTCGCCATCCATGGAAAAACCGCTTATGGAACTGGCAACACAATCATTGAACAAAGGCCGCGACGCCTACTGGTGGCGGCTGTCTGCCACGGCTATCAGCTTCGCCCTGTTCGGGATTGGCGGGTTGTGCCTGCGCGTGCTGATTTTCCCGTTGCTGGCCTGCCTGCCGGGCGACAAGGCCAGCCACCAGCGCCGCGCCAGACAGACCATTAGTCTGCTGTTCTGGCGCTTCATTCGCGTCATGGCGCGCATGGGCGTGCTGACCTACGACGTACAGGGTGCCGAAAACCTGGGGCGCCCCGGCCAGATGATTATCGCCAACCACCCCTCGTTGATCGACGTGGTATTCCTGATCGGCCTGGTGCGTGATGCCAACTGCGTGGTCAAGCGCGGCCTCTGGGACAACCCCTGTACCCGTGGGCCGGTGCGCCGTGCGGGCTACATCAGCAACGACGGCAGCATCGACATGCTTGATCTGGCGGTCAACAGCCTGCAATCAGGGCAATCGCTGGTCATCTTCCCTGAAGGCACCCGCACCACGCCGGGCCAACCGCCAGCGTTTCACCGGGGCGCCGCCGCCATTGCCTTGCGCGGCGCCCGGCTGATTACCCCGGTCACCATCAAGGTCAGCCCCACGACCCTGACCAAAGCCGAACCCTGGTACCGCATCCCGCAACGCCGCGTGCACTTCAGCCTGCGGGTGGGGACCGATATCGATCCGCAGCGTTTTACCGAGATGGGCCCGCCGCCGTTGGCGTCGCGCAAGCTCAACGACTACCTGCATGACTATTTCATCAAGGAGCTCGCCTCAGATGAGCGATCTGCACCGTGACATCAAGCAACTGATCATCGACGCCCTGGGCCTTGAAGACATCAGCACCCACGACATCGGCAACGACCAGACCCTGTTCGGCGAAGGCCTGGGCCTGGATTCGGTCGATGCCCTGGAACTGGGTCTGGCCATCCAGAAGCGCTACGGCATCAAGATCGACGCCGAAGCCAAGGACACCCGCTCGCATTTCACCAGCGTAGACAGCCTCGCGGCCTTCGTCAGCGCCAGACAATCGGCCTGAGGACTGAGCATGCAAACCCGTGACGATATTTTCGAGACCCTGCGCAGCGCAATGGTCGAGCTGTTCGAAATCGAGCCCGAGCGCGTGACGCTGGAAGCCAACCTGTATCAGGACCTGGAAATCGACAGCATTGATGCCGTGGACCTGATCGACCACATCAAACGCAAGACCGGGAAAAAGATCGCCGCCGAGGAATTCAAGTCGGTACGCACGGTCAATGACGTGGTCGACGCGGTGTACCGGCTGGTCAACTCTGCCGCATGAAGCGGCTGATCGGCCTGCTGCTGGTGCTGATCGGTGTGCTCTATCCGTTTGTCGTGTACTTCGGCATAGAGCACTTCGCGCCCTGGCAGTTCGCGTTGCTGCTCGGTGGCCTTTGGCTGGCCAGGGTACTGACCGGCGAGCGACGCACCGCCAGCCTGGCGATGGCCGTGGTCGCGCTGAGCTTCTGTGCGTTGCTCGCGCTGCTCGACAGCCCGGTGCTGCTGCGCTGGTATCCGGTGCTGATCAGCGGCTTCATGCTTTGCCTGTTTGGCGCCAGCCTGATTCAGGGACCGCCGGTCGTTGAACGCCTGGCACGGTTGAGCGACCCGGATTTACCCGAGGTCGCCATTCGCTATACGCGGCAGGTGACGTGGGTATGGTGCGGTTTTTTTCTGTTCAACGGCCTGACCGCCACGGTCCTGACCCTTTGGGCACCGTTGCACTGGTGGGCGCTATGGACCGGACTGCTTTCTTACGGACTGATGGGCCTGCTGTTCGCAGGCGAATGGATTGTTCGTCGCCGAGTCAGAGGCGGCGCCTGAAATGAATGCCATGAACTGGTTAAATCTTGAACACCTGCTGCTCGATGAGTCGCCGGACCGCCTGCTGTGCCAGGACCCTGACCTGACCCTCGGCCAGCTACGCCGCCAAGCCCTGTGCGCCGCTGCCGGCCTGCAAGCCCGTGGCATCCGCCATCTGGCCATCCACCTGGAAGACGCAGGCGAACTGGCCATCGCCCTGTTGGCCGCCTGGCGCGCCGGGGTCAGTGTGCTGCTGCCCGCCGACCTGCAGGCCGAGACCCGCGAACGCTGGAACACTCAAGTCGACCTGTGGCTCAGCGAACAGCCGGGCGATACCCGCCTGGGCCAGCTGTACGACGCCGAACCCTTGCCTGCCGCACGGCTCGACCTGGACCAGTGCAGCCTGAGCCTGTGCACTTCCGGCTCCAGCGGCGAGCCCAAGCGCATCGACAAACGGCTGCGCCAACTGGACAACGAAGTCCGGGGCCTGGAGCAACTGTGGGGCGCTGAACTGGGTAACGCCTGCATGATCGGCAGTGTCGCCGCGCAACACATCTATGGTCTGCTGTTCCGGGTGCTTTGGCCGCTGTGCGCCGGGCGTCAATGGGTTCGGCGGCAGTTGCCGTTCCCGGAAGACCTGCAACGCGCCAGCCTGGACTATCCGGCCTTCGCCTGGGTCGCCAGCCCGGCGCTGCTCAAGCGCATGGGGGACAACCTCGACTGGCCAGCGCTGAGCAAGGTACGCCGGGTGTTCTCATCCGGTGGCGCGCTGCCCGCAGACGCCGCGCTCAGCCTGCAACAGCGTCTGGGCCAGTGGCCGTGCGAGATTTTCGGCAGCTCAGAAACCGGCGGTATTGCCTGGCGCCAGGGCGAAACGCTCTGGCAGGCGTTTGCCGGTGTGCAGTTGACCCAGGACGCTGAGGGCGCGTTGCAAGTCTGCTCGCCTTACCTCGCCCCGGGTCATGTCGAACAGACCGCCGATGCCGCTCGCTTTGAGGCCGATGGCCGCTTCGAACTGCTGGGCCGTCTGGACCGCATCGTCAAACTGGAAGAGAAACGCATCTCGCTGCCGTCGCTGGAACAGGCACTGGTCAATCATGCCTGGATCAGCGAAGCGCGGCTCGGCGTAGTCCGTGAGAACCGTGCCTATCTGGGCGCCCTGGTGGTGCTCAGCGAAAGTGGCTTGCATGCCTTGCGTAATCTGGGCCGCCGCGCCCTGACCGAGACCTTGCGCAACCACCTGACTAATCATTGTGAGGCGCTGGCCTTGCCGCGGCGCTGGCGGCTGCTGCGTCAGTTGCCGCTGAGCGACCAGGGCAAACTGCCTCAGGCACTGGTCGAAACCCTGCTGGCCGCACCGCGGGGCAAGGCCCCCGAGGTGCTGGAGCACAAGGTCCAGGACGACGGCCTGCAGATCGAGTTGCAGGTGCCACCGGATCTGGCCTGCTTTACCGGCCATTTCCCACGTACGCCGGTCCTGCCTGGCGTGACCCAGGTCGACTGGGCACTGGAGTTCGGCCAGCGCCTGCTTGAGCTGCCGCCGCGCTTTGCCGGTATGGAAGTGCTCAAGTTCCAGCAACTGGTGCGCCCCGGCGACCGTTTGACCCTGACCCTGCGCTTCGACGCAGCCCGTAGCAAGCTGCATTTCGCCTACCACAACCAGCATCAGGCGCCCTGCTCCAGCGGCCGGATCGTGCTGCAAGACAGCGCCACGGAAACCGCTCATGCATAAGCCCTGTGCGGTGATACCAGTGTTCAACCACGAGCTGGCAGTGCCCAACGTGGTCAAGGCCCTGCGCGCTGCCGGCCTGCCATGCGTGCTGGTCGATGACGCCAGCAGTCAGGCCTGCGCTCAGGTCCTGCAAGCACTGGCCAGGGAAGACGGCGTGCACCTGATTCGTCTGCAGACCAACCAGGGCAAGGGCGGCGCCGTGATGGCCGGCTTTCAGGAGGCGGCGCAACGTGGCTACAGCCACGCCTTGCAGGTCGACGCCGATGGCCAGCATGACCTGAGCGACATCGGACGTTTTCTGGAACTGTCCCGGCAACACCCCAAGGCGCTGATCTGCGGTTATCCACAATATGACCAGAGCGTGCCCAAAGGCCGCTTGTATGCCCGCTACCTGACCCATGTGTGGGTGTGGATCAACACCCTGTCGCTGCAGATCCGCGATTCGATGTGCGGCTTTCGGGTCTACCCGCTGGGGCCGGTGCTGCGCCTGATCGATACGGTGCGACTGGGCCGGCGCATGGATTTCGACACCGAGATTCTGGTCCGTCTGGCATGGCGCCACCAGCCGATGCACTGGCTGCCGACCAAGGTGCATTATCCCGAGGATGGCTTGTCGCACTTTCGCCTTTTTCACGACAACGCACTGATTTCCAAGATGCACACCAAGCTGTTCTTCGGCATGTTAGTGCGGGCGCCGGTGTTGCTATGGCGCAAGGTGCGGCCATGAGCCAGCAACCGAAACGACACTGGGCCGACCGCGAAGAGCGCGGCAGCTTCGCGCTGATGAAGCTCACCGCCTGGGCGGTACGGATACTTGGCCGGCGCCTGCTCAGCCCGGTGCTGTACGGCATTGTGCTGTACTTCTTCATTTTTGGCCGCAGCGCCCGGCACGCCATCGCCGAGTTCCAGCAAAACCTTGCCGACTGGAGCGCCAAGCCTGAACTGCGCCCCAGCCAGTGGCGGGTGTTCCGCCAGTTCATGGCCTTTGCCGAAGCCTTGCTCGACAAGCTCGATGTGTGGAACGGCAAGCTGGGCATCGAACAGATCCGCATCGACGACCCCGCCCTGCTGCGCAATCAACTGCGTGGTCAGCGCGGCCAGATGCTGGTCGGTGCCCACCTGGGTAACCTTGAAGTGTGCCGCGCCCTGGCCGAACTGGGCGAAAAGGTCACCATGAACGTGCTGGTGCACACCAAGCACGCCGAACGCTTCAATCGCCTGTTGGGCGAAGCCGGGGCGACCAATCTGCGACTGGTCCAGGTCAGTGAACTGGACCCGGCCATCATGCTGCAACTGAGCCAGCGCCTGGACGACGGCGAATGGCTGGCCATTGCGGGCGACCGCGTGCCGTTGCATGGCGGGCGCACCGTGCAGGCTGATTTTCTCGGCAAGCCGGCGGCCTTCCCGCAAGGCCCCTGGCTGCTGGCCGGGCTGCTCAAGTGCCCGGTGAACCTGTTTTTCTGCCTCAAGGACGCCCAGGGCTATCGCGTGGTCCTGGAGCCGTTCACCGAATCGGTCCAGTGGCGGCGCAGCGACCGTGCTCAAGTCATTGCCCACTGGGCTGCCCGCTACGCCGAACGGCTGGCCCACTACTGCCTGCAAGCCCCGCAGCAGTGGTTCAATTTCTATCCTTTCTGGAAGTCCGATGAATCATCCAGCTCATGACCCCGTGACCTTCGGCGCCCTGGCGCTGAGCATCGAACAGGTAGTGGCCGTCGCCAACCGTCAGGCGCCGACCGTGCTGCAAGCCGATGCCCAGTACCGGGCGCGCATCACTCGCGGGGCGCAGTTCCTCGACTCGTTGCTGGACAAGGAAGGCGTGATCTACGGCGTGACCACCGGTTATGGCGACTCTTGCGTGGTGGCTGTGCCCCTGCAGCACGTCGAAGCCCTGCCCCGGCATTTGTATACCTTCCACGGCTGCGGGCTGGGCAAGCTGCTGGACGAACGCGCCACCCGCGCCGTGCTCGCTGCGCGCTTGCAGTCGCTGTGCCACGGCATGTCCGGGGTGCGTATCGAGTTGCTGGAGCGCTTGCAGGCGTTTATCGAACATGACGTGCTGCCGCTGATCCCGGAAGAAGGCTCGGTGGGCGCCAGCGGCGACCTGACCCCGTTGTCTTATGTGGCCGCCACGCTGTCCGGCGAGCGCGAGGTGATGTTCCGCGGCCAGCGTCGCCCGGCGCTTGAGGTGCATCGCGAACTGGGCTGGGAGCCGCTGGTGCTGCGCCCCAAGGAAGCCCTGGCGTTGATGAATGGCACCGCGGTGATGACCGGCCTGGCCTGCCAGGCGTTTGCCCGGGCTGACTACCTGCTGCAACTGGCCACGCGCATCACCGCAATGAACGTCATCGCCCTGCAAGGCAACCCGGAACACTTCGACGAGCGCCTGTTTGCAGCCAAGCCGCACCCAGGCCAGACCCAGGTCGCGGCCTGGCTGCGTCAGGACCTGGCCATCGACGCCCCCACCGCGCCGCTGCACCGCCTGCAAGACCGTTACTCGCTGCGCTGCGCGCCGCATGTGCTTGGCGTGTTGGCCGACAGCCTGGGCTGGTTGCGCTCGTTCATCGAGACCGAACTCAACAGCGCCAACGACAACCCGATCATCGACGGCGACCACGAGCGGGTGCTGCACGGCGGGCACTTCTACGGTGGCCATATCGCCTTTGCCATGGACAGCCTGAAAAACCTGGTGGCCAACGTCGCCGACCTGCTCGACCGGCAACTGGCCCTGCTGGTCGACGTGCGTTACAACCACGGCCTGCCGAGCAACCTGTCCGGCGCCAGTGCCGAACGGGCGATGATCAACCACGGCTTCAAGGCCGTGCAGATCGGCGCCAGTGCCTGGACTGCCGAAGCGCTGAAAAACACCCTGCCGGCCAGCGTGTTCTCGCGCTCCACCGAGTGCCATAACCAGGACAAGGTGAGCATGGGCACCATTGCTGCACGTGATGCCATCCGGGTATTGGAACTCACCGAGCAGGTCGCAGCAGCGACCCTGCTGGCGGCCAATCAGGGCCTGTGGCTGCGCAGCCGCGAAGCCGACGCCAGGCCGCTGCCGGCAGCGCTGGCCAGCATGCATGCGCAGCTTGGCGAAGAATTCCCGCCGGTCATCGACGACCGGGGTCTGGAAGGCGAATTGCGCCTGTGCCTGCAACGCATCAGCGAGCGCCACTGGAGGCTGCATGCGCAGTAAAGGACTGATCGACGTCGACACTGAAGTGGTGGTGCCGTTTTTCGATGTCGACATGATGAACATCGTCTGGCACGGCCACTACGTCAAATACCTCGAAGTGGCGCGCTGTGCGTTGCTCGATCATATCGGCCACAACTACACCAGGATGCTCGAATCCGGCTACGGCTGGCCGGTCATTGATATGCAATTGCGCTACATGCGCGGCGCGGTGTTCGGCCAGAAACTGATCGTGCGCGCCAGCCTGGTGGAATGGGAAAACCGCCTGAAGATCAACTACCTGATCAGCGATGCCAGCACCGGTGAGCGCATGACCCGCGCCAGCACCGTACAGGTTGCGGTAGCCGTCGACAGCCGCGAGATGCAGTTGGCCTCGCCCAAGGCTTTCACCGACGCCGTACAAAAGGCGCTGGCAAACGAGGGCCGGGTATGAAACGTCTATTCGCCACACTGATGCTGATGTGCCTGGCTGCACAGACCTGGGCCTTCGACCTGCAACAACTGAGCGAGCAGTTGTCCCGGCCTGCGGCCATCGAGGGGCGGTTTATCCAGGAAAAACACCTGCGCGCCCTGCCCCAGCCGCTGACCAGCACCGGGCGTTTTGTCCTGGCCCGTGACTTCGGCCTGCTGTGGCTGCTCGAAACACCGCTCAAGCAGGATTACCGCATCACCGCCAACGGTATCGCCCGCCGCGAGGCGCAGGGCTGGCAGATGCTGCCGAACAAGAGTGCCGGCGCCGAGCACAACCGTCTGTTCCTGGCGGTGCTGCAAGGTGACAGCAGCGGATTGCAGCGTGATTTCGAACTGCAACTCAGCGGTGATGCACAGGACTGGAAACTGACCCTGCTGCCACGCTCACTGTTGCTGCAACAGATCTTTCGCCAGATCAATATCGACGGCGGCGAACTGGTCAGGCAGATCGAACTGCTCGAAGCCCAGGGCGACCGCACGGTGCTGAAAATGATCGACAGCCATAGCGTTCCGGCGCTGAGCGATACCCAGCGTGCTGATTTCAAATCCTGAGCGGCGCCTGCCGCGCCTGTTCCTGCTGATCCTGCTCGGCGTGCTGGCACTGGCCGGCTGGCAGTGGCGTGATGGCGCGCCGCTATCGGCCAACCTCATGGAACTGGTGCCGGGCGGACGTCCTGATCCGCTGGAGCTGCGCGCCGAGCAGCGCATGCAGG
The DNA here is from genome assembly GCF_000829415.1 of Pseudomonas sp. StFLB209. Taxonomy (NCBI): domain Bacteria; kingdom Pseudomonadati; phylum Pseudomonadota; class Gammaproteobacteria; order Pseudomonadales; family Pseudomonadaceae; genus Pseudomonas; species Pseudomonas sp. StFLB209. The sequence goes on along the minus strand of NZ_AP014637.1, from coordinate 2,487,387 downwards.
AGCCGCTGAATCGCGAAATGCTGGTGCTGGTCGGCCACCCCGAGCGCCAGCAAGCCATTGAACTGACCAAGCAACTGGCCGCGCAGTGGCAGGCCAGCGGGCTGTTCGAAAAGGTCCAATGGAGCCTGCAGGCTGACCTGCCGGCCATCCGCGAACAATTGCTCGCCGGCCGGCTAGCCATGCTCCCGGCGGCGGACCGCACGCTGCTGATCGAACAACCCGAGGCGTTCATCCAGCAACGCCTGCAAAGCCTGTTCGACCCCTTTGCCGGTTTCAGCCTGGTACCGAGTCAGGACGACTGGCTGGGCCTGACCGGACGCATCCAGAGCAACCTGCCGCGCACCGGCAGCGTCGAACCGGACCTGGCCAGCGGTGCGCTGCTGGCCCAGGCCGACGGCAAGCAATGGGTGTTGCTGCGGGTACGCACCCCAGGCGATGCGTTTGACATGCAGTTGCCGGGGCAGGTCGCCGGCCTGTTGAGCCTGGCCCGTGAACAGGCCGCCCAGGCCGGCGGGCAGTTACTGGCGGCCAGCGGGCTACTGTATGCCGCGGCGGGTCAGCAACAAGCCAAACAGGAAATCAGCTGGGTCGGCGGTGGCGCCACGGCAGGCATCCTGCTGTTACTGCTATTGGCTTTTCGCCGCTGGCGCGTGCTGCTGGCGTTCGTCCCGGTGCTGGTCGGCATGCTGTTCGGCAGCGTCGCCTGCGTACTGCTGTTCGGCAAGATGCACGTCATGACCCTGGTACTGGGTTCGAGCCTGATCGGCGTCGCCGTCGATTATCCGCTGCACTACCTGTCCAAGAGCTGGAGCCTCAAGCCCTGGCGTGCCTGGCCGGCCTTGCGCCTGACCCTGCCGGGACTGACCCTGAGCCTGATCACCAGCTGTATCGGCTATCTGGCGCTGGCCTGGACACCCTTTCCTGCCTTGACTCAGATCGCTGCGTTTTCCGCCGCTGGCCTGATCGGCGCTTACCTGGCGGCGGTGTGCCTGCTGCCGGCGCTGCTGGCCAAAACTGAGCTGCGCCCGGCGCAGTGGCCGCTGACGCTGGCGCAACGCCTGCTGGATATACGCAGCGCCTTGCTGCGCCGGGTCAACACACCGCTGTTGCTGGTTGCGCTGTTGGCGTTCTGCGCCGCGGGCCTGTGGCAACTGACCACCCGCAACGACATTCGCCAATGGGTTTCCGCCCCCCAGGCGCTGACCGACGAAGCGCAAAGCATTGCGCGGATTACCGGTTATCAGCCGACCAGCCAGTTCTTCCTGATTCGCGGCCGCGACGAGCAGCAATTGCTGGAGCGCCAGAACGCCCTGACCCAACGCCTCGACGCGTTGATCGGCAGCGGCAAACTGCGCGGTTACATGGCGATCAACCAATTGCTGGCCTCACCAGACGACCAAAAGGCGCTGCATGCCGCCTTACCGCAACTGGCGCAGCACTGGCAAGCGCTGCTGGCGCTCGGGGTATCCAGCGAAACCCTGCAGGCCGAACTGGCTGAACTCCAGGCACTGCCCGTCCAGCCCATCGACCAGGCTCTGGCCGGGCCGCTGAGCGAAGCCTGGCGGCCACTCTGGCTGGGCCGTAACAACGAGGGCGTGGCGGCTATCGTCAGCCTGCAAGGGCTGGGCAACCCGGCCCTGTTGCAGGCTCAGGCCGAAGGGCTGCCAGGCGTGCACCTGGTTGACCGCCTGGGAGCACTCAATGCGGTGTTCGCCCAGACCCAGATCAGCGCCGCCGAACTCAAACTGCTGTCGTGCATCCTGATCATTGCCCTGTTGATCGCCCCCTTCGGTTTCGGCGGCGCAGTACGCATCGTGACCCTGCCACTGCTGGCCGCCTTGTGCAGCCTGGCAAGCCTCGGCTGGCTGGGTCAGCCGCTGACCCTGTTTAGCCTGTTCGGCCTGCTGCTGGTCACCGCGATCAGCGTCGATTACGCGATTCTCATGCGTGAGCAGGTCGGTGGGGCGGCGGTCAGTCTGCTCGGCACCTTGCTGGCGGCCATCACCACCTGGTTGTCGTTCGGCCTGCTGGCGCTGTCGCAGACCCCGGCGATCAGCAACTTCGGGCTGTCGGTGAGCCTTGGGCTGGTCTTCAGTTTTCTGCTCGCGCCGTGGGCAAGCCCCCGCCATGCCCCCGATCATCAGGAGCTGCAATCATGCTGATTCTGCTGTTCTGGCTCATGGCCCTGCTGGCGTTTGCCGGCGCGACCTGGCTGGGCAAGCGGCTGGGACTGATACCGATCGTCAGTCAGCTGTTGCTGGCAACCTTCGGCCTGCCGCTGTTGATGTTGTTGTGGGTCGAGCCGCACTGGCAACTGAGCGGCGCCCAACTGATCGAACCGGTATGGCTCAAGACCCTCTATGGCCTGGCCTTCGCCCTGGTGCTGGGGCATATCCTCAGTGATGTGGTCGACGTCGCGCTGGACCGGCAAAGCCTCAAGGTGGCGCTGCCGAGCTTTGTAGTGCCGTTCATCTGTGGGGTAGCCTGCGCAGTGTGGCTGCTGCCCGAGCAGCGTTGGATCAGCGATCTTGCGGTGGGGCTGGTGTTCGCCATTACCGCCATTCCGGTGTTGTACCTGTACCTGAACCACATCAACTACCCGCCAGCTGCCACCCGCCGGCTGGTGCAGGCCGCGATTCTCATCGACCTGGCCTGCTGGAGCCTGTTCGCCCTGGCCCAAGGCAGCCTGCACCTGAGCAGCCTGTTGCTGCCGCTGCTGATGGCTTGCACACCCCTGCTGCTGCGCCTGCTGGGCATTCGCCAGCCGCTGGTCTACAGCCTGGGCTTTTTCGCTCTGCTGGTACTGGCCGAGCACTACAAACTCAACGCGCTGATTTTCGGCATCGGTTACCTGATGTGCATGAGCCGCCTCAAGCAAGCCTGGGTCCTGCCGATCAAACCCGCTGTGCTGGCCCTGCTGCAAAATTACCTGGCCGTGCCGTTGCTGCTGACCTTCGGTCTGGTACAGATCAATGTGCATAGCGCCATGGGCGAACTGGACGGCCTGCAACTGACGGCGCTGATTGGGGTGCCGATTGTCGCCAAGCTGCTCGGCAACTGGCTGGGGCTGCGCTGGGCACCGCCTTCGTACCCCGGCGCCAGCCGCTGGCGCGAATGCGTGCTGCTGAATATTCGTGGCCTGAGCGAGATCGTGTTTCTCAACATGCTGCTGCAACAGCAACTGATCAGTCAGGCGTTGTACCTGGCGCTGATGCTGATGAGCCTGCTGGCCACGCTGATGCCCGCCTTGGCGGGCCTGGGCCGCAAGAACCTTTCATTCGCCACTGCCACCGACAAACCGGTAAGGAATCGCTGTGCCAATCACTGATATGCAAAGCCGCACGGTCGTGGTCATCGGTGCAGGCCCGGCCGGCGCGATTGCCGCCGCCCTGCTCAAACGCAAGGGCCACGACGTACTGATCATCGAGCGCCAGGCATTTCCGCGGTTCTCCATCGGCGAGAGCCTGCTGTCGCACTGCCTGGATTTCGTCGAAGAAGCCGGCATGCTCGACGCCGTGCAGGCCGCAGGTTTTCAGTTCAAGAACGGCGCCGCATTTGCCTGTGGCGATCAGTACTCGGCGTTCGATTTTGGCGAGGGTTTCAGCCAGGGCAAACCGAGCACCTTCCAGGTGCAACGCGCCGACTTCGACCAGTTGCTGGCCGACCAGGCGGCTCTGCAGGGTGTGGAAATCCGCTATCTGCAAGAAATCGTCAGCGCCGACTTCAACGCCGCCCAACCGGTGCTGCAAGTGCGCCGCGAGGATGGCAGCCAGTACGCGCTGCAGGCCGGTTTCGTCCTCGATGCCAGCGGTTACGGGCGGGTGCTGCCGCGCCTGCTGGACCTGGAGGCGCCGTCGGACTTCCCCCTGCGCCGTGCGGTGTTCACCCATGTCGAGGACCATATCCAGAGCCCGCCCTTCGACCGCAACAAGATTCTGGTCAGCGTCCACCCCGAGCACCGCGACGTGTGGTTCTGGACCATCCCGTTCAGCAACGGCCGCTGCTCCCAGGGCGTGGTGGCCAGCGCCGAGCGCTTCAAAGACAAACCCGAAGACCTCGATGCCTGCCTGCGCGCCTTCATCGATGAAACCCCGAGCCTGCGCAATACCCTCAAAGACGCTGTATGGGATACCCCGGCGCGGACCATCGGCGGCTATGCAGCCAACGTCAAGACCCTGCACGGGCCGGGGTTTGCCTTGCTGGGCAATGCCGCCGAGTTCCTCGACCCGGTGTTTTCTTCGGGCGTAACCATTGCCATGCGTTCCGCGAGCATGGCCGCCAACCTGCTCGATCAGCAGTTGCGTGGCGAGCAGGTCGACTGGGAAAACGACTTCGCCATACCGCTCAAGCGTGGGGTGGATACCTTCCGCGCCTACGTCGAAGGCTGGTACGACGGCAGCTTCCAGGACGTGATTTTCTTCAAAGACTCGCAACCGGAAATCCGCGCGATGATCAGCTCGATTCTCGCCGGCTACGCCTGGGACCTGCGCAATCCGTTTGTCAGCGAACCCAAACGGCGGCTGCGCATGCTTACCGAGATTTGCGCAGGTGAGGCGTCATGAACAGCCGGTTCCTGAGCGACAGTTACGTCGAAGAAACCCGTTTCGGCTTCTGGTTTCTGCGCAGCCACACCTGGCAGCACCATGTGTTGCGCGTAGCAATCAATGACCTGCGCGGGCTGTTCGACACGCCGCTGCCCACGGATGCTGTGTTGCTCGACGCCGGTTGCGGCCAGGGCAAGTCATTCCGTTATTTGCAGCAAACCTTCCAGCCGGCGCGGATCATCGGCCTGGACGCTGACCCGCACAGCCTGGAACTGAGCCGCCAGGAAGCAGCCCGCCTGGGTCTGGAGGTCGAGTTGATCGGCAGCGACTGCGCGGTGTTGCAGTTGCCCGATGCCAGTGTCGATTTGCTGTTCTGCCACCAGACCTTTCACCATCTGGTCGAGCAGGAGCAAGCACTGGCCGAGTTCTACCGGGTGCTCAAGCCCGGTGGCTATCTGCTGTTTGCCGAGTCCACCGAGGCGTATATCGACACCTGGGTAATCCGCTGGCTGTTCCGCCACCCGATGCATGTGCAGAAAAGCGCCGCCCAGTACCTCGACATGCTGCGTGACCAGGGCTTCGAGTTCAGCGCGGGCAATGTCTCCTACCCGTACTTGTGGTGGAGTCGCGCCAAGGACTTTGGCCTGCTGGAGCGTTTGAAGCTGTGTAAACCCAAGCCGTTTGGCCAGCGTGAAGAAACCCTGGTCAATGCCGTGGTACGCAAGCCTCTGCCGGATGCCGCGCAATGATCCGTATTTTGCTGCTGACCCTGTTGCTGCTCGGCGGCTGCGCCAGTCAGGCACCATTGCCGGTCGGCACCCCGGACCTGCAACTGCCCCGGCAACTGCATGTGCAGCGCGTCCAGGCCGGGCAAAGCCAGGACTGGTTGCTGATCATCCAGCAAGAGAGCGGCGGCCTGCGCTGGTCGATGATGGACCCGCTGGGTATTCCCCAGGCCCGCCAGCGCCTGATCGACGGTCAATGGCAGGCTGACGGCCTGTTGCCGCCCAATCCCGAAGCCCGCGAATTGTTCGCCGCTTTACTGTTCGCCATGACCCCGGAGCATGAGCTGCCGGCACGCTACCCAAGTGCCCGGCAGCAAGGCACACTGCGCCGCCTGGATTCGCGCTGGCAGGTCGAATTCCGCTCGCCTGAGGTGTTCAGCCTGACGCTGGCGCCTGCGCGCGACCAGCCCGTGCACTTCAATATCAGCCCACTCAGTAACGGGACCACACCATGACCGCCTACCTCAACGAGCTGGGCCTGGTCTGCGCACTGGGCAACAACCGCCAGGACGTGGCACGCAAGCTGTTTGCCGGCGACAGCGCCGGGATGGTCTGCGAGTCGGGCTGGATCCCCGGCCACAGCCTGCCGGTGGGCAGCGTCGACCTCGACCTGCCGGTGATTCCCGAGCAGCTCAGCGCCCACAGCCGCAACAATCAGTTGCTGCTGGCGGCCGCCCAACAGATCGAAGACCCGATACGCGCCGCCATCGCCCGCTACGGGGCAGGCCGGGTTGGGGTGATCCTCGGCACCAGCACCTCAGGCATCGACGAGGCCAGCCGCAGCATGGGCAGTTGGCTGCGCGACAAGAGCTTTCCTGAACATTACGACTACCGCCAGCAAGAACTGGGTGCACCGGCCAGTTTTCTCGCCGAGTGGCTCGGCCTCAGCGGTCCTGCCTACGTGATTTCCACCGCCTGCACCTCCAGTGCCCGGGCCTTGCTCAGCGCTCGCCGCGCGCTGGACATGGGGCTGTGCGACGCGGTGCTGTGCGGCGGGGTCGACAGCCTGTGCAAGCTGACCCTCAACGGCTTCCACGCCCTTGAAGCGGTTTCTGCGCAGCGCTGCAATCCGTTCTCGCGCAACCGCGACGGCATCAACATAGGCGAAGCTGCGGTGCTGTTTCTAATGACCCGCCAGGCCAGCCAGAGCCACAGCATTGCCTTGCTCGGTGCCGGCGCCAGCAGCGATGCCCACCATATCTCGGCCCCCGAGCCAAGCGGTCGCGGCGCCCGCGAGTCGATGCAACGCGCGCTGGACAAGGCAGGCCTGCAGGCCGGGCAAATCAGCTACCTGAACCTGCATGGCACCGCCACCCAGCACAACGACGCGATGGAGAGCCTGGCGGTGCAGACGCTGTTTCCCGATGGCGTACCCTGCTCGTCGACCAAACCCTTGAGCGGCCACACGCTCGGTGCGGCCGGCGCCCTGGAAGCGGCGTTCTGCTGGCTGAGCCTGGCCCAGGACAATACCGATTCCGCGCTACCGCCGCATGTCTGGGACGGCCAGGCCGACCCGCAACTGCCAGTGCTGCACTGGACCACCGCCAACTCGCGCCTGAGTCGTGCAACACCGCGCTACCTGATGAGCAACTCGTTTGCCTTCGGGGGCAATAACATCAGCCTGATTATCGGAGACGCGCCATGATCGACTGGCCGATCGCCGAACTGGTGCCGCACGCTGCTGACATGATTCTTATCGATCAGGTGCTGGCCTTCGACGACGAAACCATCCAGACCCGCCTGACGGTTCGCCCCGATGGCCCCTTCAACCGCCCTGACGGCAGCCTGCCGGCATGGATCGGCATCGAACTGATGGCCCAGAGCGTGGCGGCGTTTGCCGGCTGCCAGGCGCGCTTGCGCGGCGAGCCGGTGCAACTGGGTTTTCTGCTCGGCACCCGCAAGTACGAATGCAACGTCGAACACTTCCCCCATGGTAGCGAACTGACCATCCACGCCCGGCGTTCATTGCAGGACGACAGTGGCATGGGTGTGTTCGAATGCACCTTGAGCGGCCCGGACATCGAAGTGTTTGCCCGCCTCAATGTCTATTGCCCACCCAACGCTGCCGACTATCTGGCCGAAGGAGCCGTTAATGACTGACACGATTCTGGTCACCGGTTCAAGCCGCGGCATCGGCCGGGCCATCGCCCTGCGCCTGGCAAGGTCTGGTTACGACCTGGTGCTGCATTGCCGTAGCGGCCGGGCCGAGGCCGACGCGGTCCAGGCTGAAATTCACGCCTTGGGCCGTCAGGCGCGGGTGCTGCAGTTCGATGTGTCCGACCGAGCCGCCTGCAAGACCCTGCTTGAGCAGGACGTGGAAACCCATGGCGCTTATTACGGCGTGGTACTCAACGCCGGGCTGACCCGCGACGGCGCCTTCCCGGCCTTGGGCGATGACGACTGGGACCAGGTGCTGCGCACCAACCTGGACGGCTTCTACAACGTGCTGCACCCGCTGAGCATGCCGATGATCCGCCGCCGCGCCGCCGGCCGGATTGTCTGCATCACCTCGGTGTCCGGGCTGATCGGCAACCGTGGCCAGGTCAACTACAGTGCCTCCAAAGCCGGACTGATCGGCGCCGCCAAGGCGCTGGCCATCGAACTGGCCAAGCGCAAGATCACCGTCAACTGCGTGGCCCCGGGCCTGATCGACACGGCAATGCTGGATGACAACGTGCCCGTCGAAGAACTGCTGAAAATGATCCCCGCACAGCGCATGGGCACTCCGGAAGAAGTCGCCGGCGCGGTGAATTTCCTGATGTCTGCCGAAGCGGCTTACATCACCCGCCAGGTTCTGGCCGTCAACGGAGGCCTGTGCTGATGAAACGCGTGGTCGTCACCGGCATGTCTGGCATCACTTCTCTGGGCAGCGACTGGGACAGCATCGAAGCCAACTTCAGCGCCAACCGCAGCGGCATCCGGCGGATGGACGAGTGGGACCGTTTCAGCGAGCTGAATACCCGGCTGGCCGGGCCTGTGGATAACTTCGAAGTGCCTGCACACTGGACGCGCAAGCAGTTGCGCAGCATGGGTCGGGTCTCGCGGCTGGTGGTCGCCGCGTCCGAGCAAGCCCTGAGCGATGCCGGGTTGCTCAACGACCCGATCATTCGTGACGGGCGCATGGGCACCGCCTGCGGCTCTTCCACCGGCAGTACCGAAGAGATCAAAGCGTTCGGCAACATGCTGCTCAACTCGGTAGCCGATGGCCTGAACGCCAATTCCTATGTGCGCATGATGCCGCACACCACAGCGGCGAATATCAGCATCTTCTTCGGCCTTACCGGGCGTCTGATTCCAACCTCCAGCGCCTGCACCAGTGGCAGCCAGGGCATCGGCTACGCCTATGAGGCGATCAAGTTCGGCCGCTTGCCGATGATGCTGGCCGGCGGTGGCGAAGAGCTCTGCCCGACCGAGGCGATGGTGTTTGACGCCCTGTATGCCACCAGCCTGAAGAACGATGCACCGCACACCAGCCCACGGCCCTACGACAGTGGTCGCGACGGCCTGGTCATCGGTGAAGGCGCTGGCATGCTGGTGCTTGAAGAACTGGAACATGCCCTGGCGCGCGGGGCCCGGATTCATGCCGAGATCGTCGGCTTCGGCAGTAATGCCGACGGTGCCCACAGCACCCGCCCCGAACAAGTGACCATGCGCCGGGCCATGGAACTGGCGCTGGAAGATGCCGGCCTGCCAACGGCGGCCATCGGTTACGTCAATGGCCACGGCACCGCCACCGAACAGGGCGATATCGCCGAAACCCTGGCCACCAGCGAACTGTTCGGCGCCAGAATGCCCATCAGTTCACAGAAAAGCTTTCTCGGCCACACATTGGGCGCCTGTGGGGCACTTGAGTCGTGGTTCAGCATCGAAATGCTCAAGCGTGACCGCTACATCCATACCCTGAACCTGGATGCAGTCGATCCGCAGTGTGGCGAACTCGATTACCTCAAAGGTGAACCCCGGGTGATGAGCCACGAGTATGTGATGAATAACAATTTCGCCTTCGGCGGGGTCAACACCTCGTTGATTTTCCGTCGCTGGGCTTGAAACTCGTTCTATCAAGGAGATGAGCCATGCAAATGAAGTCCTGGATCGCGGGTGCAGCGATTGCCCTCAGCGCCCTGCCCGGTATCAGTCAGGCACGTGACACGATGCTGTTGCTGCCGTTCGACAAGGTGATCCAGCAAATGACCCAGCAAGGCAAGCTCGACGGCAGCGTCAAGTTCTACCTGGCGGGCGTGCCGCCACGCGGCAAGGTCACCGTGGTAAGCCCGAATGCGGTCACCAACAAGAAGACCAATGCCTTCAACAAGAGCGACACCGAAGCCTGCGAATGGGTCCTGCAATCGGCGATCCTGCAATTGAACGAAGCGGCCAAGGGTGCCGGCGCCAACGCGGTGACCAACATCACCAGCTATTACAAAAAGATCGAACGCAAAGACCCGGTGAACTACGAGTGCCATGCCGGCGCAGTGATCGCCGGTGTCGCCCTGAAGGGCGACCTGGCCAAGGTCAACTGAGCGGGCGGCAAGCTGTAAGCTTCAAGCTGCACGCGAGAGCACCATGCGCTCTTGCTTGCAGCTTATGGCTTGAAGCTTGCCAGCTCACAAAAAGCTTTGGCCATCGGTGATTGCTCGTCCTTGCGTTGCACCAGCCATACCGCACTGCTGGCGCCATCGTCGAGCAGAGTGCGGTACGCCACCCCGTCGATGCGCAAGCGCTGGTACGACGCCGGTAACACCGTCACACCCAACCCCGCCGCCACCAGGCCGATGATCGTCATCACTTCGCCCGCCTCTTGAGTAATCAACGGGCTGAAGCCCGCTGCCCTGGCCAGCCCAATGATCTGCGCATACAAGCCGCTGCCGTAGCTGCGCGGAAAAAACACGAACGGCTCTTCGGCCAACGCCGCCATGAATAACCCTTGCTCACTGCCAGCCACCAATGGGTGGTCGGAACGCATGATCGCAACCAGCGGCTCACGCAACAGCTCCACGGCGATCAACGAGTCGGGTAACGGCAAGGGCCGCATGATACCGACCTGCATGCTGCCATCTTGCAGATGATCGACCACGTCCTGGCTGGTCATTTCCTGCAAGGCCAGGTGCACCGCCGGGTAACTCTGGCGAAACGCAAAAATGGCTTTGGGAATGCTTGAGGTAAAGGGCGCCGAGGCTGTGAAGCCGACCTTCAGTTCACCCAGTTCGCCCAACTGCGCACGCCGGGCCACATCAGCGGCTTTATCGACCTGCGCCAATACCAGGCGGGCCTGTTCAAGAAACAAACGCCCGGCTTCGCTCAATTCCACACGCCGGTTGGTGCGCTCAAACAGCCGCGCGCCCAGCTCCTGCTCCAGCGCCTGGATCTGCTGGCTCAGCGGTGGTTGAGAAATGCCCAGCGCCTGGGCCGCCCGACCAAAGTGCAGCTCTTCGGCCACCGCAATGAAATAACGCAGATGCCGCAGTTCCATAGGCCACCAAATAAGTCGTACAAGCTATCAATCATGTCTAACAATATATTGGATTGAATCATTAGCCCGCTATATGCTTTTTTCAATGCCTGCCTGTTCTTGCAAGACCGAGGTCCACCGTGAAGCCTGCCAGCCCTGCGCTCAATAACGATACTCCGCCATCGCCCGCCCAAACCGCGAGTCAGGCCGACACCTACATCGAAAAGAACACACCGCTGTTCACCCGCACCGCACTGGCGCTGTTCGCGGCAGGCTTTGCCACCTTCGCCCTGTTGTATTGCGTGCAGCCGATGATGCCGCTGTTGTCACGCGAATTCGCCATCAGTGCCGCGCAGAGCAGCCTGGTGCTGTCAGTCTCTACCGCGATGCTCGCCATTGGCCTGCTGGTTACCGGGCCGATTTCCGACCGTATCGGCCGCAAGCCGGTCATGGTTCTGGCGCTGTTCTGCGCCTCTATCGCCACCCTGGCCAGTGCGCTGATGCCCGACTGGGAAACCGTGCTGGTAACCCGTGCGCTGGTCGGCTTGTCGCTGAGCGGGCTGGCGGCGGTGGCCATGACCTATCTGAGTGAAGAGATCCACCCGACCCATCTGGGCCTGGCCATGGGTTTGTACATCGGCGGCAGCGCGGTGGGCGGCATGTGCGGACGGCTGATCAGCGGGGTACTGATCGACTACGTGAACTGGCACGTTGCACTGCTGGTGATCGGCGGCCTGGCGTTGATTGCCGCCGCGGTGTTCTGGCGCATCCTGCCCGACTCGCGCAACTTCCGCCCCCGTTCATTACACCCGCGCAGCCTGCTGGACGGCTTCGCCGTGCAGTTGCGCGATCAGGGCCTGCCGTTATTGTTCCTGACCGGCTTTTTGCTGATGGGCGCGTTCGTCACCCTGTTCAACTACATTGCCTACCGCTTTCTCGAAGCGCCCTACAACCTGAGCCAGGCCGTGGTCGGGCTATTCTCGGTGGTCTACCTGTCGGGTATCTACAGTTCAGCAAAAATCGGCTCGCTGGCCGACCGTCTGGGCCGTCGCAAGGTGCTCTGGGCGGTCATCGTGCTGATGCTCGCCGGCCTGGGCCTGACCCTGCTCAACCCGCTGGCACTGGTGATCATCGGCGTACTGATCTTCACCTTCGGGTTCTTCGGCGCCCACTCGGTGGCCAGCAGTTGGGTCGGCCGCCGCGCCACCACCGCGCGCGGCCAGGCCTCGTCGCTGTACCTGTTCTGCTACTACGCAGGCTCCAGCGTAGCCGGCACCGGCGGCGGCGTGTTCTGGCACTACGCCGGCTGGAACGGGATCGTGCTGTTTATCGGATTGCTGTTACTGCTGGCGCTGGGGGTCGCGTGGCGACTGGCACTGTTACAGCCGTTGGGCGAGTCAATCCGCTAAGCCATCAGACGACGAGCGCACAAGGCTACCTGTTTCATGGGTTTCTGGGCATGGCCCTGTGAGTCTTGGAGGCGTGCTAGCGTTAAAAGGAGAAGTGTCCTACATACGCTGACGTGGTTTCGCGCATTCTTTCGGCCTGCTTTCGTTCAGAGTTGCTCGATTGAAGTACCAGGCAGTTTGGCCTGCAGTCGACACTTCTCATGAACTTGCTCCGGATGGAGGACACGCCATGAAATCGTTACCCCTGAAAGGAAGCAGTCTGCTTTCGACATTATCGTTTTCCCTGGGCCTGAATCTGCTGGCAGGCATGCTGCCGATCAATGTCGCTGCGGCTCAGGCTGCGCTCAATAACGCTTCCTGTGAAAATTGCAGTTTTCAAGATGGCTACGCAGTCGTGAATCAGGACAGCGTTCGCCTGCACTATGTAACAGGCGGCAAAGGGCCTGCATTGCTACTGATTCCAGGTTGGCCGCAAACGGCTTACACCTGGCATAAAATCATGCCAGAGCTAGCCCGGCACTTCACTGTCATTGCCGTTGATCCGCGCGGTCTGGGCGATTCGAATCGCCCCATGGCTGGCTATGACACTGACAACGTGGCTCGGGACCTACACGAGTTGATGCGCTCGCTGGGGCATTCGACCTATAGCGTGGTCGGCCATGACGTAGGTATGTGGATCGGCTATTCAATGGCCGCCAACTACCCTGACGAAATTTCTCGCATTGTGTTGTCCGAGGCCGGTATTCCGGGTCTTGATCCACTGCGTTCCTGGCATTTCGCTTTTAACCAGCTAGCGGATTTGCCCGAAGCGCTGGTTGAGGGCAAAGAAAGAGTCTATCTGGAGTGGCTGTTTAACAGCTTCGCCTATCGACCGACTGACCTCGCGACCGAGGAATATGTTCGTGCGTATTCAAAACCCGGTGCGATGCGCGCAGGCTTTGCCTACTACCGGGCTATTCCCCAAACCATCGAGCAGAACAAAAAGCATGCGCTTACACCGCTGAAGATGCCGGTACTGGCAGTGGGCGGCGAATTTGCACGTGCTGGCGGTTTGAAGGATATGTTGGCGCCGGTCGCAACCGATGTGACAGCTCGTGTCATCCCGGGCGCAGGGCACTATCCTCAGGAAGAGGCACCGGAGGAAATGTTAGAAGCCTTGCTGGCGTTTCTTACCGCAAAGTAAGCATCGAACACTGCCAGAAACATGCAACAACGCCCGGCAAAAACCGGGCGTTGGTGTCGCAAGCATCACTGATCAGCCGTGATACTGCGCCGAGAACTCGTGCACTGCCTCGATAAACGCACCGGCATTGGCCGGGTCGACTTCCGGGGTGATGCCGTGGCCGAGGTTGAACACATGGCCGGTGCCGTGGCCATAGCTGGCCAGGATGCGCGCCACTTCCTGGCGGATGGCTTCAGGGCGGGCATAGAGCACGGTCGGGTCCATGTTGCCTTGCAGGGCCACTTTGTCGCCGACACGGGCGCGGGCCTGGCCGATGTCGCACGTCCAGTCCAGGCCCAGTGCGTCGGCACCGGCGTCGGCAATGCTTTCCAGCCACAAGCCGCCGCCTTTGGTGAACAGGATCACCGGCACTTTGCGGCCGTCGTGTTCACGGATCAGGCCACTGACGATCTTGCGCATGTAGGCCAGAGAAAATTCTTGATAAGCCGCCGCCGAAAGGCTGCCGCCCCAGCTATCGAAGATCTGCACGGCCTGGGCTCCGGCCAGGATCTGGCCGTTGAGGTAGGCCGTGACCGACTGCGCCAGCTTGTCGAGCAGCAGGTGCATGGCTTGCGGGTTTTCGTAGAGCATGGCCTTGGACTTGCGAAAGTCCTTGGACGAGCCGCCCTCGACCATATAGGTGGCCAAAGTCCAAGGGCTGCCCGAAAAACCGATCAGCGGCACGCGGCCATTGAGCTCGCGGCGGATGGTGCTGACCGCATCCATCACATAACCCAGATCCTTTTGCGGATCAGGAATGGGCAAGGCTTCGATATCGGCCAGGGTGCTGACGGTTTTCTTGAAGCGTGGACCTTCGCCGGTCTCGAAGTACAGACCCAGGCCCATGGCATCGGGCATGGTGAGGATGTCAGAGAACAGGATGGCGGCATCCAGCGCATAGCGCTCCAGCGGCTGCAAGGTGACTTCGCAGGCAAACTCCGGGTTCATGCACAAGCTCATGAAGTCTCCGGCCTTGGCGCGGCTGGCGCGATACTCCGGCAGATAGCGACCGGCCTGGCGCATCATCCAGACAGGTGTCACATCCACGGGTTGCTTGAGCAGGGCACGAAGGAAACGGTCGTTCTTCAGGACAGTCATGTCAGCTTCCGCAAAAAATAGGCGGGCATTTTCTCAGAGCGACAAGAGCAGTTACAAGCGACAAGCGTCAGGCTGCAACAAGAAAGGGCCCGAAGGCCCTTTGTTGTTGATTTGAGTCAGGAGTGTGTCTTCACACGCCCAGGTAATCGAGAATCCCTTCGGCGGCGTTGCGGCCTTCGAAGATCGCGGTTACCACCAGGTCAGATCCACGCACCATGTCGCCACCGGCAAAGATTTTCGGGTTGCTGGTCTGGTGCTTGAACTTGCCTTGTTCCGGGGCGATAACCCGGCCCTGGCTGTCGGTCTGGATATCGAACTGCTCGAACCATGGCGCCGGGCTTGGGCGGAAGCCGAACGCGATGACCACGGCGTCAGCCGGGATGATTTCTTCGGAACCAGGAATTGGCTCGGGGCTGCGGCGGCCACGGGCATCAGGCTCGCCCAGGCGGGTCTCGACCACTTTCACGCCTTCGACCTTGTCTTCACCGACAATGGCGATTGGCTGGCGGTTGTAGAGGAACTTCACGCCCTCTTCCTTGGCGTTCTTCACTTCCTTGCGTGAACCCGGCATGTTCTCTTCGTCACGGCGATAGGCGCAGGTCACAGCCTTGGCACCCTGGCGAATCGAGGTCCGGTTGCAGTCCATCGCGGTGTCGCCACCGCCCAGCACCACAACCTTCTTGCCCTTCATGTCGATGAAGTCTTCCGGGGCCTTTTCAAAGCCCAGGTTGCGGTTAACGTTGGCGATCAGGAAATCCAGCGCGTCGTAAACGCCCGGCAGGTCTTCACCGGCGAAACCGCCTTTCATGTAGGTGTAGGTGCCCATGCCCATGAACACCGCGTCGTATTCGGCGAGCAACTGCTCCAGCGTCACGTCCTTGCCCACTTCGACGTTCAGGCGGAACTCAATGCCCATGCCGGTGAACACTTCACGGCGATGGCTGAGCACGCTCTTTTCCAGCTTGAACTCAGGGATGCCAAAGGTCAGCAAGCCGCCGATTTCCGGGTTCTTGTCGAACACCACCGGCGTCACACCGCTGCGCACCAGGACGTCGGCACAGCCCAGGCCCGCAGGGCCTGCACCGATGATTGCCACACGTTTGCCGGTCGGCACGACGCGCGACATGTCCGGGCGCCAGCCCATGGCGAAGGCGGTATCGGTGATGTACTTCTCGACCGAACCGATGGTGACCGCGCCAAACCCGTCATTGAGGGTACAGGCCCCTTCACACAGGCGGTCTTGCGGGCAAACGCGGCCGCAGACTTCCGGCAGGGTGTTGGTCTGGTGCGACAGCTCGGCGGCCGCCAGGATGTTGCCTTCGGCGACCAGTTTCAGCCAGTTGGGAATGAAGTTGTGCACCGGGCACTTCCATTCGCAATACGGGTTGCCGCAACCCAGGCAACGGTGGGCCTGGTCGACGGACTGCTGGGGCTTGAAGGGTTCGTAGATTTCAACGAACTCTTTCTTGCGCTGGCGCAGCAGCTTCTTTTTCGGATCTTTACGTCCGACATCAAGGAACTGGAAGTCGTTACTCAGACGTTCAGCCATGGTTGTTGCCTCATCACGGGCAGCTTCAAGCTTCGAGCTTCAAGCTGCAGGAATCACGTTCTAATCGACGCAGGGGCTGCAAGCCTGTCACGTCAGGCTTGCAGCGCTCGGCTGCCTTATTGTGGGTTGGCACGGGTGCTGGAGAGCAGCGACTTGAGGCTCGCAGCCTTCGGCTTGACCAGCCAGAAGCGGCGCAGGAAGTCGTCCAGGTTCTCTGCCACGTTACGGCCCCACTCGCTGTCGGTCTCGGCCACGTACTCATCGAGCACGCTCTGCAGATGGGTACGGTAGGCTTCCATCGCTTCGCCGCTGATCCGCTGGATCTCGACCAGCTCGTGGTTGACCCGGTCAACGAAGGTGTTGTCCAGGTCCAGCACGTAGGCGAAACCACCGGTCATACCGGAACCGAAGTTGTAGCCGGTCTTGCCCAGCACGCAGACGAAGCCGCCGGTCATGTATTCGCAGCAGTGATCGCCGGTGCCTTCGACGATGGTGTGGGCACCGGAGTTACGCACGGCGAAACGCTCACCGGCCGTACCTGCGGCGAACAGCTTGCCGCCGGTTGCGCCGTACAGGCAGGTGTTACCGACAATGGCACTTTCCTGGGTCTTGAACGGGCTGCCTTTGGGCGGAACGATGACCAGCTTGCCGGCCGTCATGCCTTTACCCACGTAGTCGTTGGCGTCGCCTTCGAGGTACATGTTCAGGCCACCGGCGTTCCATACACCGAAGCTCTGCCCGGCAGTGCCCTTGAGGCGGAAGGTGATCGGCGCCTTGTTCATGCCCTGGTTGCCGTGCAGTTTGGCAATTTCGCCGGAGATGCGCGCACCGATGGAACGGTCGCAGTTGCACACGTCCAGCTCGAACTCGCCACCGCTCATCGACTCGATGGCCGATTTGGCCATTTCGACCATTTTCTCGGCCAGCAGGCCTTTGTCGAACGGCGGGTTACGGTCGACCAGGCTGAACTGCGGCTTGTCGGCCGGGATGTAATCGCTGCCCAGCAACGGGGTCATGTCCAGATGCTGTTGACGCTCGGTGTCGCCCGGCAGGATTTCCAGCAGGTCGGTACGGCCGATCAGCTCTTCCAGCGAGCGCACGCCCAGCTTGGCCAGCCACTCACGGGTTTCTTCGGCAATGTAGGTGAAGAAGTTGATCACCATGTCGACGGTGCCGATGTAGTGATCCTTGCGCAGCTTGTCGTTCTGGGTCGCCACGCCGGTCGCGCAGTTGTTCAGATGGCAGATACGCAGGTATTTGCAGCCCAGGGCGATCATCGGCGCAGTACCGAAACCGAAGCTCTCGGCCCCCAGGATCGCCGCCTTGATCACGTCCAGGCCGGTTTTCAGGCCGCCGTCAGTCTGCACCTTGACCTTGCCGCGCAAGTCGTTGCCGCGCAGGGTCTGGTGAGTCTCGGCCAGGCCCAGCTCCCACGGCGAGCCGGCGTACTTGATGGAGGTCAGTGGCGAAGCGCCGGTGCCGCCGTCGTAACCGGAGATGGTAATCAGGTCGGCATAAGCTTTGGCGACACCGGCCGCGATGGTGCCCACGCCGGCTTCTGCCACCAGCTTGACCGAAACCAGTGCCTGCGGGTTGACCTGCTTAAGGTCGAAAATCAGCTGCGACAGGTCTTCGATCGAGTAGATGTCGTGGTGCGGCGGTGGTGAAATCAGAGTCACGCCAGGCACCGCATAGCGCAGTTTGGCGATCAGGCCGTTGACCTTGCCACCGGGCAACTGGCCGCCCTCACCGGGCTTGGCACCCTGTGCGACCTTGATCTGCAGCACTTCGGCGTTGACCAGGTACTCAGGAGTGACGCCGAAACGGCCGGTGGCGATCTGCTTGATCTTGGAGCTGCGGATGGTGCCGTAGCGCGACGGATCTTCACCGCCCTCACCGGAGTTGGAGCGCGCGCCCAGGCGGTTCATCGCCTCGGCCAGGGCTTCGTGAGCTTCCGGCGACAGTGCGCCCAGCGAGATACCGGCCGAGTCGAAGCGCTTGAGGATCGCCGGCAGCGGCTCGATTTCATCGAGGCTCAGCGGCTGCTCAAGGGTCTTGACCTTGAACAGGTCACGCAGCATCGACACCGGGCGGTTGTCCACCAGCGCGGTGTATTCCTTGAATTTCTCGTAGTTGCCCTGCTGCACGGCCGCTTGCAGGGTGTTGACCACGTCCGGGTTGTAGGCGTGGTATTCCCCACCGTAGACAAACTTCAGCAGACCACCCTGCTGGATCGGTTTGCGCGCACTCCAGGCCTCAGCGGCCAGCAGCTTCTGGTCGGACTCCAGGTCAACGAAACGTGCACCCTTCAGGCGGCTTGGCACGCCACGGAAGCTGAGGTTGCAGACCTCTTCGGACAGACCGATGGCTTCGAACAGCTGGGCGCCACGGTAGGAGGCCACGGTCGAGATACCCATCTTCGACAGGATTTTGAGCAAGCCTTTGGTAATGCCTTTACGGTAGTTCTTGAACACTTCGTAGAGGTCGCCCAGCACTTCACCGGTGCGGATCAGGTCGCCCAGCACTTCGTAAGCCAGGAACGGATAGACCGCCGAAGCACCGAAACCGAGCAACACCGCGAAGTGGTGCGGGTCACGGGCGGTCGCGGTCTCGACCAGGATGTTACTGTCGCAGCGCAGGCCCTGCTCGGTCAGGCGGTGGTGTACCGCACCGGTGGCCAGCGAAGCATGCACCGGCAGCTTGCCCGGCGCGATATGCCGGTCACTGAGAACGATCAGGGTATGCCCTGAACGTACGGCTTCTTCAGCCTGATCGGCAATATTGCGGACGGCAGCTTCCAGACCAACGCTTTGGTCGTAGTTCAGGTCGATGATGCAGCGCTCGAAGCCTGGACGCTCCAGGGTCATCAGGCTGCGCCATTTGGCCGGGGAAATCACCGGCGAGCTGAGGATCACCCGCGAGGCGTGCTCAGGCGACTCCTGGAAGATGTTGCGCTCGGCACCCAGGCAGATTTCCAGGGACATGACGATGGCTTCGCGCAGCGGGTCGATCGGCGGGTTGGTAACCTGCGCGAACTGCTGGCGGAAGTAATCGTAAGGCGAGCGGACCCGACGCGACAGCACGGCCATCGGTGTGTCATCACCCATCGACCCCACGGCTTCCTGGCCCTGCTCACCCAGCGGGCGCAACACCTGGTCACGCTCTTCAAAGGTGACCTGGTACATCTTCATGTACTGCT
This sequence comes from Pseudomonas sp. StFLB209, assembly GCF_000829415.1. NCBI lineage: Bacteria > Pseudomonadati > Pseudomonadota > Gammaproteobacteria > Pseudomonadales > Pseudomonadaceae > Pseudomonas > Pseudomonas sp. StFLB209. The sequence continues at coordinate 2,468,132 of NZ_AP014637.1, read as the reverse complement.
TGAGCTGGTCCTGGTTGTAGAAGGCCGAACCGTGGTCGTTGTCTTCCATGGTCGCCTGGATGCGCAAGGCGTTCTTGCGCAGCCACTGCTTGTACGGATGACGCGACTTGAGGCGGTTGTCGATGGCGTCAGTGTCGAGGATCTGGCCGGTCTCGGTGTCCACGGCAAAGATCTGGCCCGGCCCCACACGGCCTTTGGCGATCACGTCTTCAGGGGTGTAGTCCCAGACGCCGATTTCCGACGCCAGGGTGATGTAGCCGTTCTTGGTCATGACCCAGCGCGCCGGGCGCAGGCCGTTGCGGTCGAGCAGGCAGACCGCGTGGCGACCTTCGGTCATCACCACGCCGGCCGGGCCGTCCCACGGCTCCATGTGCATGGAGTTGTATTCGTAGAACGCGCGCAGGTCCGAGTCCATGGTCTCGACGTTCTGCCAGGCTGGCGGAATGATCATTCGCACGCCACGGAACAGGTCGATACCACCAGTGACCATCAGCTCCAGCATGTTGTCCATGCTTGAGGAGTCGGAACCGACACGGTTGACCAGCGGACCGAGCTCTTCAAGCTCCATCAGGTCGTTGGTGAACTTGGTGCGGCGAGCCTGGGCCCAGTTACGGTTACCGGTGATGGTGTTGATTTCACCGTTGTGCGCCAGGAAGCGGAACGGCTGGGCCAGCGGCCACTTCGGCATGGTGTTGGTCGAGAAGCGCTGGTGGAATACGCAGATCGCGGTCTGCAGGCGCTCGTCGCCCAGGTCCGGATAGAAGGCTGCCAGGTCGGCAGGCATCATCAGGCCCTTATAGATGATGGTCTTGTGCGAGAAGCTGCAGATGTAGTGCTCTGCATCCTCGGCGTTGGCCACCGACGAACGGCGGCGGGCGCTGAACAGCTTGACCGCGAACTCCTGATCGCTCAGGCCTTCACCGCCGATGAACACCTGCTCGATGCGTGGCAGGCGCTCCAGGGCCAGACGCCCGAGCACGCTGGTGTCGATCGGCACCTGGCGCCAGCCAACCAGATTGAGACCTGCGGCCAGGATCTCGCGATTCATGTGCTCGCGGGCAGCCTCGGCCTTTTCGTCATTCTGGTTGAAGAACACCATGCCCACCGCATACTGGCGAGGCAGCTCGACACCGAACTGCTCTTTGGCCACGGCACGCAGGAACAGGTCGGGCTTCTGGATCAACAGACCGCAACCGTCACCGGTCTTGCCGTCAGCGTTGATACCGCCACGGTGGGTCATGCAGGTCAGGGCCGCCATAGCCGTCTGCAAGAGGTGATGGCTGGCTTCACCCTGCATGTGGGCGATCAGGCCAAATCCACAGTTAGCCTTGTGTACATCCGGATGGTACAGACCTGTTTTCATAGACACTTTCTCACCAGGCTGCCTGGGTTAGAGGCAAATTCTTCGGCTCAATCAACCGCTTCATCACGCCGAACGTACGCCGGCTTTGGAGAAGCAAAACGGAGGGCATTGTACACAGCAGGGCATGAGCCCACAAATTTAATGACTATTTACTGAAAAAGCGTGTCGCATTTATGAAGGTTTTAAAGTGACGCCCTGTGTTAGTCAAATCTATTTTTGACGACCAAAGGGGGTTGGCAGGGGAGTTTGTAGCGCGGACACCGCCAGAATCACACCCTTGGCAGAAGGGTGCGTCCTGGGGATAAACAGCGGGATATCGAGGTAAGCGGCCCTTGGCGGGCCGCTTCAATCCGCACGCTTAGCGAGAAGCGCCGAGTTCTTGCTGGATGCTGGCCACAGTACGAGGCCAAGGTTTACCAGCCTGGACCTTGGCTGGCAAGTTTTTGATCGCAGCCAGGGCAGCATTGCGATCAGCAAAGTTACCGTAGGTGATCACATACAGGGGTTTGCCCTGCAGGGTTTTCTTGAAGTAGCGGTACTCCCCGCCCTGCTCGGCGATGTAAGCCTGGGCAGTGGACTCGGAACTGGTCCCCAGGATCTGCACCACATAGCGACCAGGAGCCTGGCCGCTGTACCAGCTACCGCCTGTCGCCGGTTTGGCGGGTGCGGCTGCCACAGGCTTCTCGGCCGGCTTGGCCGCTGGTGCTGGTGCTGGTGCTGGTGCTGGCGCCGGGGCAGGTGCCGGCTTGGCGGTCGCCACCTGGGTCTGTGGAGCAGGAGCCGGAGCCGGCTTTGCAGCAGGCGCCGGTGCCGGCGCAGGTGCCGCTGGCGCAGGAATCGACGAGCGCGGCACTTCAGCAGCCTGGTGGCCGGCTGGCGGGGCGCTGGTGGTCACGGTAGGCGGGCTGGCAGGCGAGGTGCTCGGCACCGCGTCTTCGTCACTCGGACCGGAACCGGTCGCCTCGGCCAATGGACCGCGCATGACCGGTTGCGAATTGCCGGCCAGCGGCAATGGCATCGGTTGCGAGTTGCCTGCAAACTCGATGGCCGGACCACCATTATTGGACTGCTGAGCAGGCTGGGTACCTTGCCCCAACGGCAATTGGGCCTGGGCATTGGTCGGCGGATTGGCCGTATTGCTCTTGTCGCCGCCCGGGATCAGCACTGCGGCGGCCACGGCGGCCACGACCACAGCCCCCAGGGCCAGTATGTGTTTCTTCGGCATGTTGAACCCTACGCTAGGGCGCTTGACCGCGGAGCGACTCGCGATCATCGCCTCGATCATTGAATCGCGGGCCACCTGGTTGATGATCCCGGGCCAGCCATCGGACTGCTCGTGGATATCGGCGATCTGATCGGCGCTCAGCAAGGCAATACCCTGTCCCGCACCGTCCAGGCGTTGTGCCAGATACTCACGAGTTTCTTCTTCGTTGTAGGGCTGCAGCTCGATAACGTGAAAGCGCTCGCCTTCGGTGTCACCGTGCATGCCGGCACATATCTGGTCGAGACGATCGATCAGCGATGCCTCACCGAACAGAAATACATGCGGACGCCCTTCCGGCGCGCCCTCAGCCAGCCCCAGCAGGGCTTCGAGTGCCGAATCACCGAGTTGTTCCGCATCGTCGAGCAGAATGTAGACTTCCTGTCCCGTCAGGGCCAGTTGCACGACCTGGGCAAGGATCGGCTTCATCTCGGCGCTGGAAATTCCCAGCGATTCGGCGACCTGCTGCAATACCCCGGCAGCATCACCGGCCGCACGTGCCGATATCACTACACTCTGCACGGACTGCTTGTTGGTGCTGGCGACCAGTGCCTGGCGCAGCAGGGTCTTGCCGCTGCCCTGGGGGCCGGTAACAGCCAGCAGCAACTGGCTGTAACGCGCCAGGTGATGCAACTGGCCCAGCACCGGCTTACGCTGGGCAGGGAAAAACTTGAAGCCAGGCACCCGCGCCGCAAAGGGGTCGTGACTCAACTGATAGTGGCCGAGAAAGGCCTCGTCGGCGTGCAAACTAGTCATCGGTCTTTCCATTAACCTCTAAGCTGATCCACCAGGGCGCGGTAATCCGTCACCAGAGTGGCCTTGAGTACGTCTTGCGGGTAGTCGTCAGTGACCACCGCCTCACCCAGCTGTCGCAGCAATACCAGGCGCATGCGGCCATCGATCACTTTCTTGTCGACCGCCATGTGCGCCATGAATTGCGCCTCAGTCATTTCCTGCGGCGGCACAACCGGCAATCCGGCGCGCAACAGCAGAGCAATACCACGATTGCGCTCCTGAGTGGTGATCCAGCCCAGCCGCGCGGACATTTCCAGAGCCATGACGGTGCCAGCCGAAACCGCCTCGCCATGCAGCCACACACCATACCCCATCTCGGTTTCGATGGCGTGGCCAAAGGTGTGACCCAGGTTCAGGGTCGCGCGAATTCCCGACTCACGCTCATCGGCACCTACCACCCGTGCCTTGGCCGCACATGAACGCTCGATGGCCGCTGTCAGCGCCACCTGGTCCAGGCCGCGCAACGCATCGATATTGTCTTCCAGCCAGCTCAGGAACGGTTCGTCGCAGATCAGGCCATACTTGATGACTTCGGCCAGGCCCGCTGACAGTTCGCGCTCGGGCAGGGTGTTCAGCGAGCGGGTATCGATCAGCACCACCGATGGCTGGTAGAACGCACCGATCATGTTCTTGCCCAGCGGGTGATTGATGCCGGTCTTGCCACCGACCGAAGAGTCGACCTGGGACAACAGGGTGGTGGGGATCTGAATGAAGTTCACCCCACGCTGATAGCAGGCTGCGGCAAAACCCGCCATGTCACCGATCACACCACCGCCCAGGGCGATGACGGTGGTACGGCGATCATGCCGGGCGCCAAGCAGGCCGTCGAAGATCAGTTGCAGGGTTTCCCAGTTCTTGAAGGCCTCACCGTCAGGCAGCACCACCGGCAGAACCGTATAGCCGGCCAGAGTCTTGGTCAGACGTTCCAGATACAGCGGCGCAACCGTGGTGTTGGTCACGATAGCCACCTGACGACCAACGATATGCGGTGTCAGAAGCTCAGGCTGGTCCAGCAGACCTTCGCCAATATGAATCGGGTAGCTACGCTCACCAAGATCGACCGTCAAAGTCTGCATGTTTCCCCACATTGATTAGCGATTGGGCGCTTTTCGCGCACCAGAGCAAAAGGCGGCGCCTGCCGCCTGCTGCTTTCGTTTTAATGGTCGCCGAGAATAGCGCATTTTCGGCCGCGCTTTAACGGGGAGCGAGCTCGGCCAGACGGCCCAGGATCTCCAGCACCACCATTCGCGGCGGCCGCTCGTCGGTTTCGATCACCACATCGGCAATCTCCCGGTACAGCGGATCACGCAGGGCCAGCAGATCAGCCAGCACCTGAGCCGGATTGGCAGTGCGCAACAGCGGACGATTGCGGTCACGGGCCGTACGACTGACCTGCTGTTCGACCGAAGCATGCAGATAGACCACCCGGCCGCCGGCATGCAGTGCCTTGCGGTTTGCTTCGCGCATCACCGCCCCGCCGCCGGTTGCCAGTACCAGCCCATCGGCAGCACAGAGTTCACCAATCACCGCCTGCTCACGCTCACGAAAGCCGGCCTCGCCCTCCCGATCAAAGATCCACGGGATGTTGGCACCGGTACGCAGCTCGATTTCCTTGTCCGAATCCTTGAACGGAAGTCGCAGTTCTTTGGCCAGCAAACGACCGATGGTGCTTTTGCCTGCCCCCATCGGCCCTACAAGTATTAGATTTCGCACAGAATCAACGACCCACAGCAATCGCCTGGTTGTTCATGATGCGTGGTGTCAGAAATACCAGAAGCTCGGATTTTGAATCAGACACCACGTCACGCCGGAAAAGGCGGCCAACATACGGCACATCGCCAAGGAATGGCACTTTTTCTACAACTTTACTTTGAGTGTTGGAAAACACGCCGCCAATAACAATAGTCTCGCCATCGGAAATCAGCACCTTGGCGTTGACCTCGTTTTTCCTGATCGGCGGCACACCCAGCACGGCATTGAGGTAATCCGGCTCGTCCTTGGTGACCTTGACCTCCATGATGATGCGGTTGTCCGGGGTGATCTGCGGGGTGACCTCCAGTGACAGCGAAGCCTCCTTGAAGCTCACCGTGGTCGCGCCACTGGAGCTGGACTCCTGATAGGGAATTTCGGTGCCTTTGAGGATCTTGGCGGTTTCCTTGTCAGAGGTGACAACCTTGGGCTGGGAGACGATCTCGCCGTTACCGCTCTTTTCCATGGCACTGAGTTCGAGGTCGATCAAGGTGTTGCTGGTCATGAAGCCGATGCCGAAGCCCGCCGTGGCATCCGGCGCGCCGAGATCGACGAACGGGATGTTGCGGTTCGAAGCAGCCGTACTCGTACCCGATGAACCCACATCGGTAGTGGCGTTACTGCCTCCCGAGGTGCTGGCGGAGGTGAGGTTGTCATCCAGACCGTAGCCGATCCATTTGCCACTGCCACTGGTCCGGCTGCCGCCCCAGCGAACGCCCAGCGCCTTGTCGTAATCGACGTTGGCCTCGACGATGCGCGCTTCGATCATCACCTGACGCACCGGAATGTCCAGTTGGGCAACGATGCGCCGCAGCTCATCAAGACGCTCTTGGGTCTGATAGGCAATGATGTTGTTGGTGCGCTCATCCACGGTGATCGAGCCACGTTCCTCGACCTGAGCCTCGGCACTGGTCACTGACTGAAACAGCTTGGCAATATCCGCAGCCTTGGCGTAGTTGACCTGCAACAACTCACGACGCAGCGGTGCCAGCTCGGCGATCTGCTTTTGCGACTCCAGTTCCTGGCGCTCACGGGCGGCGATCTCGTCGGCCGGCGCCACCAGCAACACATTACCGATCTTGCGCTTGTCCAGGCCCTTGGTCTTGAGCACCAGATCCAGCGCCTGGTCCCAGGGCACATTCTGCAGACGCAGGGTAATGCCGCCCTGTACGGTGTCGCTGGCGACCAGGTTGAGGTTGGTGAAGTCGGCAATCAATTGCAGCACCGACCGCACATCAATGTCCTGGAAGTTGAGTGACAGCTTCTCGCCGGTATACACAGGTTTGTCCGCCGCACGGCGCTCCAGATCCTGATTGGTCAGAGGGCGGACGCTGATGGTCAGGCGGTTTTCGGTCTGATAGGCGGAATAGTCATAGGCCCCGGACGGCTCGATGCTGATACTGGTCTTGTCACCCGAGGTGGTTGCCGTGACGAACTGCACAGGGGTGGCGAAATCCTTGACATCCAGCCGTACACGCAAAGGGTCAGGGAGCTGGGTCTTGGCGAAGTCGACAAAGATTTTACCGTTGCGCTCCTGAATATCCGGAGCGATGCCAGCGCTGCTCAGGTCGATGAGAACATTGCCCTCACCCAGCTCACCACGCTGAAAATCCAGATTGCGTACGGCCCTGGCCCCTGGCGCGATGGCCACCCCCGAGGCGACTGCGGCAGGCCTGGCGGCGCCACTCGCAGCGGGCGTAGCGCCGCGTGCTGCAGCTTGCGCCGTGCCCGGCTGGGAGGCTTGCGCCGCGGCGGCGCCCTGGCCGATGACAACGAACAGGTTATTGCCCTCAACCCGGGTGCTGTAGGGCGACAGGGTGGTCAGGTTGATGATGATTCGGGTACGGTCGTTGGCCTGCACCACGACAACGCTACGGGCATTACCGGTCCCCAGGTCGCGGCTGCGGTTGGTCAGCTGGGTGTTGACCCCGGGCAGGTCGAGTGCAATGCGCGCCGGCTGCTCGGTGGTGTAACCGCGAGGCGCAGCCACCGGAGCGTCGAACGCCAGTTTCAGTTCGATACGGTCTCCGGGCAGCGTGGCGACATCGAGCGTCTTGAGCGTGGCAGCCTGGACTATCGGAGCGACCATCGCAATCCATAGCGACACGCCGATAATCGAGAGAATCCTGGTCATGTTCAATTTCCGTTGTGCGGTGTTATGCATGCTTGGCCTTGCCCACTTCATGAGCGCTCTTTGAGAGGGATACTGCGCGGCCTTTCCAGCCAGCCCCCTTCCCCGTCAGGAACGATTTCAACGACTTCGACCTGCGCGTCACTGACCGACACAATACGGCCATTGCTACGCCCCAGATAGTCACCCACTTTGACCCGATGCACACCGCCGGCCCCGCTCAGCAGCGCGAATGTACCCGATTCATTACCTATCGTTCCGACCATTTCAAAGGTCTCGATATTGAAGCCTTCAAGAAACTGCTTGACCCGCGTCTCGTCCGGTTTGACCAGGCGCGAGCCGCGCTGGCGGTTCAGCGCATCAATTTTGACTGGCGGCTGAAAGGGGCTGCGCAAGCTTGAAGCGTTATAGGTAAAGGCTTCATAGGGCCTGAATTTGGGCAGTGCCTCGATGGTGCCGGTCGGCCGCGCCCTGGCATCCTCGACGAATACGGTCAGGTCAGAGTGATCATCGCTACCGCCACAACCTGCCAGCCCCAACACCGCCAGGCTGACGCACCACAGACGCGCCGCCTTCATTTTTTCAGCCCTTCATCGTTGTAACGATACGTCTTGGCGAGGATATTCATACGCAATTTGCTGTTGCTCTTGGGGTCGACCGGCTTGATCTCGAAGTCATGCAGGGTGACGATCCGCGGCAGACTCGCCACGCCGCTGACAAAGGTGGCCAGGTCGTGATACCCGCCCACCACCGTAATCTGGATCGGCAGTTCGATATAAAACTGTTGGGCCGCCTCAGGCAACAGCTTGATCTCTTCGAACTCCAGGCCGCTCCCCAACCCGGTGCGGGTGATGTCTTCAAGCAGCCCCGGCACCTCGGTATCACTGGGCAACTGCCGCAGCAGTGCACCAAAGGTATTTTCCATCTCGACCATCTGCTTCTTGTAAGGCTCCAGGTTTGCCGCCTGGAAGGCCTTGGCAGTGTATTGCTCCCTGAGTACGCCTTCGTTGGTGCGCGCGCCTTCGAGGCGGTTTTCCAGATCCTGAATATAAAAGAAATAGCCCAGCGCCAGCACCAGCATCATTAGCAGCCCACAGGCTGCCACTTTCACGGCCGCCGGCCACGACCCCAGATTGCTCATGTCCAGGTCGTTGAGGTCGATCTTGCGCAGGCCGTCCATCCATTCGGAGAAATTCACGGCGTGGCTCCTTCTGCCTCGGCGGGCTGGGTCTGGCGCACCGTCAACTGGAAGACATTGGTCTGGTCCGTAGCGTTGGCCTTGACCTCGATAAGTACGGGGCTTTCGAACCAGTCAGAAGCATCAAGATTACGCATCAGATCGGAAACGCGGTTGTTCGATTGCGCAACGCCGTTGATGGCAATCAGGTTGCCGGTCATTTTGACGTCGGAAAAATACACATCGTCAGGCAAGGTCCGCACCAACTGATCGAAGACGCGACCAATCACCGGCCGGTTGCCTTGCAGGTCCTGAATGATTTTCATCCGTTCGAGCAACTGCTTGCGGCGCGCTTTCAATTCGCTGATTTCCTTGATGCGCACGTCGAGCTGGGCCAGCTCACCCTGCAGGAAGGTGTTGCGTGCGTCCTGCTGATCAATGGCGTGGCTCAGGCCCTGGTCGATGAACAACACGATTGCCACCGCGACCACCAACGCCCCCACCAGCGCGGTGACAAAACGCTTCTTGCGCTCCTCGCGCTGTTGCTCGCGCCAAGGAAGAAGGTTGATCCGTGCCATCAGTCAAAACTCCTCATGGCCAGACCACAGGCAAGCATCAACGCTGGAGCATCGCTGGCCAGGGCCCCGGCATTGACCTTGGAACTCAGCGCCATATCGGCAAAAGGGTTGGCGACCATGGTCGGCACGCCGAGGCGCTTCTGGATCAGGTGCTCAAGACCGGCAATCGAAGCCGAACCGCCGGCCAGCATGATGTAGTCCACCGAGTTGTGCTGGCCGGCCGCAAAGAAGAACTGCAAAGAGCGCGAAACCTGCTGCACCATGGCGTCCTTGAAGGGCTCCAGCACCTCGCTGCCGTAGTCATCCGGCAGCCCGCCCTGCTTCTTGGCCAGCCCTGCCTCGCCCATCGACAGACCATAACGGCGCTGGATTTCCTCGGTCAGTTGCTTGCCACCGAACAACTGCTCACGGGTGTAGATGATGCGTCCCTGGTGGAGCACACTCAGCGTGGTCATGGTCGCGCCGATATCGACGACCGCAACGGTGAGCATTTCATGGCCTTTGCCCAGTTGGGCCGACAACAGGCTGAACGAGCGCTCCAGCGCATAAGCCTCGACGTCGACGACCCGGGCGGTCAGGCCGGCCAGCGCCAGGGCGGCTTCGCGGACCTCGACGTTCTCCTTGCGACACGCGGCCAGCAGGACCTCGACGCGCTCGGGGTTGCGCACCGAATACCCCTGCACCTCGAAATCGATGGCGACCTCTTCCAGCGGGTAGGGGATGTACTGGTCGGCTTCGAGCTTGAGCTGGTTCTCCATGTCATCATCCGACAACCCGGCATCCATCTCGACCACCTTGGTGATCACGGCAGACCCCGCCACCGCCACCGCCGCATTCTTGACGTTGGTACGGGCCTTGACCACGACGCGCCCCAACGCGCTTCCGACGCCTTCGAGCTCGGCAATGTTCTTTTCAACCACAGCATTGGCCGGCAATGGTTCGACCGCATAGGACTCGACTTTGTAACGGCTGCCGGAACGACTCAGTTCGAGGAGTTTTACCGCAGTGGAGCTAATATCGATCCCTAGAAGGGTGTGGGCCTTCTTGCTGAAGAGTTCGAACACGACCTGATTCCTATGCGTTTTCCGTCACTTACGGAACGTTTTGGGCACGACAGCGCCATAGACAGGCATGACATTAGCGCAAATCACGCCCGGAGACGAAAAATGCTTATAATGCCGGGCGCTTTTTGTTCACCAAACGCTTGCGACTGTATTGATTTGTTGATGCCCGCGCCCCTCTCATCTTCTTTTCTGGAAATCCAAAAGCCTTGATACGCCTGCTGAAGTTTTTCTGGTGGTCCCTCGTTGCAGTGTTCTGCTCACTGTTGCTGGGCCTGAGCGGAGCCTTTCTCTACCTGAGCCCGAACCTGCCCTCGGTTGAAGCCCTGCGCAGCATCCAGTTGCAGATCCCGCTACGGGTCTACAGCAGCGATGGCAAGCTGATCTCCGAATTCGGCGAAATGCGCCGCGCCCCAGTGCGTTTCGCGGACATTCCACCGAACTTCATCAATGCCCTGCTGGCGGCCGAAGATGACAACTTCGCCAACCACTACGGCGTGGACCCTTCCAGCCTGGCACGTGCAGCCAGTGAGCTGGTCAAGAGCGGCCATATCCAGTCGGGCGGCAGTACCATCACCATGCAGGTCGCGAAGAACTTCTTCCTGACCAGTGAGCGCAGTTTTTCGCGCAAAACCACTGAAATCCTGCTTGCCCTGCAAATCGAACGCCAGCTGACCAAGGACGAGATCCTTGAGCTGTACGTGAACAAGATCTACCTGGGCAACCGCGCCTACGGTATTGAAGCGGCTGCACAGGTCTATTACGGCAAATCGATCCGCGACGTCAGCCTGGCGCAAATGGCAACCATCGCAGGTCTGCCCAAGGCACCTTCACGCTTCAACCCACTGGCCAACCCGGCCCGCGCCAAAGAGCGCCGCGACTGGATTCTGGGGCGCATGTACCACCTCGGCAAAATCTCGCAAAGCGCCTATCAGGCCGCACTGAGCGAGCCGATGAACGCCAGCTATCACGTTCCGACGCCGGAAGTGTACGCCCCTTATATTGCAGAAATGGCCCGCGCCGAAATGGTCGGCCGTTATGGCAGCGAGGCCTATACCGAAGGCTTCCGCGTTACCACTACGGTGCCCAGCGATCTGCAGGAACACGCCAACAATGCTGTGCGCCAGGGCCTGATCGAGTATGACCAGCGTCACGGCTATCGTGGCCCGGAAAGCCGCTTCCCTGGCCTGACTCGCGCGGCATGGGTCCAGGAACTGGAGAAACAGCGTCCGGTCAACGGGCTTGAGCCCGCCATCGTCACCCAGGTCGACAAGACCGGTCTGCGCGTGTTGACCCGCAACGGCGAGAAAGAAGAACACGTCGATTGGGCCAGCATGAAATGGGCCCGCCCCTACCTGAACACCAACAGCATGGGCGCCAACCCTCGCCAGGCGGCTGACGTGGCCCAGGTGGGCGACCTGATCCGGGTCCTGCGCCAGCAAGACGGCACGCTCAAGTTCACCCAGATCCCGGCTGCACAGAGCGCCCTGGTATCGCTGGACCCGCGCAACGGTGCGATCCGTGCCTTGGTAGGCGGCTTCTCGTTCGAGCAAAGCAACTACAACCGCGCCATGCAGGCCAAACGGCAGCCGGGTTCGAGCTTCAAACCGTTCATCTATAGCGCAGCGCTGGACAATGGCTATACCGCTTCCAGCCTGGTCAACGACGCGCCGATCGTGTTCGTCGATGAAGCTGTCGACAAGGTCTGGCGCCCGAAGAACGACAACGGCACCTTCCTTGGCCCGATCCGCCTGCGTGAAGCACTGTACAAGTCGCGCAACCTGGTCTCGATCCGCCTGCTGCAACAACTGGGCGTGCAGCCGACCATCGACTACATCACCCGTTTCGGTTTCGCCAAGCAGGACCTGCCGCCCAACCTCTCGCTGTCGCTGGGCACCGCAACCCTGACGCCGATGGAGATCGCTACAGGCTGGGGCGTGTTCGCCAACGGCGGCTACAAGGTCAGCCCGTACCTGATCCAGACCATCGAAAACCGCGACGGCCAGGTTCTGTTCGCCGCCAACCCGGCGACCGTACCGACCACCGAGGTCAAGACCGCACCGGACACCTCGACCTTCGCCGTACACGACACGCCGCCGATCGAAACCCTGACCCCTGCATCAGCCACTGACAATCCGGCCCCGGTGGTCGCCGAGCGGGTGGTCGACAGCCGGACCACCTACATCCTCAACAGCATCCTGCAGGACGTCATCAAACGCGGCACCGCACGTCGGGCACTGTCGATGAACCGCCCGGACATCGCCGGCAAAACCGGCACCACCAACGAGTCAAAGGACGCCTGGTTCTCCGGCTACAACGCCGACTACGTGACCACCGTCTGGACCGGCTTCGACCAGCCGGAAAGCCTGGGCCGGCATGAGTTTGGCGGGACCGTCTCGCTGCCGATCTGGATGGACTACATGAGTGCTGCGCTCAAAGACAAACCGCCGCACCAGCAAGCCGAGCCCGATGGCATCCTCAGCCTGCGGGTCGACCCGATCAGCGGCCGCGCCGCCACACCAAGCACGCCCAATGCGTTCTTCGAGCTGTTCAAGAGTGAAGACACGCCCCCGAGCGTCAACGAACTGGGCGGCAGCGTACCGGGCAGCCCGCTGCCGGCGGATGAGGCGGCACCCATAGACCTCTTCTGATCGACCTCGTAGGACCGGCTTTAGCCGGGAAGCCTTCGCGGCTAAAGCCGCTCCTACGCCCATAAAAAAACCGGCCATCAGACCGGTTTTTTTTGGGGGTTGCTGTCAGCCGTTGAACACGTCGTCAACGCTGGTCAGCGGGTAGTGCTTCGGATACGGCAGGGTCGCTACACCGCTTTCGATGGCCGCTTTGGCCACCGCGTCGGAAATCACACTCAGCAGGCGCACATCCAGCGGCTTGGGAATGATGTACTCACGACCGTATTCCAGCTTCACGCCGCCGTAGGCATCGCTGACTTCCTGAGGCACCGGCAGTTTGGCCAGTTCGCTCAGTGCCTTGGCTGCGGCGATTTTCATTTCTTCGTTGATGCGCTTGGCGCGTACGTCCAGGGCACCACGGAAAATGAACGGGAAGCCCAGGACGTTGTTGACCTGGTTCGGGTAGTCCGAGCGGCCGGTGGCCATGATCACGTCGCTACGGGTTTCGTGAGCCAGCTCCGGCTTGATTTCCGGGTCCGGGTTCGAGCAGGCGAACACGATCGGGTCACGAGCCATGCGCTTGAGGTCTTCAGCGCTCAGCAGGTTCGGACCAGACAGGCCAACAAACACGTCAGCACCGTCAAGAGCGTCACTCAGAGTGCGCTTTTCGGTTGCGTGGGCAAAGGCTGCCTTGTACTGGTTCAAGTCGGTACGGCCGGAATGAACGACGCCGGAGCGGTCGATCATGAAGATGTTTTCAATCTTGGCGCCCATGCTCACCAGCAACTTCATGCAGGAGATGGCCGCAGCGCCGGCACCCAGGCAGACGATCTTGGCGGTGTCGAGGCTCTTGCCGACGATTTCCAGCGCGTTGATCATGCCGGCTGCCGTCACGATGGCAGTACCGTGCTGGTCGTCGTGGAATACCGGGATGTCGCACTGTTCGATCAGGGCCTTTTCGATCTCGAAGCACTCAGGTGCCTTGATGTCTTCCAGGTTGATGCCGCCGAATGTGATGGAGATGCGCTTTACGGTATCGATGAAGGCTTGCGGGCTTTCAGAATCGACTTCGATATCGAACACGTCGATGCCAGCGAAACGCTTGAACAGAACCCCTTTGCCTTCCATGACCGGCTTGGAAGCCAGCGGCCCCAGATCGCCCAGGCCCAGAATGGCGGTGCCGTCGGAAATGACTGCTACCAGGTTACCCTTGCCGGTGTACTTGTAAGCCAGTTCAGGATCACGGGCAATTTCACGTACAGGTTCGGCAACGCCAGGGCTGTAAGCCAGCGACAGGTCACGGGCAGTTGCAGTTGGCTTGGTCAGTTCCACGCTCAGTTTTCCCGGACGGGGATTGGCGTGATATTCAAGCGCAGCGGTTTTCAGATCGGACATGTTATAGGATTTCCGCTTTATTACGGTGGGACAGACGAACCGTCGAGGATACGCAAGATGCATAATCCTCACAAGACTGGTCAGTCACTGCTGTCAAGAGGGCGAATGTCGGGATTGCATTTCTGGAATAGATAATGTCGCACTAATGCAAAATCTGACCGAATCCTGCTATCAATTCGGTGTTTCAAGCCTCTGCGGGGCTGGATTGTCACCCGCCAACACGCTTGCCATGACTCTAGACCACTCTGGCACAGCCGTTTGCCAGAGTTGCATTTGCCCTGTCCGAACCGGACTGCGTCGAAGTGACGCAGCGCCTGAATACCCAATCGAGCAAACGACAGACATGAAAAAGGCGCCCGCAAGGGGCGCCTTTTCGAGTTGCCAGGACCGGCCCGAAGGGCCGTCCGGGAACCGCGATTACTGTGCTTTGGCAGCGCCGAAAGCACCGAAGCGGGACTTGAAGCGGTCAACACGACCACCAATGTCCAGAGTCTTCTGCTTGCCGGTGTAGAACGGGTGGCACTCGTTGCACACGTCCAGGCTCAGAGGCTTGGCCAGGGTGGAACGGGTCTTGATGACGTTACCGCAGCTGCAGGTGGCGTCGATCGCTTCGTAAACTGGATGGATATCGGCTTTCATGGGGACTTCCTCGAATGGCGGGCCGCCACCCGACACTATTGTCGGATACCGCACGCAAAATAGGCGGCAAATATTACCAGACAATTGCCATTACGCAAACGAACCTTAAAGCCGACTGTCGTCTGTTACCATCGCCCATCCGCCCCCGATTGCCATACGGAATTGCTCGCGTGCCCGACGTCATCCTGCGCCTTGCCCTGCCTTCGCCGCTGCGCCGCCTGTTCGACTACCGCGCCCCGGCCGGTACGCCGCGCAACGCACTGCAACCGGGCATGCGCCTGCGCGTACCGTTCGGGCGCCGGGAAATGATCGGTGTATTGGTAGAAATCAGCGATCACAGCGAAGTGCCCGCCGACAAGCTCAAACCGGCCATTGCCCTGCTCGACAGCCATTCACCATTGCCGCCGGCGCTGTTCAAGCTGTGCCTGTGGACCGCGCAGTATTATCAGCACAGCCTGGGCGACACCCTGAGCTGGGCACTGCCGGTGCTGCTGCGCCAGGGCGAACCGGCCGAGAGCCGTCAGGAACGGTTCTGGCAGGTGACGGCCGGTGCCGACCCACAGGATCCACGCATCAGCAACGCCCCGGCACAACGTAAAGCCCTGGCCACCCTGGCGCAGCACCCGCATGGCGTGGCTCATCAGCTACTCGACAAGCTGATGCTGAACAAAAACAGCCTCAACCTGCTGCTGGCCAAAGGGCTGGTCGAGGTCCAGGTACGCAGCCAGGCGCCTGCGCCGCGTCACGAACACTGGCTGGCCCAGCCCGAACTGCCCCTCAACGACGAACAGCGTGCCGCCTGCGAAGCGATTCAGGCTGGCTTTGGCAGTTTTCATGCCTGCCTGCTGGCAGGCGTCACCGGCAGCGGCAAGACCGAGGTGTATCTACAACTGATCCACCAGACCCTGATGGCTGGCAAGCAGGCGCTGGTACTGATCCCGGAGATCAACCTCGGCCCCCAGACCCTGGCGCGCTTCGAGCAACGCTTCAATGCCCGCATCGCATTGCTGCATTCGGCGGTCAATGACCGTGAGCGCCTCGACCACTGGCTGGCGGCCCGCGATGGTGACGCCGACATCATTATCGGCACCCGCTCGGCGCTGTTCACGCCGATGAAAAATCCGGGGCTGATCATCATCGATGAAGAACACGACGGTTCCTATAAACAGCAGGAGGGCTTGCGCTACCACGCCCGCGACCTGGCCATCGTCCGCGCCCGCCAGGAAAACATCCCCATCGTGCTCGGCTCGGCCACACCGTCACTGGAAAGCCTGCACAACGCCTACACCGGTCGCTATGGCCTGCTGCGCCTCAACCAGCGCGCCGGAGGGGCCAAACAGCCCCGCTTCCTGCGCCTGGACGTCAAGAGCCGGCCACTGGACAGCGGTATTTCCGGGCCGATGCAACAGGCCATCGGCCAGACCTTGAGCGCAGGTCAGCAAGTGCTGGTGTTCCTCAACCGCCGCGGCTTTGCCCCGACCCTGCTGTGCCATGACTGCGGCTGGCTGTCAGGTTGCCCGCGCTGCGATGCGCGCATGACCGTCCACCAGCGCTCTGGCGAACTGCGCTGCCATCACTGTGGGTACTCCGAACGGGTACCGCGCCAGTGCCCGTCGTGCGGCAAGGTCGATCTGCGCCCCATCGGCGCCGGCACCGAACGCGCCGAGGAGCGCCTGGCGATTCTGTTCCCCGATTACCCGGTGTTACGGGTCGACCGCGACAGCACCTCGCGCAAAGACGCGATGAACCAGCTGTTTGCCACCATCCAGCGCGGTCAGCCGTGCATCCTGGTCGGCACCCAGATGCTTGCCAAGGGTCATCACTTTCCACGGGTCACGCTGGTGGCGATCCTGGATGCCGATGGCGGGCTGTTCTCCGGCGATTTCCGCGCCAGCGAGCGCATGGCGCAATTGATCGTCCAGGTGGCCGGGCGCGCAGGGCGTGCCGAAGAGCCAGGCAAGGTGATTATCCAGACCCATCTGGCCGACCATCCGCTACTCGTCCAATTGACCGAACAAGGCTACTTCGCCTTTGCCGAACAGGCCCTGAGCGAGCGCCGCGGCGCTGGTCTGCCGCCCTTCTCGCACCTGGCACTGCTGCGCGCCGAAGCCCACAAACCCGGACAGGCCGAGCTGTTTCTGGATCAAGCCTGCGCCGAGGCCGAGCAACTGCTGGAGCAAATCGATCCCGGCGGCATCGAACTTCTTGGCCCGGTTCCGGCTCCGATGGAACGCCGCGCCGGACGCTATCGGGCACAACTGTTGGTCCAGGCCAATGCCCGCGCACCGTTGCATCGACTGCTCAGTAGCTGGCTGCTGATCCTCGAACAGATGCCCAGTGGCCGCCAGGTGCGCTGGTCGTTGGACGTTGACCCGGTCGACCTGTATTGAAACGAAACCGACACGGGCATGCGTCAAGGTTGGCAAGCCCGCCCCGGCCACGGATAATGTGCAGTTTTTCCACCCGCGCATCCAGGCGCTACCGCGCTTGCGGTTGTTGAAGAGAACCTCATGAAAGACACCATTCGCCAGCTGATCCAACAAGCCCTGACCCGACTCGAAACCGAGGGCGTCTTGCCACAAGGGCTGACGCCGGCGATCCAGGTTGAAAACGCCCGGGACAAGACCCACGGCGACTTTGCCAGCAACATTGCCATGATGCTCGCCAAGCCGGCCGGCATGAAACCGCGTGAGCTGGCCGAAAAACTGATTGCCGCCCTGCCTGCCGACGAGCAGATCAGCAAGGTCGAGATCGCCGGCCCCGGCTTTTTGAACTTCTTCCAGAACACTCAGGCGCTGGCCAGCCGCCTCGACGCCGCACTCTCCGACGAACGGTTGTCGGTGCGCAAGGCGGGTGCAGCGCAACGTGTGGTGGTCGACATGTCCGCCCCTAACCTCGCCAAAGAGATGCACGTCGGCCACCTGCGCTCGACCATCATCGGCGATGCAGTAGCCAATGTACTGGGCTACCTGGGCGACACCGTGATTCGCCAGAACCACGTCGGCGACTGGGGCACCCAGTTCGGCATGTTGCTGGCCTACCTGCAGGAAAAGCCCACCACCAGCGACGAACTGTCGGACCTGGAAAACTTTTACCGCGCCGCCAAGCAGCGCTTCGACGAGTCTGAAGAGTTCGCCGACCGCGCCCGCTCGCTAGTGGTCAAGCTGCAGGCCGGCGACGCCGACTGCCTGGCGCTGTGGCAACGTTTCAACGACATCTCGCTGTCGCACTGCCAGAAGACCTACGACCGCCTGAACGTCAACCTCACCCCGGCCGACGTCAAAGGTGAAAGCGCTTACAACGACGACCTGGCCAATGTGGTCAGCGACCTGAAAAGCGCCGGCCTGCTGGTCGAAAGTGAAGGCGCGCAGTGTGTGTTCCTCGAAGAATTCCGCACCGCTGACGACACGCCACTGCCGGTGATCGTGCAGAAAGCCGGTGGCGGTTACCTGTACGCCACCACCGACCTGGCAGCCATGCGCTACCGCAGCAAGGTCTTGCAGGCCGACCGCGTGCTGTATTTCGTCGACCAGCGCCAGGCCCTGCACTTCCAGCAAGTCTTTGAAGTGGCGCGCCGCGCCGGCTTCACCCATCCGGGCATGCAACTGGAACACATGGGCTTCGGCACCATGAATGGCGCCGACGGCCGGCCGTTCAAAACCCGCGATGGCGGCACGGTAAAACTGATCGACCTGCTTGACGAAGCCGAAGTGCGCGCCTATGCCCTGGTCAAGGAAAAGAACCCGGAACTGGACGAGGCCGAACTGCGCAGCATCGCCAAGGCCGTGGGCATCAGCTCGGTGAAGTACGCCGACCTGTCCAAGCACCGCACCAGCGACTACAGCTTCAACTTCGATCTGATGATCAGCTTCGAGGGCAACACTGCACCGTACCTGCTGTACGCCTACACCCGTATCGCCGGGGTGTTCCGCAAGCTCGGCGCGCCGTTCGATGCCAGCCAAGGGCAGATCGTCCTGGAGGCCGAACAGGAGCAGGAACTGGCCGCGCGCCTGGCGCAGTTCGGCGAAGTACTGAACAACGTCGCAGAAAAAGGCACCCCGCATGTGCTTTGCGCCTATGTTTATGACCTCGCGGGCCTGTTCTCAAGCTTCTATGAAAACTGCCCGATCCTGGGTGCACAAACCCCGGAACAACAACAAAGCCGCCTGCGCCTGGCCGCCCTGACCGGACGCACTCTCAAGCAAGGCCTGGAACTGCTGGGCCTGGAAACTCTGGAGCGCATGTAAGTTGGCCGTTGCGAAGAAGAAAGCAGCTCCCAAGCGGGGAGCCAGCCGTTACGAGGCCCCCGCGAAGAAGCCGATCCCAGGATGGGTATGGTTGGCTGTCGGCCTGACGGTCGGCGCCTTCATTGTCTTTCTGATGAAGCTTGAGCCCGGTGGCAGTGAGGTCAAGCGCGAAAAAGCCGAGGCCAAGGCGGCAGCCAAGATCGCCGAGGCCAACAAGACCCCGCCGAGCCCAGCAGCGGTCAAGCCCAAGTACGACTTCTATACTCTGCTGCCCGAGTCGGAAGTCATCGTGCCCAAAGAGGCGGTGCCGGAGAAAACCCCGCCCGCGCCTGCGGTCACGCCAGTCGCGCCGGTCACCCCGGAGCAGGCCGCGAAGATCGACACCGCCCGCGCCCAGGCGGCCCTGAGCGGCCTGACGCCGCCACCCGCGCCACCGGTGGCGACCACCGAAACCAAACCGGCACCGGTCACCCGCTTCTTCCTGCAGGCTGGCTCGTTCCGCAAGCAGGCCGATGCCGAGAAAGTCCGTGCGCAGATCATCCTGCTGGGCCAGACCGCGACCGTAGAGTCCGGTACGGTCAAGGAAGAAACCTGGTACCGCGTACTGGTCGGCCCGTTCAGCAACCGCGACCAGTTGACCACCGCCCAGAAGCAACTGGCTGGCGGCGGCTTCAGCAACCTGCTGTTACAACAGCGCCAGAGCCGCTGAACCGGCAGCTAATAACTGCAAATGCCGGACCGGCTGTAGGACCGGCTTTAGCCGGGAACAATACCGGTTCCCGGCTAAAGCCGGTCCTACGCGCATTGACAGGTTGAAATAGGCTTCGCCATCCCCATATCAGTTTCCATCAGGGCATTTTCGCCCCGCTGCGTGGAGACTCTCCCCTTGACCACCATCGTTTCAGTCCGCCGCCACGGCAAAGTCGTCATGGCCGGTGACGGCCAGGTTTCCTTGGGCAACACCGTGATGAAAGGCAACGCCAAGAAGGTGCGCCGCCTGTACCACGGCCAGGTCATCGCCGGTTTCGCCGGTGCCACCGCCGACGCCTTTACCCTGTTCGAGCGTTTTGAAGCCCAGCTCGAAAAGCATCAGGGCCACCTGATCCGTGCTGCCGTAGAACTGGCCAAGGACTGGCGTACCGATCGCTCGCTCAGCCGCCTGGAAGCGATGCTGGCCGTCGCCAACAAAGATGCCTCGCTGATCATCACCGGCAACGGTGACGTGGTCGAACCCGAAGATGGCCTGATCGCCATGGGTTCCGGTGGCGCCTTCGCCCAGGCCGCTGCCCGTGCGCTGCTGCAGAAAACCGAGCTGCCGGCCCGCGAGATCGCTGAAACCGCATTGCACATCGCTGGCGATATTTGCGTATTCACCAACCACAACATCACCATTGAGGAGCAGGACCTCGCCGAGCAAGCCTGACGGCCTGCCTGCGCTTGAGGACCATTACCACCATGTCCATGACTCCCCGCGAAATTGTCCACGAACTGAACCGCCACATCATTGGCCAGGATGACGCCAAGCGCGCCGTCGCCATTGCCCTGCGCAACCGTTGGCGGCGCATGCAATTGCCTGAAGAACTGCGTGTCGAAGTCACCCCCAAGAACATTCTGATGATCGGCCCGACCGGCGTCGGCAAGACCGAAATCGCCCGTCGCCTGGCCAAGCTGGCCAATGCACCGTTCATCAAGGTCGAAGCTACCAAGTTCACGGAAGTCGGCTACGTCGGCCGTGACGTCGAGTCGATCATCCGCGACCTGGCCGATGCCGCGATGAAGCTGCTGCGCGAGCAGGAGATCATCAAGGTTCGGCATCGTGCTGAAGACGCTGCCGAAGACCGCATCCTTGATGCCTTGCTGCCACCGGCACGTAGCGGTTTCAACGAAGAGCCGGTCTCGACCAGCGATTCCAATACCCGCCAGTTGTTCCGCAAGCGCCTGCGTGAAGGCCAGCTGGACGACAAGGAAATCGAGATCGAGGTCAGCGAGTCGGTGGGTGTGGACATCTCTGCCCCGCCAGGCATGGAAGAGATGACCAATCAATTGCAGAGCCTGTTTGCCAACATGGGCAAGGGCCGCCGCAAGACCCGCAAGCTCAAGGTCAAAGAAGCGCTGAAGATGGTCCGCGAAGAAGAAGCCGGCCGTCTGGTCAACGACGACGAACTCAAGGCCAAGGCCCTTGAAGCCGTCGAGCAACACGGCATCGTGTTCATCGACGAGATCGACAAGGTTGCCAAACGCGGCAATGTCGGCGGCGCCGACGTGTCTCGTGAAGGCGTGCAGCGCGACCTGCTGCCATTGATCGAAGGCTGCACGGTCAACACCAAGCTGGGCATGGTCAAAACCGACCATATCCTGTTCATCGCCTCCGGCGCGTTCCACCTGAGCAAGCCAAGCGACCTGGTGCCCGAGCTGCAGGGCCGTCTGCCGATTCGTGTCGAACTCAAGGCGCTGTCGCCTCAAGACTTCGAACGTATCCTCAGCGAACCGCACGCCTCGCTGACCGAACAGTATCGCGAACTGCTCAAGACCGAAGGCCTGAACATCGAATTCAAGCCAGACGGCATCAAGCGCCTGGCGGAAATCGCCTGGCAGGTCAACGAGAAGACCGAGAACATCGGTGCGCGCCGCCTGCACACCCTGCTCGAACGCCTGCTCGAAGAACTGTCGTTCAGCGCCGGCGACCTGGCCAGCAGCCCGGATGCCGAGCCGATCGAGATCAACGCCGACTACGTCAACAGCCACCTGGGCGAACTGGCCAACGACGAAGACCTGTCGCGCTACATCCTGTAAAAGCCTGTAGGAGCAGCTTTAGCTGCGAAGCATTCAACCGCGAAAGCTTCAACCGCGAATTTTTCGCGGCTGAAGCCGCTCCTACGCTTGTGGCTTGCCGCCGGCCACGCTTAAGCTGACGCCATGAACAAAATCCCCACTGCCATTCAATTGCACAAGGCGTCGAAAACCCTGACGCTCAAATACGCGTCCGGCGAGCAGTACGATCTGCCTGCCGAGTTTCTGCGTGTGCACTCCCCTTCTGCCGAGGTTCAGGGGCACGGCAAGCCGATCCTGCAGTTCGGCAAACTCGGCGTGGGCCTGACCAAGGTCGAGCCGGCCGGCCAGTACGCCCTCAAGCTGACCTTCGACGATGGCCACGACAGCGGCCTGTTCACCTGGGATTATCTCTTCGAGCTGGGCCAGCGCCAGAACGCGCTGTGGGATGACTACCTGCAAGAGCTGAAAAAAGCCGGCAAAGGCCGCGACCCGCACGAACAAGTCGTGCGTCTGATGCTCTGATCGCTTCGCTGACCGCGCAATTTCACAATCAGCGTCTATGCTCCCTGCACCGTTTGCCGTTTTAGTAAGCGGTTTCTAATCTGTTTTGCTTGAATGTGCCGCGCAGCGGCCTATACATGGTGCTGCTTGCGACTATGTGCAATCTCGCGTAACCAATGATTACGGCACATTCACTGCATCGTTTCGACGCAGCGGGAAATGGGTGCTTCTAAAAACGCGGGCAGTTTTTAGAGGCGCCCAATGGGGAGCCAGGACGTAGTGACACGCAGCGCCGCAGTTCAGACGCCCTGCCTGTCATTCGGCATGCCCATCGGGAATCGGCATACCAGGGCGCCTCTAAAAACGTAGGCGAGGCAGTCAGCGCAAGGTAAAAACAGGCAAAGCGCACGACTTTACGGGTTGTAAATGAGCATGCTGAGCCTGTTTTTAACGCAGCGATGACAACGCAGGTCGTTTTTAGCGGTGCCCGAACAGCCATCATCGGTCACACGAGCAGTAGTACCGACTCTTCCAGAGCCACTGCTCAAAGGAAAACCGGTACTCGCCTCAGGACAACGGAGCGTCGTAGATGAGTAGCAAGAACAACGATGACCTGCCGCGCCAGGCTTCTGAACACACACTGGGCCTGAACCCGGTTGTGGGCTTGCGCCGCAAGGACTTACTGACCACCGCGCGCATGGTCATGCGCCTGGCGCTCAGGCAACCGATCCACAGCCTCAAACATGTCGCACATCTGGGGCTGGAGCTTAAAAACGTCGTCATTGGCCGCTCGGGCCTGCAACCGGCCGCTGACGATCGTCGGTTTCAGGACCCGGCCTGGAGTCAGAACCCGCTGTATCGCCGCTATTTGCAGGTGTATCTGGCCTGGCGCAAAGAGCTGCATGATTGGCTCGACGGCAGCAGCCTGACCCCGCAGGACATCAGCCGCGGGCATTTCGTCATCAACCTGATGACCGAAGCCATGGCGCCGACCAATACGGCGGCCAACCCGGCAGCGGTCAAGCGTTTCTTCGAAACCGGCGGCAAGAGCCTGCTTGATGGCCTGTCGCATCTGGCCAAGGACATGGTGCATAACGGCGGCATGCCCAGCCAGGTCAACATGGACGCCTTTGAGGTCGGCAAGAACCTGGGCACCAGCGAAGGCGCAGTGGTATTTCGCAATGACGTGCTGGAACTGATCCAGTACAAGCCGGCCACCGAGCAGACCCATGAACGCCCGCTGCTGGTAATCCCGCCACAGATCAACAAGTTCTACGTCTTCGACCTGAGCCCGGAAAAAAGCCTGGCGCGCTTCTGCCTGGGCAGCAAGGTGCAGACCTTCATCATCAGCTGGCGCAACCCGACCAAGGCTCAGCGCGAGTGGGGGCTTTCGACCTATATCGAAGCGCTCAAAGAAGCCATCGACGTGGTCTCGGCAATCACCGGCAGCCCGGACGTCAACGTGCTTGGCGCCTGCTCGGGCGGCATCACCTGCACCGCGCTGCTGGGCCACTATGCAGCGCTGAACGAGCGCAAGATCAACGCCATGACCTTGATGGTCAGCGTGCTCGACACCACCCTGGAGAACGAAGTGGCGCTGTTCGTCGACGAGCAGACCCTGGAAGCGGCCAAGCGCCACTCGTATCAGTCCGGGGTACTGGAAGGCCGCGACATGGCCAAGGTCTTCGCCTGGATGCGCCCCAATGACCTGATCTGGAACTACTGGGTCAACAACTACCTGCTGGGCAACGAGCCACCGGCCTTCGACATCCTGTTCTGGAACAACGACACCACGCGGCTGCCTGCGGCGTTCCATGGCGACCTGATCGAGATGTTCAAGAACAACCCGTTCACCCGCCCCAATGCACTGGAAGTGTGCGGCACGGCAATCGACCTCAAGCAGGTGACCAACGACATCTTCTGCCTGGCAGGCACCAACGACCACATCACCCCATGGCAGGCGTGCTACCGCTCGGCGCGGCTGTTTGGCGGCAAGACCGAGTTCGTGCTGTCGAGCAGCGGCCATATCCAGAGCATTCTCAACCCGCCGGGCAACCCCAAGGCCCGCTACATGACCAACGAAGAACTGCCGCTCGACCCGATCGCCTGGCAGGAAAACGGCACCAAGCACACCGATTCGTGGTGGCTGCACTGGCAGAGCTGGTTGACCGAGCGCTCCGGCGAGCTGAAAAAGTCACCCGCCAGCCTGGGCAACAAGGCTTATCCAGCCGCAGAAGCCTCGCCGGGCACTTATGTTCACGAGCGCTAGACTTGGTAAAGGCAAGACTACCGGAGCCAGGGATCCTGGCCGGTAGCTGCCATTGCGCAATAAATGATCAGTCGCACGCCAGAGGCCACGCCTCGGTCGGTCTGGGAAAGGCGCAGGACATCTTTCCAGATGTATTAACCAACAGGGCTCCGGCATGCCGCAACCGTTTGTATTTCGCTCCATCGACCTGGACGGCCACACCATCCGGACGGCCGTCAGATCCGGCAAGAGCCATATGGCTCCGCTGCTGATCTTCAATGGCATCGGGGCCAACCTGGAACTGGTGTTTCCGTTTGTCGAAGCGCTGGACCCGGACATGGAGGTGATTGCCTTCGATGTGCCGGGGGTCGGCGGCTCTTCGACGCCCAACCGCCCGTACCGCTTTCCAGGCCTGGCGAAGCTGGCGGCGCGCATGCTCGACTACCTTGATTATGGCCAGGTCAACGTCATCGGCGTGTCCTGGGGCGGCGCGCTGGCCCAGCAGTTTGCCCACGACTACCCCGAACGCTGCAAAAAGCTGGTGCTGGCAGCCACAGCAGCCGGCATGGCGATGGTGCCAGGCAAGCCGCGGGTGCTGATGCTGATGGCCAGCCCACGCCGCTACATCCAGCCATCCCACGTGATCCGCATTGCCCCGGAAATCTACGGCGGCGCGTTTCGCCGTGACCCGCATCTGGCGGCCAATCATGCAGCCAAGGTCCGTTCGTCAGGCAAGTTGGGTTACTACTGGCAACTGTTCGCCGGCATGGGCTGGACCAGCATCCATTGGCTGCACAAGATCCGTCAGCCGACCCTGGTACTCGCTGGCGATGATGACCCGCTGATCCCACTGATAAATATGCGCCTGTTGGCCTGGCGGATACCCAATGCCCAGCTACACATAATTGATGACGGTCATTTGTTCCTGATCACCCGGGCCGAAGCCGTAGCGCCCATCATCATGAGTTTTCTGCAGCAGGAACGTCAGCGTGCGGTCATGCACCCGCATCCCACACCCAATGCGCATTGAACCTGGCCTGCAGACGCCCTGCACGATCAAGGGCGGCCCTGAAAACGCAAGCAAGGCCGTCAGCGCAGCAGGCGCCGGCCAGCAGTTGGTTTTAGAACTGCCCTCATTGCTGATCCGTTGTACCCGCGCGACCTGACAGGACCGTCGAACCGCGCAGAACGGCGCAGCCCTGCCTGCGCCCTGACATTCATTGATGGCTTGACGAAGGAGTGTTGCCCTCATGCGAGAAAAACCAGCGAAGAGCGCCGAGACCACCCCGGCGACCTTCATCAACGCACAAAGCGCGATCATGGGCATGCGCGGCCGGGACCTGATGTCCACCCTGCGCAGTGTCGCCGCCCAAGGCTGGCGCCACCCATTTCGCACCGCCCGGCATGCCTTGGCGCTGGGCAATCAGCTCGGCCGGGTCTTGCTGGGTGAAACGCCGCACCAGCTCAACCCGCGTGACAGCCGCTTCGCTGATCCGACCTGGAGCCTCAACCCGCTGTACCGGCGCGGCTTGCAGGCTTACCTGAGCTGGCAGCATCAGGTCAGACACTGGATCGACGAAAGCGACCTGACCGGCGACGACCGCGCCAGGGCGCATTTCATGTTCAGCCTGATCAACGACGCGCTGTCGCCGTCCAATACGCTGCTCAACCCCTTGGCGATCAAAGAGCTGTTCAACTCCGGTGGCAACAGCCTGGTCAAGGGCCTGAGCCATATGGCCAACGACCTGCTGCACAACAACGGCCTGCCCAGCCAGACCACCAAGGACGCCTTCGAAATCGGCCGCACCCTGGCCACCACGGCAGGCTCGGTGGTCTATCGTAATGAGCTGCTGGAGCTGATCCAGTACAAGCCGATGAGCGAAAAGCAATACACCCGGCCGCTGCTCATCGTGCCGCCGCAAATCAACAAGTTCTATGTCTTCGACCTGAGCCCGACCAACAGCTTTGTGCAGTACGCCCTCAAGAACGGCCTGCAAACCTTCGTCATCAGTTGGCGCAATCCTGATGTGCGCCATCGTGAATGGGGGCTGTCCAGCTATGTCGAGGCCGCCGAACAGGCGATGAATGTCTGCCGCGCCATCACCGGTGCCCGTGAGGTCAATCTGGTCGGTGCCTGCGCCGGTGGTCTGACCATCGCCGCGCTACAGGGTCATTTGCAGGCCAAGCGCCAGATGCGGCGGGTCGCCAGCGCCACTTATATGGTCAGCCTGCTCGACAGCCAGATCGAAAGCCCGGCCACCCTGTTTATCGACGAAGAAACCCTCGAAGCGGCCAAGCGGCGCTCTTATCAGCGCGGCGTGCTTGAGGGCAGCGAGATCAACCGGGTGTTCGCCTGGATGCGCCCCAATGACCTGATCTGGCATTACTGGATCAATAACTACCTGTTGGGCAAGGCTCCGCCACCGTTCGACATCCTCTACTGGAACAACGACACCACCCGATTGCCCGCCGCCCTGCACGGCGACCTGCTGGATTTTTTCAAACACAACCCGCTCAATCATCCCGGCGGGCTGGAGGTCTGCGGCACGCCCATCGACCTGCAGAAGGTCACGGTAGACTGCTTCAGCGTGGCAGGCATCAACGATCACATCACGCCTTGGGACTCGGTCTATCGCTCGACCATGCTGCTCGGCGGCGAGCGGCGCTTCGTACTGTCCAGCAGCGGTCATGTGCAGAGCATTCTCAACCCGCCGGGAAATCCGAAATCCAGCTTCGTCGAAAGTGGCGAACTCACCAGCGACCCGCGTGCCTGGTATTACGACGCCAGACAGCAGGATGGCAGTTGGTGGCCGACCTGGCTGGCCTGGATCCAGGAACGCGCAGGCACCCAGCGTGAAACCCGTATGACGCTGGGCAACGAGAACTACCCGCCGATGGAAGCTGCACCGGGAACCTACGTCCGTGTGCGCTGAACACTACCTCGCCCAAACCTTCAAGAAGACCGGATGAAAACCCGCGACCGAATCCTCGAATGTGCTCTGGAGCTGTTCAACCAACAAGGCGAACCCAATGTCTCGACGCTGGAAATCGCCAATGAGCTGGGGATCAGCCCTGGCAATCTGTATTACCACTTTCATGGCAAGGAGCCGCTGGTGCTTGGCCTGTTCGAGCGATTCCAGGGCGAACTTGCCCCGCTGCTCGATCCGCCCGCCGAGGCAAGGCTGGGCGCCGAAGACTACTGGCTGTTTCTGCACCTGATCGTTGAGCGTCTGGCGCATTACCGTTTTCTGTTCCAGGACCTGTCCAACCTGGCAGGCCGGCTGCCCAAGCTGGGGCGTGGTATCCGACATCTGCTCAACGCACTCAAACGCACCCTGGCATCGTTGCTGGCCCGTCTAAAGTCAGAGGGACAGTTGGTCAGCGAAACCCAGGCACTGGGTAACCTGGTGGAGCAGATCACCCTGACCCTGCTGTTTTCACTGGATTACCAACGCATTCTCGGACGCGACGGCGAAGTCCGGGTCGTGGTCTACCAGATCATGATGCTGGTCGCGCCGCACCTGGTACCGGTATCACGGCAAAGCGTCGAACAACTGGCACTGCATTATCTGGAGCGCTGAGCCAGGCATGCCCGATCTGTCACGGCAAATCGGGCCATGGCCGTAATGCCGCACCGTCAAGGCAGGACAAGCAAGGCAGATAGGTTTCACTGCCTTGCCGCTACCCTGTGGGAGCGAGCAAGCTCGCTCCCACAAATCTCGCCAGCCTTAACTGATCAGCACAAAGCCGTGATCGTCAGGAAGACGGATTGGCCGGTGCCGGGGCGTTGGGCGCCGCAGCCCCCGAAGCCTGAGGCGCTGCTGCGCCACCGGAGCCGCTCTCTGGTTGCGCGGCAGGTTTGTCAGCGGCCTTGGCTGCCGGCTTGCGTGCGGCCGGTTTTTTCGCTGCCGCAGGCTTCTTGGCTGCCGCAGGCTTGGCAGCTGACGGTTTCTTGTCAGCCGGCTTATCCGCTGACTCGGCAACCGACCTGGCTTTGCTGGCGGTGCTCGAAGCGGCTTTGCTGGCCGCCTCGACCGGCTTGGCCGCGGCCTTTTTCACCGCGGGTTTAGCGGCAGTGGCCTTGCTGGCGACCTTGTCTGCCGCCTTGGCTACAGTGCTGGCAGCCGCCTTGACCAATGGCTTGGCCGTGCTACGCGGGGCAGGCTTGGCGGCAGAGATCGCCTTGACCTTGTCACCGGTCAGTTGCTCAATCTGGCGGGTCAGCTGATCGACCTTGTCGTGCAAGGTCTGCACCTCCAACCGGCTCGGTACGCCCAGGCGTGAAATGGCACTGTTGAGGCGCTTGTCGAATGCGCCCTCCAGTTCACTCCACTTGCCCAGCGCCAGGTCCTTCACATCCCCGACACGGGATTTTCCGGCCCTGACCCCGCTTTTAACCTCTTCAAGCTTCTTGTCGGCGTCGACCTTGCTCTCTTGCTCGGCCTTCTCGCCATCTTTGACCAATGTTTCGAAAAGCTTACTGCCGTCATTGCTGACCTTGGAGTAAGCCCCCAAACCAGCCAGCCAGATCTGGCGTGAGTACTTCTCGATCTCGCCGATCCAGGAGCTGCTTTGTTTCTCGGTTTTTTTCTTGCCAGCCATCCCGCTCTCCTTCAGTGATCCGACTCGATACGCTCCAGCTGTTTAGGCTCATGGCGCTCAAGCTTTTTGGGCCCGACACGTTCCAGCAATGCCGTCAGTTCATCGAGCTTAGCAGACAGTGTCTCGACGTCATGCCGGGAGGGGATGCCGATACGATTCAGGCCTCTGGCGACGCGACGATCGAACGCAGTTTCGATCTTGTCCAGTTGCGCCTCGACGCGGCCTTTGACGCCAGAAACCTCGCCTTTGAGCGAATCGATCTCGCTGTTGGCGGCGTCGATTTTCTCGTCGACCACCTTCTTGGCGTCCTTTTCGGCACGCTCACCGGTGCGGATCAGCTCCTTGACGTACTCGGAGCCTTCCTGGTTGGCCTTGGTATAGGCCCCCAGGCCCGCCAGCCAGATCTTGCGGGCGTAGCGCCGCACTTCGGCAAGCGTGCTGTCCTGCTCGGTTTCGATTTCGACTTTCTTTTTCAGAGTGGCCTTGACCATGGTTCACCTCACGCTCGAATGGTTGAAGAGAACATCCTTCGCAAATATGAGGTTCAAGGTAGGCAGAAAAATTAGAAAGCACACCCTAGAAGCCGCCACAAGCAGGTAGGAGCAGCTTTAGCTGCGAAGCCTTCGCTGCTAAAGCTGCTCCTACGGGCTGTTCTCAAGCGGCGAGTTCGCGGTCGAGGATGCGTTCGATCTCGCTCTGGATCGCGCCGCTCATCGGCGACAGGAAAAAGCTCAGCTCGATGACAATGCGCACCAGTTCTTCACCGACGTCGAGGCGGCCTTTGGCACCCTTGCCATGCAGGGCCACGCTGTCGCCGTCCCATTTGTGCTCCAGGCCGTACTTGCTGCTGATTTTTTGCACCAGGTGCTCGGCCTTGGTGCGGGCCTGTTCCAGGCCCAGGGCGTGGGAGCGTTCGACAAGAATCTTCGACATACCAATGTTCCTTGTTTGCGGGGCCAGTTGTCGCGCCACTATAGCAGCGCAGCATGTCGGCCATGCGCCCCGTCAAGACAAAGTCAGTCGTGATGATTAGAATGGAGCGCATTCTATTCCGGTGACAGCGATATGACCGATCAGCGCAAAGACAGCGATGCCGAACCCACCACCCATTTCGGCTACCAGAACGTGCCGCAAAGCCAGAAGGCTGAAAAAGTCGCTGAGGTTTTCCACTCGGTGGCCGCCAAGTACGACCTGATGAACGACCTGCTGTCCGGTGGCATGCACAGGCTGTGGAAGCGCTTCACCATCGAGCTGTCCGGTGTGCGTCCGGGCAACCGGGTGCTGGATATCGCCGGCGGCACCGGCGATCTGGCGCGCAAGTTCTCGCAGCTGGTCGGCCCCACCGGTCAGGTGGTGCTGGCCGACATCAATGCCTCGATGCTCAAGGTAGGCCGTGATCGCCTGCTGGACAAAGGCGTGTCGGGCAATATCGAGTTCGTCCAGGCTGACGCCGAGAAGCTGCCGTTTCCGGATAATCACTTCGATTGCGTGACCATTGCCTTCGGCCTGCGCAACGTGACCCGCAAGGAAGATGCACTGCGTTCAATGCTGCGCGTGCTCAAACCTGGCGGTCGTCTGTTGGTCCTGGAGTTCTCCAAACCGACCAACAAGCTGATGTCCAAGGCCTACGACGCCTATTCCTTCGCGTTCATGCCGGTGATGGGCAAGCTGGTGACCAATGATTCGGAAAGCTACCGCTATCTGGCCGAGTCGATCCGCATGCACCCCGATCAGGAAACCCTCAAGTCGATGATGGTCGACGCCGGTTTCGACCGCGTGACCTATCACAACATGACTTCCGGGGTCGTTGCCCTGCACCGGGGCATCAAGCCCTGATGCTGCTGCGAGGCTTGCTGGCCAGTGCCGAACACGGCATCAACCGGGTGCTGCGCATGGACAGCACCGCGTTGCCACGCCTGGGTGCGCTGAGCGGCACGGTGATTGCCGTGGACTGCCGCGACCCGGCGCTGCAACTGTTCATTCTGCCAAGCGACCAAGGTTTGCTGCTGGCCTCGCAATGGGCGGCGCCCGCCGACTGCACCTTGCGCGCCCCGGCCGCGAGCCTGTTGCGCCTGGCCTTGAGCCAGGACAAGAGCGCCGTGCTGCATGGCCCGAATGTCGAGCTTGATGGCGACAGCGGCATCCTGCTGGAGCTGGCCGGCATTCTTCAGGACCTGGAACTGGACTGGGAGTACGAGCTGTCACGCTGGCTCGGACCGGTCGCCAGCCAGGTACTGGGCAGCCAGCTGCGCAGCCGCGCCCGCTGGACCCGCAGTAGCCTGGCAAGCCTGGG
Organism: Pseudomonas sp. StFLB209; assembly: GCF_000829415.1. Taxonomy (NCBI): domain Bacteria; kingdom Pseudomonadati; phylum Pseudomonadota; class Gammaproteobacteria; order Pseudomonadales; family Pseudomonadaceae; genus Pseudomonas; species Pseudomonas sp. StFLB209. The sequence continues at coordinate 2,436,690 of NZ_AP014637.1, read as the reverse complement.
CCAGAATCTGGCCGATTACCTGAGTGAAGAATCACGTACCCTGGTCGGCAAGCATGAAGCCGAAGCGCACTTCAATGAACTGGACCGGATCAAGCTTGATCTGGAACGTCTTGAAGTACGGGTAGCCCGTCTCTCTCAATCATTGACCCCCAGCGATAGCGATAACGCATGAAGTTGCTTGCCGTCCGCCGCCTGTTGCGCATCCAGCGTGTCGTAATCCGCTACCGCCTCGATGACCTGTTGTTTGGCCTGCCGCTGCCTTGGTGGCTGCTGGCAGTACGCTTCGTCCTGCCATGGCGCTGGTTGCCGCGCAAACCCTCGCCCTTGAGCCGGGGCGAACGTCTGCGCCTTGCCCTGCAGGATCTCGGGCCGATTTTCATCAAGTTCGGCCAGCTGCTCTCGACCCGCCGCGACCTGCTGCCCGAAGACATTGCCGACGAACTGATGCTGCTTCAGGACCGGGTCCCGCCGTTCGACCCGAAGCTGTCGGTCCAGCTCATCGAAGAGCAACTCGGCGCGCGGATCAGCGAAGTGTTCAGCCGCTTCGATGTCGAACCGCTGGCCTCGGCCTCGGTCGCCCAGGTGCATGCTGCACGCCTGAAAAGTGGCGAAGAAGTGGTGGTCAAGGTCGTGCGCCCGGGCCTGAAGCCGGTCATCACCCAAGACATGGCCTGGCTGTTCCTGCTCGCCCGTGTTGCCGAACGGGTATCGGCCGACGCGCGCCTGCTGCACCCGGTGCAAGTGGTCAACGATTACGAAAAAACCATTTACGACGAACTCGACCTGCTACGCGAAGCGGCCAACGCCAGTCAGTTGCGGCGCAACTTCGAAGGCTCGCAACTGCTTTATGTGCCGCAGGTGTACTGGGACTGGTGCCGCCCGAAAGTACTGGTGATGGAGCGCATCTACGGCATTCAGGTCACCGACCTGGCGACCCTGGCCGATCAGCGCACCGACATGAAGATGCTCGCCGAACGCGGCGTGGAGATCTTCTTCACTCAGGTATTCCGCGACAGTTTCTTCCATGCCGACATGCATCCCGGCAATATCTTCGTCAGCACCGTCACCCCCTGGAGCCCGCAATACATCGCCATCGACTGCGGCATCGTCGGCAGCCTGACCCCGGAAGACCAGGACTATCTGGCGCGCAACCTGTTCGCCTTCTTCAAGCGCGACTATCGCCGCGTCGCACAACTGCACATCGATTCAGGCTGGGTACCGGCAGAGACCAAACTCAATGAATTCGAGGCCGCGATCCGTACCGTTTGCGAACCGATCTTCGAAAAACCGCTCAAGGACATCTCGTTCGGTCAGGTGCTGATGCGTCTGTTCCAGACCGCACGGCGCTTCAACATGGAAGTGCAGCCGCAACTGGTGCTGCTGCAGAAAACCCTGTTGAACATCGAAGGCCTGGGTCGCCAGCTGTACCCGGACCTGGACCTGTGGAGCACTGCCCAGCCGTTCCTTGAGCGCTGGATGCGCGAGCGGGTCAGCCCCAAAACCCTGTTGGGCAACCTGCAATCGCAGGTCGAGCAGTTGCCACACATCGCCGGCATGACCCGCGACCTGCTGGAGCGCCTGTCCAGGCCGCATGCCAACGATCCACCGCCACCGGGCCGTGAGCGCGGCGACAGCCGTGCCCTGCGCCTGCTCGGCGCGGCACTGCTGACCGGCGGTGCGATCCAGAGTTGGGCGCTGACCGCCGCGGGGACTGCGCTGCCGGGGCTGACCGGCATACCGGCAGGCATCATGCTGGCCGCAGGACTGTATCTGATCGTTCGTCGATAGCCAGCAGCGCGTGGCGCTGGCACACTGTTCAATCCGCCGGGCAGCGACCCCCGGCAGCGGAGAAGTTATGAAAGACTGGCTGGACGAGATTCACTGGAACAGCGACGGTCTGGTGCCTGCAATCGCTCAGGACCACAAGACCGGTCGGGTATTGATGATGGCCTGGATGAACCGCGAATCGCTGGCGCTGACGGCCGCCGAAAACCGTGCCATATACTGGTCACGTTCGCGTGGCAAACTGTGGCGCAAGGGCGAGGAATCGGGCCATGTGCAGAAGTTGCACGAGCTGCGTCTGGACTGCGATGCCGACGTCATTATCCTGATGGTCGAGCAACTGGGCGGCATTGCCTGCCACACTGGCCGGCAAAGCTGCTTCTACCGCGTGTTCGAAAACGGCGACTGGAAGACCGTCGATCCGGTCCTCAAAGACCCGGACGCCATCTACCACTCAGGACACTGAACATGACCGACACCCTGGCCCGTCTGGCCGAAGTACTGGAGTCGCGCAAAGGCGCGGCTGCTGACAGCTCCTATGTCGCCAGCCTGTATCACAAGGGTCTGAACAAGATCCTGGAGAAAGTCGGCGAAGAGTCGGTCGAAACCATCATCGCTGCCAAGGACGCCGCTGTCAGCGGTGACTGCAGCGATGTCATTTATGAAACCGCCGATCTGTGGTTCCACAGCATGGTCATGCTGGCGGCCCTGGGTCAGCATCCGCAGGCCGTGCTCGACGAACTGGATCGCCGTTTCGGGCTGTCCGGCCACGCGGAAAAAGCTGCGCGCACGCAAGGTTAAGGCCTGGGCGCACGCCTGAAACTTCAAGAGGATTGCTGTAATGGGTATTTTTGACTGGAAACACTGGCTCGTCATTCTGATCGTCGTCGTCCTGGTGTTCGGCACCAAGAAGCTGAAAAACCTCGGCACTGACGTCGGCGAATCGATCAAGGGCTTTCGCAAAGCCATGAACGACGACGAAAAACAGGCTGCACCCGATGCAACGGCTCAGCCGCAGCAGTCTCAGGCCGCGCCACAACCGGCTCAGCCGACCCAGCCGCACACCATTGATGCCCAGGCCCAAAGGGTTCCAGAGCCGCAGCGCAAGGACCAGGTCTGATTCATGTTCGGTATCAGCTTTTCCGAACTGCTGCTGGTCGGCCTGGTTGCCCTGCTGGTGCTCGGCCCCGAGCGTCTGCCAGGTGCCGCACGCACCGCCGGCCTATGGATCGGGCGCCTGCGGCGCAGCTTCAACGCCATCAAGCAGGAAGTGGAGCGCGAGATCGGTGCCGACGAAATCCGTCGACAACTGCATAACGAGCACATCCTGTCGCTGGAAGAAGAGGCCCGCAAGATCTTCTCGCCATTGCAGGAAGAGGTTCTGAACCGTGATGCCTCGGCCGCCGAACCGGACCCGCAGCCCATCGAGCTGCAACCTGAACCACAACCGCAGCCGGCCGTGGCCAACGCCCCGGAAAAGCCGCGTCTGAGCCTGGAAAAACAGCCAAAACCGCTGGTCACTGCCGTGCCCGTCGCCCAACCGGCCAGCCCTTCTGATTCGTCATTGCCGCCGCGAGCCCCATGAGCGCTGAAATCCCGGAAAACGACCAGCCGATGCCGCTGGTCTCGCACCTGACCGAACTGCGGACCCGCCTGCTGCGTTGCGTGGCGGCCGTTTTTCTGGTGTTCGCCTGCCTGTTCTATTTCGCCCAGAAGATCTACACCCTGGTTTCGGCCCCGCTGCGCGCCTACTTGCCCGAAGGCGCGACGATGATCGCCACTGATGTGGCCTCGCCGTTCCTGACGCCGTTCAAGCTGACCATGATGGTTGCCCTGTTCGCCTCGATGCCGATCATCCTGCATCAGGTGTGGGGCTTCATTGCGCCGGGCCTGTACAAGCATGAAAAACGCATTGCGGTTCCGCTGCTGGTTTCCAGCATCATCCTGTTCTATGCCGGCATGGCGTTCGCCTACTTTCTGGTGTTCCCGCTGATTTTCCACTTCTTCGCCAGCGTGACACCTGAAGGCGTGTCGATGATGACTGACATCGCCAGTTATCTGGACTTTGTCATGACCCTGTTCTTCGCCTTCGGCGTGGCCTTCGAGATTCCGGTGGCCGTAGTGCTGCTGGTGTGGATTGGCGTGGTCGATGTGGCGTACCTGAAGAAGATTCGCCCGTACGTGATCATCGGCTGCTTCGTGGTCGGTATGATCCTGACCCCACCGGACATCTTCTCCCAGACCTTGCTGGCCGTGCCGATGTGGCTGCTGTTCGAGCTCGGCGTGCTGTGCAGCGGCATGATCAGCAAGCGCGGCGAACACCCTGAGGATCCCAAGCCCGATCAGCCGCCAGCACCGCTGTCGTGAACCTGCTGTTGCTTGAGGAGGCCGACTTTATCGCGGCCGACCGGGTGATCCTGCGTGATCGCCGCCTGCGGCATATGCAGGAGGTGCAGCGCGTCGAGGTCGGCGACACCCTGCGGGTCGGCCGCATTGACGGCCTGCTGGGCCAGGCCGAGGTGCTGCGCCTGGAGCCGCGTGAAGCCGAGCTGCAGGTGAGCCTGCACAGCGCACCACCGGCCAAGCTGCCGCTGACCCTGATACTGGCCGTGCCACGACCGAAAATGCTCCGTCGGGTGTTCCAGACCGTGGCCACCATGGGTGTGCCACGGCTGATTCTGGTCAACAGCTACCGGGTAGAGAAGAGTTTCTGGCAGACACCGTTCCTGCAACCGGCGAGCATCCGCGAGAATCTGATTCTCGGTCTGGAACAGGCCCGCGACAGCGTTCTGCCTGAGGTGTTGATCGAAAAGCGCTTCAAGCCGTTTGTCGAAGACCGCCTGCCCGCGATTGCGCAAGACACCCTGGGCCTGACCGGTCACCCCGGCGACTTCCCCGCCTGCCCGCGGGCTGTGAGCGGACCGGTCACACTGGCTATCGGCCCCGAAGGCGGCTGGATCCCCTACGAAGTCGAACTGCTGGGCAAGGCCGGCCTGCAACCGGTGCAACTGGGCGAGCGCATCCTGCGCGTCGAGACCGCCGTGACGGCTTTGCTGGCGCGCCTGTTTTAAGACGCTGCCAACTGTCATTTTGCTGACTGAACGCTTCAGTTTTAACAACACAGGCCGATGCAGTAGGACGTTTCGCGTTGATACATCCTACAAGGAGCCGCCATGCCTCGCTGGTTTACTGAAAGTCTCGCTAACGCCAGTGTTCGCCTGAAGCTGACTATAGGGTTTAGTCTGGTTGTATTGATGGCACTGGCAATCAGCAGCGTCGGCTGGAGCAGCATCCAGTCCCTGATCGCCCGCAGCGATCGGGTTGCCGCAATCAATGACGTCAACCAGCAGACCCTCGAACTGCGCATCCTGCGTCAGCAATATGAAGCCAGGGTCAGCCCTGAAGCGGCGAAAAATGTCAGCGATGCCCTGGACCGACTCGATGCAGGATTGCTGGTCGCCAAGAGCATGATCAGGACGCCAGAAAATCACCGCCGCCTGGAGACCCAGATCAAGGCCGCCAGTGATTATCGCCAGGCGTTCACAGACATGAGCCGTGCCATTACGACCCGTGAAGGTACGCGTAGTTTGATGGGCGACAGTGCCGATAAAGCCGTGGCCGAAATTGGCAAACTCGAAGCTGAGTTGCTCAAGGGCGACGATATTCTGGCCTTCAACAATATTGTCGGGGTCAGCAAGCTGCTGCAGCAGGCGCGTTTTCAGGTACGTGGTTATACCTATAGCGGCAGGGCCGAATTCGAAAAGAACGCCAACGCGGCCATTGATGAGGCCATGGTCGGCATCAACAGCCTGGCTGGCGACATTCCTGCATCGTTCCTGCCCACCCTGCAAGCGGCACAGGAAGGCCTCAAAGGCTACCGCGCCGCTGTCGGTCAGTACCGCGATGCACATGGCGCAGCCAACGCAGCGCTTGAGCGGATGACGCCACTGGGCGAGACGCTGGTCAAAACCAGTGATGAACTGATTCAGAACCAGAAAGCCAGCCGCGATGCGGAAAGTCAAAAGGCGCTGGTGACGATCAGCCTGGCAACTCTGGTGGCGGTGCTGCTCAGCATTCTGGCCGCCTGGATCATCACCCGGCAAATCACCAAACCACTTGAGGACACTCTCAAGGTGGTCGAGCGTGTCGCCTCCGGCGATCTGAGCCATGACCTGAAAATCGATCGTGGCGACGAACTCGGCAAACTGCAAGCCAGCATCCAGCGCATGACCCTCAACCTGCGTGATCTGGTCGGCGGTATCCGTGACGGTGTGACCCAGATTGCCAGCGCCGCCGAAGAGCTGTCAGCGGTGACCGAGCAGACCAGCGCCGGGGTCAACAGCCAGAAGGTCGAAACCGACCAGGTGGCGACGGCCATGCACGAGATGACCGCGACGGTACAAGAAGTGGCGCGCAACGCCGAAGAAGCCTCCGAAGCGGCCAAGGCGGCTGACCTGCAGGCACGCGAAGGCGACAAGGTGGTCAACGAGGCGATTCAACAAATCGAACGCCTGGCCTCGGCCATGGGCAACTCGACTCAGGCGATGAGTGACCTCAAGCAGGAAAGCGACAAGATCGGCAGCGTGCTGGACGTGATCAAGTCGGTGGCCGAACAAACCAACCTGCTGGCCCTCAACGCCGCCATTGAAGCGGCGCGGGCGGGCGAGGCCGGGCGCGGCTTTGCCGTGGTGGCCGATGAGGTGCGCAGCCTGGCGCAACGCACCCAGAAGTCCACCGAAGAAATTGAAGCGCTGATTGCCAGCCTGCAAAACGGTACTGCGCAGGTGTCGAGCATCATCGACAGCGGTCTGAGCCTGACCGGCAGCAGCGTGGAGCTGACCCGCCGCGCAGGGGTTTCGCTGGAAAGCATCACCCGTACGGTCTCGGCCATCCAGTCGATGAACCAGC